>SLOD01000060.1 GCA_007132725.1 Candidatus Sumerlaeota bacterium
CGCTCCTTTTCCAAAGATGGAAGCTGGATATTAAGAATTCCGGCTGAAGATATGTGTCAAGTGACAGGCAGATCACCTTGGGAAAAATATGAATCGGATGGAGGACCCGGCATCTCTGATATCATGAAAATTCTTATGGGTTCCAAAGATTCGCTTAAAGACAGACACACTTTCTTTAAAGCAAATTTGCTTTTCTGGATACTTGCAGCACCGGATGGTCACGGAAAAAATTTCAGTATTTTCATTGAAAACAAAGGGGGCTTTCGATTAACACCCATTTATGATGTCATATCAGCCTATCCTTTTCTGGGCAAAAAAGCAGGACAAATTGCACCTGAAAAACTAAGGATGGCAATGGCTGTAAGAGGCAAAAACAAACACTATGACTGGAAAAACATCAAAACAAGACACTGGCTGACAACAGCTAAAAAATGCGGGGCAGGAAACATCGTTGAAGATATAATCCAAGAACTTGTAGAAAAAACACCTTCTGTCATAAATGAAGTCTCAAAATCCCTTCCAAAAGACTTCCCTTCAACCGTTTCAGATAAAATCTTTGAAGGAATGGAAAAAGCTTTAAATATTTTAAGAAAATAGATCTTTTTTTGACCAACCTTTTAACTAGCTCTGAGTTTCTGACGGCACTTTTTTAAATAAAAAAACGATATTTGAGTTACTAATAAAAAGACAGGTTTTTTGGGAAATTAGGAGGATACGATGAAATCAAAACTAATTGTATTGTTAGTTGCTGTTTTAATTATGTTTTTTGCAGCATGTTCAAATTCGGCTACCACAAAAGACACTACAGGTGGAGACAGCGATCCGGCAGGACAGGATGATTCTGACCAGACAGATGACGAAATTATCGACGATGAAGTTGATACTGAACTGCAGTTGAAGTATGCGGAATCTGATAAGAAGGCGGAAGAAGTTGGAAAAGATCTTATTGATTCCAATACTGAATTTGCTGTGAAATTGTTCAAGGCACTTCTTGAAGATGAAGGTGATGCAAATATTTTCATTTCTCCTGTTTCAATATCGATTGCTCTTGCAATGACAATGAATGGTGCAAGCGGTGAAAATTATGATGAAATGGTGCAGGCATTAGAATTTACAGGGCTTACTCTTGAGGATGTAAATGAAAGTTTTCTTTCTCTTCTTGAATCACTTGAATACTCAGATAAAGATGTGATTTTGACACTTGCAAATTCGATGTGGATAGCCCCTGCTTTTAAAAATGCCATCCGTGAATCTTTTATCGAGGCACTTGAAAATTATTATTTAACCGGAGTTTTTGAAGCAGACTCCCCTGACAGCATAAACAGCTGGATCGAAGAAAAAACAGGAGGTCACATTAAAGATATGATCGATGAATTTCCTCCTGATCTGATAATGTATCTTGTAAATGCGATCTACTTCAAAGGGGCCTGGACTACAACTTTTGATAAAGATGATACCTACGAAACTAACTTTACAAAAGATGATAGTTCAAAAGTAAAAGTAGATATGATGGCTTTTAAAGAACATGACGAATATGAATCATACGCAAATGAAAAAGTTGTAGCTGTCAGATTGCCTTACGGCAGAGGAACAATGGCTTTTTATGCTTTTGCTCCGCATGAATGGGATCCTAAACCCATTGATGAATTTATAGCATCTCTTGATGGGGACACATTTGATAACATTCTGAATTCTTTCAACAAAAGGGGCCTCGGAGGGATTCATCTTCCCAAATTCAAGCTCGAATATGAAAAAAAACTTAACGATATCCTGAAATCTTTCGGAATGGAAAAGGCATTCAAAGGGGGCTTTGAAAATATGGTAAATGACGGCAGCAATGTTCACCCCATGATATCCATGGTCAAACACAAATCCTTCATTGAAGTTACAGAAGAAGGAACAGAAGCCGCGGCAGCAACAGTTGTTGAGATAGTTGATGAAAGTGTGCCCACAACCTTCAGAGCCGACAAACCATTCTTTTTCGTTATCCGGGATGACAGAAACGGAACGATCCTTTTCATGGGAAAAGTTGCCGACCCTTCTTAAATCCGTCAAGTTTAGGGGTTCTGTAAAAGCATTTCTAACAGCTATGGCACTTAGTGTTTGACAACTTTGTTTGATGAAAGTATAATTGTTTTGAAATTTGATGGAAGGTTGATTTATGGTTATTAAAAAATCAGATGTTCTGAACATTTTAAGAAATTTTAAAAAAGAATTTTCCTCAAAGTATGGCATTATTTCGATTGGAGTGTTTGGATCTGCAGCAAGAAACCAACTTAAGGAAGACAGCGATATTGACATTTGTATTGAAACTGAAACTCCTAACCCTTTTCTGATTATAGCAATACAGGAAGAATTGGAAAAACTCTTTAAACGACCCGTTGACATTGTGCGAATACGAAAAATGATGAATAAAGCTCTGAAAAAGAAAATAGATGAAGAAGGTGTCTATGTTTAACAAAGAACTGGTTGTTTCCACCTTGACCCAGATATCAGAAGCTATTGATAAAATTAAATCCCGAACCGACAACATAAAAAGTTCTTCCACGATGCCATAAAGAAAATTATTCAGGATCTTTCTTAGTCAAATATTATCCGTCAAGTTTAGAGATTCCACTGGAAGACAGGCTTTGGTCCCACCCTAATTCTTATCGGGGTGCAGAGTTATGTGAAGGGTGGATATATAGATTTATTGCGACCCCTGATTTATGGGAGAAGTTCAATCAGGGTTGAAGTCACAAAAGGTTTTTTGATCGGGCGTATTTTTCTATGCTTTTAAGGATGTCTCCAATAACAACGAAGCTTTTCAGTGCGGCGATGATTCCAACTGTTATCTGGTCAGAGTTGTCGGGATATTCATGGGTAAGGATATTTCTGATTTTTCTGAATTTCATCCACTCTTCAGCGTTTTCTACGATTTTCAACTTTTCAAGAGAGTCAAGCATATCAAGAAGAGACATGCTGTCTTTATATTCTCCAACAGACTCAAGAATTCTTTTGAAAAGGGTTTCTCCCATATAGTCCTGAAGTTTTATGAATCTGAATATAAAAGCATCAGTTGTTTTAACTTTTTCTTTGTCAGCAAAAAGCTCTTCATTGATTTTCCAGTCTTTTATCTCTTCATAGTTGGCTAAAGCCCTTTCATAATGAAGATACGATGTTTTTACAGCGTCTTTCAGCACAATAAAACTCCTTCTTTCTTTGCAGTTTCAAAAATTTTACGATGTTTTTTGGAGGGGGTTTTAACAACAAGATCAACATGTCTTGAAGTAATGTTCTTTTCAACCTCGACCAGAAAATCTATTTCAGAATGAATTGAAACTTCTTTTACTGTTTCAATAAAAATATCTATGTCCCCGCCATTCTTGCTGTCATCAACTCTGCTCCCGAAAAGATAAACCTTGCAGTCATCCCCGAAAAACCTTTTTGCCGCATCAACAAGCATTTCTTTTATTTTACAACTGATTCTCATAGTTTCCCTTAACTACATATTCCAAATAAATTATATGCCTTAATAATTATCCGTCAAGTTTAGAGAGCTACGGAAGACAGGCTTGGGCATCGCCTAATCCTTATCGGGGGATTTTTTACATTTAGGTGTACATTCGAGTTGCATGAAGGGAGGATATGTAGACTTATTGTGCCCTGACCCGGTTTCCATAGGTTCTACCTAAGTTCAGGACAGGATGGAAATATAATTGTCGTTGCCATCTGATTTCATATCAAATTCATGAACAAAAAAGGGGGCAGGTCGCAATTTATCTATATA
The DNA here is from genome assembly GCA_007132725.1 of Candidatus Sumerlaeota bacterium. Taxonomy (GTDB): domain Bacteria; phylum UBP6; class UBA1177; order UBA1177; family UBA1177; genus SLGQ01. The sequence continues at coordinate 3,770 of SLOD01000060.1, forward strand.
TTATGCTCAAAAAAATCCCTTCATTCCTCAACTATCCAAAACATACTCCCCCCGTCCCTAAGCCGATAAGTTTTGGTGTTTGTTTAGGAATTTTCTCCCAGAGATTAATCTGTATGATGTGATCTGCTTTCAAGTGTATTTCTATTAAAACTCTTGATGTTTTTGCTGTATTTGATATGTTGTTGTTGATTTTTGTATGGAGGAGATATGAAGTTGACAGAAAAGCAGATTGAGGAGATTGCTGAGAATCTGGATTGCGGAATGAGATGTTTTTATAATCTTAAGACTGGCGAAATAAAGATATTGCCCGAATTTGATAATTTGATCGTGGCGGACGAAGAACTTTGGAACGAAGATATTGAGGAAATTGAGGAAAACCGGGCTGATTATTTTGAGTTTGAAGGGCTTGAATCTCGTGATTCTTTTAAGATAATGGACGATTTTGCCAAGAGCGTTGATAATGCCGAATTACGGGATAAATTAGTCAGAGTATTAAACGACCCAAAACCTTTTAAAAACTTTAAATGGAACATTGATAATTCTGGAGATTACAGACAGCATTGGTTTGACTTCAAGAAAAACCGTTATATTCAGTGGGTTAAAAAACAGATTGAATTGCGCTTTTTCTGAGGGATGATGAAAAAAGGGTTTTATAACTTTTTTTTGAGTTCAAAATAGAAATATAAACATCACAAAAGGTTTGCAATGTATTCAATTTTTTTAAGAATTTCTGCAACTCTATCTTCCTGGCTTCCATAAGGTAAAGCATAAAGTACAGCTTCTTTAAATACCGGTTGCTCCATCAAGTTTGAAAA
>SLOD01000101.1 GCA_007132725.1 Candidatus Sumerlaeota bacterium
TATAAGGATGTTCCTGTAATATACGCAATTCTTTGTCCATTCTCAAATAAATATGGTTTCAAAAGCTCCTCTTCAGGTGGTCTCAATTCGCCAAAAACAGTAATTTTTGGAATATAAAAAACTCCTGTTGAAACTCTTTTTAAAAGCCCTTCATTTATAAGTCGTTCAATGGCTTTTGAAGCCGCAACATATTCAGACCTTTCAATGAAAAGATCGTTATAAGTAAAAGTTGTTCCTTTGGGAATTTTCTTTATTTTCTTTCTAATTTTTTCTGATACTTTCATAAAAAGCTCCTTTTTTACTTCTCTGTAGTTTAATGTATTCAACATAAAAAAAATGTCAAGTATTATGTGCAGAAAACTTGACAAAAAACTTTAGTATGGCTGTCAAATTCCCGAAAAAACCGACTATCCTTGTAAAATTACGCCAAAAATGTAAAAATAACCTTGTAAAATTACAAATTATGTGTAAAAATAACCTTGTAAAATTACGCTGAGTGAAAAGGCGAGGTGGTTAATGAAAAGAAATATTACAGATATTTTAGTCAGTTGGAAAGATTCTGCCCCGAGAAAGCCACTGATCATCAGAGGAGCGAGACAAGTTGGAAAAACCTATTCGGTCAAAGAATTTGGAAATGAACACTTTTTTAATGTTGTTGTCCTTGATTTTGAAAGGGATAGGTCCCTTGCTCCAATATTTGAAAAAGACCTTGATCCAAAAAAACTTGTCATTGATCTTGAAATCCATGCCGGATCGAGAATCGTTCCGGGAGAAACACTTCTTTTTTTTGATGAAATTCAGGCATGTGAACGGGCTTTATTGAGCCTAAGATACTTCTATGAGGAAATGCCTGATCTGCACATAATTGCCGCCGGATCACTTCTTGAATTTGCAATGGGCAACATTTCATTTCCCGTAGGCAGAGTAACATTTGAATGGATGCACCCCATGACATTCAAAGAGTTTCTGAAGGGTTGCAAAAAAGATATCCTTGCAGAAAACATCCCTTCCCTTTTTAGTCGCTCCCCGATCTCTGAAACTCTTCACAATTTACTGATGGAGCAGCTCCGCCTTTATTTTATTGTCGGCGGAATGCCTGAAGCTGTGAAAAAATTCATTGAATCCGGATCGGTAACAGAAGTTAAAAAAGTCCATGACGACATAGTCCATTCATATATTCAGTCACTGGTAAAATACAATTCGAAAGTGAACATTGAAAGTATTGAACAGATTGTTCGGGCGATCCCGTCAAAAGTAGGGTCACAGATAAAATACACACATCTTGACCCTGACAGAAGAATAGAAGTGACAAAAACTTCTCTTAGCATCCTAGAAAAAGCACTCCTTATCAATCTTGTTCACTCTACGGCTGTTTCCGGTCTTCCACTCGGAGCCGGAACCAGCTCAAAGATATTCAAACCTCTTTTCCTTGACATCGGTCTCATGCAGCATATATGCGGAATTGACCCTAAAGAAAGCATAACTGCAACTGATCTTAACAATGTCTATAAAGGTTCAGTTGCAGAGCAATTTGTCGGACAGGAACTTCTTGCAGCAGGGGGGTCTGAAAATCATAAACTTTACTATTGGAACAGAACAAAAAAAAGCAGTACAGCTGAAATTGATTTTGTTTTTGTCAGAAACGGTAAAATTTATCCTGTCGAAGTGAAAAGTGGAGCAAAAGGAAGAATGAAAAGCATGCACATCTTTTTTGAAGAACATCCCCGGATCGAAAAAGGATTTGTCCTTTCCTCGACCGTTTCACAGATTCAGCTCATCGAAAAAATGGTCTTTGCCCCTATCTATTCAGAAATATCTCTTTGATGACACAGAAAATGATGGTTTTAAAAGAGATGTTTCTAAAAATTGCAGGAAAAATCAACTTATGGTATTGTGCTCTGTTGAAGTTGCTGACTGTTGAAAAATAATGGGGGGGACTGATGAGGAATATCTGTTTTTATGTTGCTGTTACTGCATTTCTTTGCAGTTTTTCTTTTCTGCACGGTAAAGAAATACACGAAGGAATGAAAATCACTCCTGAAATGTCAGAAAAAATTCTTGAAAAAATAACTGCCAAATACTCAAAAATGTATGAAAAATATGCCGGGGTCAAAAGTGTCAGACATGTGACTGTGGAGTGGAGGCATCCAAGGACGGACAAACTCCTTGAGAAAGAGGAGGTGGTCTATACAAGATACGACTACTTTTATGACAACTTGGTATATGAAGTTCACAAATATACTGTTGATGGGGAAGAAAGAAACCCTAAAAGTTATGACCCCAGAGAATCAAAACCGGGGATTCCCCATTTTGACAAAAACGGTCATAAAGAGTACGAAAGGGAAGTGGTCGCCATCGAAAAAGTGGATGGAAGGCTCTGTTACAAAATAAAAGCAACACCCAGAAGACCTAAAGACGAACATTTTGCCGGATACATATGGGTCACTGTGGATGGACTTGAACTGATACAGAACGAAGGGTCATCAGGGAGAATGAGATTCGGGGTAAGCGACCTCTATGTCAAATATAAAGCAAAGGATTTCGGAGACTATTTTTTCTTTACGAGCGGTTATGTGAAAGTCACTTTGAATGTCCTTGGACTTTACAGAAGGACTCTGATATTTAATTTCGTTAATAAAAACATTGAGCCGATACCGAAAAAATAAACGGATTTCGGGAGAGAATATTGAAAAATTTATATGAAATTTTACTTGCAGCACAGTTTATAAGTGCTTTTTTTACTTTTATTGCCCTCTATTTCGTAACAGCGGGCTACGGAAGACACACAGGAAAAAAATGGGGTCCTTCGGTAAGTCCGAGATTTGGATGGCTTTTTATGGAGTCTCCGGTTGTTATAATACCGATTTTACTTGCATGTTCAGGAACCGTTACGACCGTTACAGGCATCATGCTTGCGATCTGGCTGACACACTATATCCAGAGAACTTTCATATACCCCTTCCTCATCCGGGGTGAAGAGAAGATGCCTGTTCTCATAATCCTTTTTTCCCTGATGTTCAATGGAATGAACGGCTACATCAATGGTTACTATCTGTTCAATATCGCCGATTATTCAGTTTCATGGTTTTCCGATATCCGCTTTATCGCCGGTGTCGCCATATTTTTTACAGGAATGGTGATCAACATCCATTCAGACCATGTTGTAAGATCCCTGAGAAAAGAAAAAGGTCCCGGATACCATCTTCCCGAAAAAGGGATGCACAAGTTCGTTGCAAGCCCCAACTACCTCGGGGAAACAATGGAATGGACAGGCTGGGCGATACTTACATGGTCTCTGCCCGGACTTGCCTTCATGCTCTTTACCATGGCAAATCTCGTCCCCAGAGCACATAAGCACAGAAAATGGTACAGAGAAACATTTAAGGAAAAATATCCTGCTTCAAGAAAAAGGATTTTTCCTTTTGTTTACTGACTTATTGTAACAATTCACCTTAATTTAGTTGAAATATAGTTACTTAATGTATATTATATGTTCTTGGAAATTGAACACCTTTGGTTTAAAAGCGGAGGCATGCCTTGGATAAAAGAGTCTTCAAGATCAGAAATGAGGTTGCTTACAGAAAATCGAGTGACGGGAACATGACAATAGTCTCCCCTGTTACAGATAAAATAACAACCATCAACCTGACAGCAACTGAAATATGGGAAATGATAGACGGCCACAAAAATGTCTCTGAAATTATTGAACAGTTTTACAGCACCCACTCAAAAGACAGTAACCTCCCCCCTAAAGACATGGTCGGGGAAGATGTGCTGGAAATTTTAAACAGTTTTTTGGAAAAACAGCTTGTTGAGCTTGTTAAATAAAATGTTCGCCAATAAAATGATATCCGGAGGATCTTATGAACCATCTTAGCAAAAGTAAATGGTTGTTTTTATCCGCTATGTTAATAGCATCCGTCTTGTGGAGCTGTTCATCAAAAGAAACCTGTTCCGCAGACATTGAATGCAAAGAAGGGTTCTATTGCGGAGATGACAGAAAGTGTACTCAGTTTGAAAGTGATGACTATCAAATAATCTTTGAAAACCTGACAGACGGTATGACCGTTACTACAATAGACGATGTTGACAGATCTACTGATGACATAAAAATAAATATTGTTGTCCTTCTTAAAGAAACTAAAGATCACCTCCGTGAAAATATGGATGCAACTCTTTCTGTAAAATCTAAAACAGGGAAAACAACTGTCTTAAATGGGAAATTTATAAAAAACAGGGCCGTTTTTAAAAGTGTCAACCTCCCCGAAGGTGAAGTTACTGTCGAAAGTTGGGTTTCCAGAAATCCCGCTTTGAAAACTAAGGTAGAGATAAATGTCCGCAAAATGGGAATAGAGGTTTTCTATCTAAAAGGGGGTGAAGGCGGAACAGCGACTGTTCTTGAAGGAGCCACAATATATGATGATGACAACTATGATATAGAAAGTGATGACGGCATTTCGATTTATCTTACCGGAGAGACATTCGGAATGGAAAAAGGAGATGCTGTTGAGATAATAATCCCAGAACTTAAAGAAACTCCGGTAGCAGAATCAATTGTCGGAGAAGATGGTTCTCTGATTTTCGGTCCGGTAGAGATACCTGTCTGGAAAAATGTAAGGATGTCCCTTGTTTCAGGAGATTACTCAAAAAGTATTTCTTTTTCTGTCGAGTCCTCTAAATACTGCGGTTTTATGCTTAACATAAGTAACGGAGATATTCTCGGCATTGCAAATGATGAAACACCGAACCTTCAAGGATTACAATACAATCTTAAGATCAGTGAGATAACCGGTTGCGGAAGTGGCAGCAGAGTCTATATTTACACGGGAGATGATGAAGAAAAAGAACCGGAACTTCAAAAATCTTTTTCCATTGCAGGCAGTTCCGTAGAAGAAAGAGTGACATTCAACCCCAGCACAGACCCCGATGATACAAAAAAGATCACTGTTTTAATAGAAGACGAAGACCTCGATGTTTTCGGACAGAGAACTGTCAGCGGCATCATTGTAGACCTCGGTCTTCCGACAGGTGAAATAACATTCCCCGAAGCGGGAGATATCCTGACAATGGCAGATGATATTGACAGTGACACAGATGGGCTTCAGATAAACTTTCAAGGTGTTGCAAATGATACGGTTACTCCTCCGGTGAGCGTTGTTCTTAAACTTCAGGACAACATTATAGGAACTCTTGATGATGTCGAAGGACCTTTTTCCGTTCCATACACATTTACCCAGTCAGCACAAAGCGTTGTACTTGATGCTGAAATTACAGACAGAGCCGGGAACAGCTTTACTCTGTCCCAGCCTTTTTCTGTGGACATTGATTCCGGACTTACTTTTTACAGTATCTGCGGAGTAACAGGTTCCGATGTGGTCAACTTAATGTGGCTGAATTCAACTCACGACGAAGATCCTTCCACTGACGAACTTCAATGCAGTGTCATATTAAAAGTTTCTGAAAACTCTTCTGCCGACTCTGTATCTCTTGCCATAGGAAAAGATGAACCTGTTAAAAAAAGTGTCAGTGCCGATGGTGAAGCATTTTTTGACATAGAGCTGGAAGACAGCAGTGACGGAATACTTCTGAAAGCCGAAGCTTTTATAGAAGATGATCCAATTGACGAAGTTACTCTCACAGTAAGAGTTGATACTGTTCCTCCAGTCGCCGGTCTTACGAACAACCTTCTCCTTAACAGCGGAGAAACCACATCTTCCCCCGATATAACATTTAATTTCGAGTGTTCAGAAAACCCCTGCACTTTCAACTCTCAACTTAACGATGAAACAATCGAAGACTTTACAACTGCCAATTCAAGAGTGATAACCGGACTCTCTGACGGAGAACATACAATTTCAGTCAGGGCTAAAGATGCGGCGGGGAATATAAGTGAAGAAACTGTCTTTAACTGGACAGTTGACACAGAAAATCCTGAAACGACCATTACTAAGGATCCGGGGGCAGGAACCGCTGCAAGTTTTGCACTTTTTGAATTTGAATCTTCTAAAGATCCGTACAGATTTCACTGTAAACTTGAAAAAAATGGAAACAACTTTGTTCCTGACGATGACTCATGGGAAGAATGCAATACCGGAAAGAGAGACTACTACGGACTTCCCGAAGGAACTTACAGGTTCAGAGTCTCCGCACAGGATGCGGCAGGCAATGTTGATCCTTCTCCTGCCGAACATGTCTGGGTAGTGGGGTCAGCCGCCCCTGTAACGACAATAACGAACATTGAGCCGTCAGATACAGTTACAAATCAAGATCAAGTGGAATTTGAATTTGAAGCCACAGTTACAAGCACTTTTGAGTGTAAACTTGAAAAAAGCGGAACCGTTATTGAGGATTGGACAGATTGCAGTTCAAAAACGAAAAGTTACTCATCACTCGATGACGGGTCTTATCTATTCCAGGTCAGAGCTACGGCTGCATATGGTGTAAAAGAAAACACCCCGGCTTCTTACGGATGGACAATTGATACTGTTCCTCCTTTTATAAGGATCAATTCTAAACCCTCAATATCCACTCCTTATGATTCCGGTTCTTTTATCTTTGAATGTGTAGGAGAAGTTTATCCCTGCACATTTGAATGTGAGCTTGACGGGAGTCCTGTCAACTGCTCAACAGGTCACTACAGTTTTGCCGGACTGGAAGAAGGTTCTCACAGATTTGTCATAGAAGCTACCGATGCTGCAGGAAATAAATCTATTCCTATAGATACGCCTCCTGATCATTCGTTCCTTAATGATTACTCTTGGGAAATAAATCCTCTTCTGCTTGGAGTAACAATAACTTCGAAACCTGATATACATTCGCCATCAAATGATGCCGAGTTTATCTTTGAGTCCAATAAAACAGCATCGTTCGAGTGTAAACTGAATGATGGCAGTTATGAGCCCTGCTCCTCTCCCTACAGCTACAGCGGTTTGTCCGAAGGAACTCACACATTCACTGTAAAAGCAAGCTTTGCCGAAGAAATCGCCTTTGACAGTCACACATGGACAGTTGACACACTTGATCCCGTAATAACCATTGACTCCGGTCCTGCAGACCCCACCAATCAGACAGGGGCTGTCTTTAATTTCTCCGCAAATGAAACCGTCTCTTTTGAATGCAAACTTTCAACAGATGCCGACTGGTCTCCTTGCAGTTCTCCTAAAGTATATCCCGCAGGAACATTCGGTATTGAAGATACTGAACAGGAATATACTTTCGAAGTCAGAGGAACCGACCAGGCAGGGAACACCGGTACCACTTCATATACATGGACAGTTGACCTTGCTTTCCCTGAAATTCAGTGGATATCTCCTGTGCCCGGTCCTGACGGAAATGTGGTCGTTGGAAAATCTCATGATGTCTTTTCTGCAGATCCGGATGTTTACGGAATAAATGTTGTAGTGAGAGTATCCGGCAGCAATTCCGGTCAACCGATAAATGTTACAGGGTTTACAACACCCCCGGAATACCATATCGTCTATGTTGATAGTAGCCAACCTAAAAACTATACCCTTACAATAGGTCTTCAACATGGTGCAAGAGTTAACAATCCCTTAGTGATTTCCGTTGAAGATGATACCGGATCTTCTGCATCTATCGATCAGCTTGTGATAGTGAACACTGAAATGCCCACAATAACTTGGGCATATCCTGGGAACAACCATAAGTTTGTTGCTTCTTCAACTGCTCCTCAGTTTACTTTCAATGTATGGAATGCGGAGCCTGGTTCAGTAGTCGAACTTATTGACTCCGATACAAACAACGTTGTTGCAACAGAGCTGACTGTTGGCGGAACTACCGGACTTCAGGAATATGTTCAGATCAACCCCGCTCTTGATGACAGATGTGCTCCTTATAAATTCCATGCAAGATTTTATGATGATCTTGACGGAATGTGGCACTATACAAACTCTGTAACCGACGAAGCTCTTAAAACAGTCATATCTGTTACTGTAAACAGGAATCCTGCTGTAATAGATGCCGTTGTGATAGGTGATCCGATGGATCCTGCTGTTACTGACACAGACAGAATACTTAACCGTGCAAAAAATATGAATGATGATCCTGACGGAGGGATGCAGATAGATATCACTGTCTACATTTCTGACCCTGAAAATCCGGATGATACAAACAGAACAGTAAAACTTTTTACAGGATCAATGCTTCTTGCAACTTTGACAAGCCAGGAAGATGAAGCAGTTTTTGAAAAAGTTCCACTAAAAGAAGGTGATCACACGCTTAGAGTTGAAATTGCCGACTGCTCAGGGAACATAAGCTCAAAAACTCTTGAAAAAATTACTGTTGATACAATAAAACCGGAACTCACACTTTCTGCACCAAAAGGCAGTTCTTCCAACTGGAGGTGGCTGGTATTTGCCGATGATCCCGAACTTGGAACAATAGACGGAGATGGATACTTTACCGGAATTGAAATGGTAGTGAATTCAAACGAGGAGATAGGTCCTTCTGTTGAAGTTATCCATACGGTCTATGATTATTCTGATAACCAGACCGATCAGAGCGACATATCTTCAAATGCTGTTGCAGGAGCCAGTAATGTCACCATTGATCTGCCTCCTCTTGAATATGGAAAGCACCGTTTTCGAGTCACAGTGGAAGATCTTGCCGGTAACAGCTCTACCATAGATGAAACATATGAAGTCAATGTAATTGTACCGCAGATAGAGTTCACAAATATCAGTGAAGGACAGGTGTTTGATACCGATGAAAACGAATCGGTACCGGGCTTCCAGATACTGCTTGAGATGGCCGTGGAAGATGTCGTGCCTCAAAGCAGTTATGTCATAAAAGCCATCCCTGTTCTGTCACAAGGTGGAGATGCGGATGCCTCCAGATACGAAAAGACATGGACAGGATCTGCAACAATGGATGGCCCTGTTTCAAAATACCTGACCATGGGAGGTGGATGGTGGAGATTGTCCGCAACGATCAAAGATGATCATGGAAACGAATCAGGAAGTGTACACTACTATATAAAAATCGAAAATGATGCTCCTTCAATAACTGTTAAAAAAGGTTACGGACACAGTATAGGTGCCGGTCCGGTCATTGATGGCTACTCTGAATCCGATCCTGCATGGATGCTCCCCGAAGATGTTGATTGTTCGGGGAATGATTGTTATACTGAACTTGAGATATGGACAGATGCTCCTGCCGGGTCAGATGTTTATATTTCAATTAACGGCGGGGGTGAAATTTCAGAAACAACAACCTCTCATTCAGGACAGTCTTATGCCGATTTCAGTGTGACACTTGACAGCTCCCTTGATTTTAACACCTTAACTGTTAAAATCATCTCAACGACAACGACCGAAAATGAAGAAACTTACTACATAAAAATTGACGAAACCCTGCCCGGACTGACACTCATCAATCCTGTTGACTGCTCTGCTCAGGAAGTTTGCAGGAGAATTGACATGATCAACGATCCGGGAACTGACTACATTGAGCTTGTAAAGCTGGGATATGGGTATGATGATGACTTGATACCCGGCGGAGCACTTAACTTCAGACCATCAGGAAAAATAATTTTTGAAGTTGACGGAGCAACGGCAGGAACTGTCAAAGTGGAATCAGTAACAGGAGACCCTGTTCCCGGCATAACAAACGGAGAAGCGACTATTCTTTATGACAACATAGCGGAAATTTACTATGCCGACTTTTCTAATATGACGGTCGCGGACACCAATCCTGACGGACAGACAGACTACGATCTTGTTTTTAAAGTTACAGAATCACCTTCAGGAGCAGTCTCTAAATATCTTGTAAAACTTCACCTCGACCTCTATCAACCTGAAACCATTGATATTTCAGAAAACCTGACCGTAAATCAAAAAACAGGGGAAGTTTCATTGACATGGAGTGCCGTAAAAGGTAACGATTACGCTTTCGGGCCAAACCCCGAAGCTGTTTATCAATACGATATCCGCTATCAGGACTACAACGAAGGATCCTGCACTCTTGCAACAGCTTTTACTGAAGCGAAGAAACCTCTTGAGACAATAGCAGGGGCAGTTCCGTTACCTGATGAAGAAGGAGAAATAATGTCACATGACTTCTTTGTCAACAGAATCAATAACGGTGAAAGCGGTGAAGAATTCAAAGAAGCCGATATTCACAAAAATAGAAACAGATATTGCTTCGCAGTAAGAGCAGTAGATGCGGTATATGACAGCGATGGAAATGTTCTTGCTGTTAACAATGGAAAAGTATTACCCTATGATGCCGGAAAAGTAAGCATGGAATGGGGAATGATAATGGATGCGCGTTCAGGATTTCATAATTTTATAATCAGAAACCTCGGAGATATTGACGGAGACGGTCTTGATGATTTTGTAATCGCAGATTCCTACAGAAGAAATGCTGACGAAGAAGATTATGCCGGCAATATCCGCATATATTTTTCAGACCCCGAAGGAGGCATGAATTTTGAACTCAGCGGCGGGGATGATGAATCTCTCGGACAGGGTATCAGCAGCAAAGCTGATTTCAATGGAGATGGTTTTCTTGACTTTGCCTACACTAACGCTGCGGGAGATGTCTATATTCACTACGGAACATCTCTCGGTCTTAATATTGCTCATTCCTACAGCTTTATTTCAAAAGACGGTTCCATTCAATACGGCAGAAGTATGGCAACCGGTGATTTTAATGGGGACGGATGTGACGATATCGTAATTTCTGCTCCGACAGCGAGTGGCGGAGGAACATCAAGAGGAGAAGTTTACATCTATTTTGGGCGTGGAAAAGAATGTTTTTCCAATGATCCGATAGAGGGAGATGAGCCTGATGTCATTTTCCAGGGAATGAATAACAATGACCGCCTTGGGAGAGCTGAAATACACTCAGTTGGAGATATAAATGGAAATGGAAAAACCGACTTTGCCTTTTCAACATTAAACAGCGTATACATAGCCTATGGTGGGGATCCAGGCGGAACAGTTTCCGCTTATACCATTACAGGACTAAAATCCATGCCCGGCTACAGAATAGGCCACGGTGATTTTAATGGAGACGGTTACTCCGATCTTGTTATCGGTGATGAAAACAGAATACTGGTCTATTACGGAAGTTCCGAAGGAATATCAGACTCTCCTTCAATGATAATAGATGACATTTCGCCTATTAATTCAACCTATACCCCCGCCGTCCCTGATTTTGCAATGGCTGTTTCTCATAAAATGGTTGATATAAACAATGACGGGTTAAGTGATCTGATCATTGCTTCTGACAGAGGGCTTCTGATCTATAACACGATAAACGGTTCCTTGATGGACATGCCTTCTGTTTTTGATCCGTTCATTGATACCTCTTCAGCAAACCTTAAACTGCTGTTGCTTGATCATGGCATAGTCTACTGTAATAGTGCGACGAATAAAGGAGACTGTTATTTCTTGAACTATAATGGAGAATAGTGATGGAGAAAAGTAAAGATTATTTGAAACCCGGGATAATAGAAGAAACCTCTATTGATAGAAAAATGGTGTATGCCGAACCTTATGATCAAAGACAAGGCTGTACAACAATTGTAGAGTAATGGAAAAACATTTAAAGGTATCCAGGGAATCTACTCTCAGGAACCTTTACTCATCAAAAAAAGGACTTATCGTTCATTGTTCAGCACTGTCTGATGATGGGACTGTCTTTGCTGTTGCAGGCATTGCAGATACAGGAAAGTCAACTCTTGCAAAAAGACTTAACGGAATAATGACTTCTGTTAACGATGATATGAATATTTTTGAATTTTCCGGCCATAAAAAAATCAAAGTTTCCACCTATTTTACTCAGGCGGAAAACCAGGGTTATCATTACCTCATAAATGAAAATGTTACAGGTTTCCTTAAAGCAGTACTTTTCCCTGTTAAAGAGTATGAAAAAGAATCATGCATTGAGCATGTTAAAGACAAAGGGTATATTTGGAAAAAACTTCTTACTTGCATTGCACCGCCAATAAAAGATGAAGACCATCTTTTTCCGAACTATCTGGAGATGATAGACAAACTAACAGTGACTGTTGATTTTTTTCATATTTATCACAATCTCAAAGATCCGGCAGAAAATATAGTAAAACTTCTAAGATCAATAAAATGAAGGCTCTCTCTCTTGAAATAACCAATACCTGCAATGAAAAATGCAGACACTGCTACCAACCGGAAAATAGTGGAAAACAATTTATTTCCGATCTTGAACTTCTTAATAAAATGTTTGCTGAACTTAGTGAATCTGGATTTATATTTCTTTCTCTTACAGGAGGGGAACCCCTGCTCCATCCGGAGTTTAAAGAAATTTGTCTGCTCGCTCAAAAAAACAGATATATTATATCTGTCAAAACAAATGGAGTGCTCATAAATAACGACCTGGCTCAATTCTTAAAAAAACTGAAGCCTTCCTCAGTTGAAGTATCCCTATATTCGGCCGACCCAGAAGAACATGACTTTATAACCTGTGTAAAAGGTAGTTTTAATGCATCTGTTGAAGGAATAATGGCACTTAAAAAACACAATGTAAAAGTTTCAGTTATGACACCTGTTTTAAATGGAATAAAAAAATGGAAAGAACTCCTTCCAGTCATGAAGAACATGGGCGTTCCATGGAGTTGCTCCCCAAATATCCGCTCTTCCTTTGATGAAAGGGATGAAGTTGAACAGTTCAGGGGTGACTCCAGTTATCACCTCGATTTTTTTGAATTTATTAACGGTCATGAAAATCAGAAAAAACTAAACCTTGAAAATAAATGTTTTAAAGAGTGCGGTGGCGGAATTTCAACGATATGTGTTGCCCCCGACTACTCTGTCCGTGCATGTCTATCATACCCCGGATCAGTTGGAATTTATACCGGAGGCAATGCAAAAGAACTTCTTTCAAAAGCACGGAAACAACTTGAAGAAAGATTTGCAAAACTTGAGTGTCATCAATGTGGACTTGTAAAATATTGTGATCCATGTCCCGCCCACTTAAAGATCGTTGACGGAGTCGGGAAATGCGATCCCGCAAAAAAAGAATTTGTCAAAGCATACCTCAAGTTTTTTGGAGAAAAGGCGTGATACATCTGCCTGATAAAGTACTGGACAGCTTGCTTGATAATGATGATCTTGTTGTAGCATCATCAAGTATGGAACCGGTTCTAAAGCCGGGGGATAAAATTAAAGTTGACAGTATCGATCCCGACAAAATATCCACAGGGCAAGTAATTGTTTTTAAAGATAAAAGCGGAAAGCTGATAGTTCACAGAGTTATTAAAAGATCAAACTTTGTTCTCACTACAGCAGGAGACAATATACGGAAATTTGATGACCCTGTCCATATCCATGATGTTGTCGGTGTTGTGAAAGATCTTGAAAGAAAAATTTCCCTTTCAAAATATTCAAGGATTTTAAGAGCTGTCAAAAGAAGATTGCTAAGCATCTGGAATTAAAAAGCAAAAAAACAAGGTTCGCTTTTTGCTAAAATAATTAATGGTTGGTAATGTATTTAATGATGCCACAGGTTTTAAACATAAACTTTTACCGGAGGGTAATGATGAAAAAATTATTTGTTTTGCTGGCAGTTGCAATGATGTTCTCTACACTTTCTGCTTCTGCACAAAAGATCTACAGAAGAGACGGTTCTTTTTTTGAAGTAAAAAGGAATCATGGTGTGTTCGCAGAAAAAATAATGCCCGGGGTTTTAAAATCTCCGGAGTATTATTCGCTCAAGTGGGATTTTAGCGGCAAATTTGTTGTCATACACAAAGATGGAAGAGGTGATCTTCCTGTGTATCTTTATGATGCAAATACTATTGTTGCCGACACAAATCTTTTTTATGGCGGAGACAAAGATCCCGACTACATAGCTCTCAAGTACAACTTGAAGCTTGTAGAAATATTACCTGTCTACGGGCTTTACGAGTTTGAAACCTCATGGAACAGTGACAGCGTAAAAGTTGCTCAGTCAATAGTAGAAAACGGTGACGGTTTTGCTTTCCCCAACATCATCAGGAGAATGGAGCTTAGAACTAACCCTGTAAGATTTCCCATTGAAGATAAATATTACAAAGAAGGCTATCAGTGGAAACTCAAAAACACAGGTCAAGGAATAGCTCCTCAGGGAACTAAAATTGATACATTGAAAAACGCTGACATACGGTTTGAGCAGGCAATGGAGTTTATCTATAATGCCATTGAAAATAATGAGCTGCCCGATTTTGCCATATCAAAAGTGGCAATTATGGACAGCGGGGTTGATATGGACCACCCTGACCTTAAAAACAAACTTGAGCCAGGTTGGAACATGGTTCATAACAGAGAAGGCGGTGACCCCGGGGACATAGAAAGCGGAGGGATCATGGGGACATCAGGATACGCTCATGGAACCAACTGTGCCGGTGTTGCGGCGGCTGAAGGAAATGACATAGGAGTTGTAGGAGTGTGTCCATGGTGTGACATTTATCCGGTTACATACATGGAAGGCGGTTTCGGAGGAGCGGCAGATGAAAAACAGCTTCTGGTCGTATATCAGAAATATACAGAAGATCCCTCGATCGGTGCTATAAACTGCTCTTTCGGACCAATGGCAGGGTTTGGAATGGTGCCTATAAGTGCCGCTGAAATGGAAAGCCATGAACTTTTTATGAAAGAAGGAAGGGGCGGTCTTGGCGGAGTTATCATATATGCCAGCGGAAATGATGGGATAGATGCAAGCTATCACCGTCTTATGGGACACAAATTTCAGTTTGAAAGAAACGGTGAAGATGTTGAAAATAAAGTTGTTGTTGTCGGAGCAACTTCAGCATGGGATACAAAAGTGGGTTACTCTAATTACGGATACGATATTGATATTGTGGCACCATCACTGTCAAGCAGACCTTTACTTGGAATAACAACTACCTATCTTACAGGATACGGTGATCTTGATGACGATTACACACTTCAGTTCAGTGGAACATCTTCTGCAGCTCCTGTAGTTACAGGTCTTTTCGGTGTAATTTTTTCCATCAATCCGGAACTTACCCTTGAAGAAGCTGTTGAAATAATGCGCCAGAGTTCTGATAAAATAAATCCCGAAACAGGCTTCTGGAGCTCAAACGGTCACAGTGTAAAGTTCGGATATGGAAGAGTTAATCTTCTTAAAGCAGCAAGACTTGCAGCGGGACTTGAGATGTGCGAAACCATATCGGACGAAACGAACAACAATATGGACGACAACTGCGATGGATGGGTTGATGAAGGTTTTGCAAAAAATATTTCGTTCGTTACATCTCCATGTGAGTCTGACTCTGATTGTGTCAACGGTGATTTTTCTGAGGAAGATGTCGAATGTTTGAAAGGAGATTTCAGAATTTTCAGCTTTTCTGAAGGTTACTGTACCATCAGAAACAGAAATTTTGCATGCCCCGACGGAACCCAGACATACTCCGGGTCTCAGAGTGACAGGAACTGCTTCCTTGAGTGCAACGATGAAAACCAGTGTCCTTCAGGGTTTACCTGTGATGACAGTGTTCTTGGAAAATGTTGGCCTATCTGTGAGTCAGACAGTGACTGCAGCGATGAAGCTTACTGTGACGGAGGTCTTTGCAGAAGAAATCCGTCCGAGCCGGGAGGAGAGTGTGATGACAGCACTGATTGTAAATACGGAGCTATGTGCATTACACAAATTCCCAACGGTTTTTGTCTTAAAATGTGCAGCAGCGATGCACAGTGTGGAGATGAAGGAGCAAAATGTGTCAAAGTTGACATGATGGGTCAGGGACAGTATGACATTTGTCTTCCAAGCTGTGAATCCAGTGATGACTGCAGAAGTTTCGGAACAATGGGATCTATGATGTGCCATGAAGTTTATAGCGGAAAAGAAGGAGTTTGCGGTATGCCTTGTCAAAATGATGCAGGCTGCTTTGATGATGATGCCGTATGCAAAAATTCCAAGTGTGTTTTAGATGGCGATGACGAAGATACAGATACTGACAAAGAGGAATCTGACGATGAAACAGCCGACAAAGATGTCGGTTTTGAAGATGACGAGTTCCCTGATGATGAAGAGGAAAAAGCAGATAAAAAGAAATCGGGCTGCTCTGTTATTTTGATTTAAAGAAGGTCAAAAATCTTGAAATAAAAAGAAGTTGGTGCCCAGGGACAGAATCGAACTGCCCACACGGGGATTTTCAGTCCCCTGCTCTACCGACTGAGCTACCTGGGCACCAGCGAAGAAGTTACTATCAGAGTGTTGAATAATTGTCAAGAAAAAGATGAACTGTTTAGGGAGAATCTTTATCCGTAATACTGATATATGTTTCAGATCTATTTAAATTATACCCACAGATATTTACAATTTTTTTAAATTATGGTAAATAACATATGGTTTAGAGGAGGTTGAATTGAGTTCTGTTTTAGTACCGGACAGTAAAGTTAAAACAAAAAAACATCTGCGGAAAGAATTTAAAAGACCTTCGATGTATAAAGTCATTATGCTTAACGACAACTATACAACTATGGAGTTTGTAGTAGACATTTTGAAAAATATCTTTCAAAAAACTGCTGCACAAGCAAATAAAATTATGTTGAACATACATCATAACGGGAGTGGTATCGCAGGGGTTTACACTTATGATATCGCACATACCAAAGTGAAACAGGTTCACGATAAAGCCGAAAAAAGCGGTTTCCCTCTTAAATGTATCCTTGAAAAGGAGTAACCAATGCAACTTGAAAAAAGACTTAACAGCATCATAATTTCCGCTTTTTATGAAGCAAAACAGGAAAAGCATGAATATATCACACCTGAACATATTTTTTACAGTGCTCTTTTTAATACAGATACTGTTGAACTTCTTGAAGACCTCGGTGCCGATATTGAGTTTATGAAAAATGAGATTAAAAATTATTTAAGTGAAAACATCCCGAAAATTGAAAAAGAAGAGGTTATACAGTCAGAAGGTTTTCAAAAACTTCTTAACATGGCTGCGACAAAAGCTGCCAGTTCTAACAGAAGTGTTGTTGAACTTGCTGATGTTTTAGTTGCAATATACGACACCCCCGAGTCTTTTGCTTCTTTTGTAATGAAAAATGAAGGAATCGAAAGGTATGATCTTCTTGCAGTGGTTTCCCATGGGAACTATGAAAAAGATATCCCCCTTTCAGAACAGGAAGAAGATACAGGGTACGGAGATGAAGTTCCGGAGCAGAAAAGAAAAAGCCTTTCACCAGAGAAATATCTGAAAACTTTTACTGTAGATCTTACAGAGCTTGCAAAAAAAGGTGCACTTGATCCAGTCATCGGAAGAGAAGACATCCTTGAAAGGACCATTCAGGTGCTTTTAAGAAGAAACAAAAACAACCCGATACATATTGGAGAGCCCGGTGTCGGAAAAACTGTGATAACTTATGGTCTTGCACAAATGATCGTTTCAGGAAATGTTCCCCCTAAACTGCTTGACCATACCATCCTGAGCCTTGATATGGGGCTTCTGCTTGCAGGAACAAAATATCGTGGAGATTTTGAAGATCGCATGAAAAAAATTCTTAAAGCTTTTGAGAAAATAGAAAAGCTTATTGTTTTTATAGATGAAATTCACTCTCTTGTTGGAGCAGGGAGTGCAGGTAATTCAAATATAGATGCATCAACCATGCTCAGGCCTCTTTTAACGGAAGGAAAAATTAAATGCATAGGAGCCACAACTTACGAGGAATACAGAAAATATTTTGAAAAAGATTCGGCACTTTCAAGAAGATTTCAGAAAATAGATGTTCCGGAACCTGATATTGCTGAAACAATTGAGATCCTTAAAGGATTGTCCTTCAAGTATGAAGATTTCCACAAAGTAAAATATATTGAAGAATCTTTTCAAGCTGCTGCCGAACTTTCTTCAAGATATATAAATGACAGATTCCTCCCTGATAAAGCAATCGACATTATTGATGAAGCCGGGGCGGCAAATGCGATGTCCAAAAAACCAAAAAGAACCATTACTCCCTCACACATTGAAAAAACCATTGCTATTGCAACAGGGAGAAAGGACAAGGCTGTAAAAGTAAATAGATTTAAAATGCTTAAGAATCTTGAAAAATCTATTTCAAAAAGACTTTTCGGTCAAAAGCAAGCTGTTGAAGCAGTTTCAAAAGCAGTCAAAAAAAGTTACGCCGGATTCAGACCGGTACAGAAACCTGTAGCTTCATTTCTGTTTGCCGGTCCGACAGGTGTAGGTAAAACAGAACTTGCCAGAGTACTTGCTGATGAACTGGGACTTCCTCTCCACCGTTTTGATATGAGCGAATACCAGGAAAAACATTCAGTGGCAAAACTTATCGGATCTCCTCCGGGATATGTAGGTTACGAAGACGGAGGATTATTGACAGAAGCTATAAAAAAACAGCCGGCGTCCGTTCTTCTTCTTGATGAAATAGAAAAAGCTCATTCAGACATTTATAATTCTCTGCTTCAAATAATGGACTATGCCGTTCTGACAGACAATACTGGAAGAAAAGCCGATTTTAAAAATGTAATTATTATTATGACATCAAATGCCGGTGCCCGATTTCTTGGAAAATCAAAGGCCGGATTTGGAGAAAGAAGATACGATATTCCGGTTCTTAAAGAAGCTGTCGAAAAAACTTTTGCTCCTGAATTCAGGAACAGACTGGATACTGTGGTTTACTTTTCATCTCTTACACAGGAAGTTGTAGAAGATGTTGTAAGAAAAAACATTGCTGAGCTTGCCGAAAGACTCGAATCAAAAAAAATAACCCTTGATGTTTCTAAAGAAGCTGTTAGGTTTTTAGCAGCAAAAAGTTATTCAAAAGAGTTCGGAGCAAGAGAAACAGCAAGAACAGTTGAAGAAGCTCTGGAAGCCTTGCTCCTTGAAGAAATACTTTTCGGCTCTCTGAAAAAAGGAGGCGCCGCCGCTGTAGGATTTTCTAAAGGAGCTTTGGTCCTTAAAAAACTAGAGCCATAAAATGATCGCTGTTCTACCGAAACATAAATATCTTTTTCCGCCTGTTGAGTCGGCTGATCCCGATGGATTACTTGCAATTGGCGGGGATTTGACTCCTGAAAGAATTTTAACGGCTTATCGTCACGGTATATTTCCGTGGTACTGTGAAAATTCTGAAATAGACTGGCTTGGCAATAAAATACTCTGGTGGTCACCCGATCCCAGATTTGTCCTCTATCCCTCAAAGATCCACATATCTAAAAGTATGAAAAGAATTCTTCAACAGAAAAGATTCAACATAACAATAAACAAAGCTTTTCCTGCAGTAATAAGCCGTTGCCGTCATGAAGTAAGGGTAAGACAGGAAGGAACATGGATAACGGAAAATATGGAAAAAGCCTACAATGAACTTCACAAACTTGGATATGCCATAAGTGTTGAAGCATGGACAGAAAATACTCTTGCAGGCGGTCTTTACGGTATCCTCATGGGGAAAGCTTTCTTTGGAGAAAGTATGTTCGCTCTTTTCACCAATGCCTCCAAAGCGGCATTTATTACATTTGTAAAAGTGCTTGAAAAAGCAGGGTGTCCTCTTATAGACTGTCAAGTTGAAACAGAGCATCTGAAAACTCTCGGAGCTGAGCTTATTCCCAGAAAAAAATTTATAAAAACCATATCAAAAGCAGTTAAAATGCCCTCTATAGATTTCAATAAAATTTAAAACACTAACTTTCCGGCAGATTTGACAATACCATTTTAAAAGCTTAGTATTAATAGTCAGATTTATTTAACAGGGAGATGGCCATGATCTTAAAAAGGTTTTTAATTGTAATTTGTTCGATTTTGATCGTTCTTTCTTTTGCCGGTTGTAAAAAATGGTGGCAAAGCTCTGAAGCTGTTACCGAAGCTGAATCAAAACAGGATGTTGATTGTTCAATTTTCACACCCCCATGGAAAGATGAGTACTGGGAAAGTTGGGGAAAAGCAAATCCGGATCAGTTTGAAGACTGGTATGTTGAAATAATCCCTATAATGTCAAAAGTTACAGAGGATGACATAAGAGCATGCAGCCATCTTGATAATTTCTTTCTCGGGTTTTCTAACATCACAACCCTCGAACCTTTTAAAAACATGAAACATTTAAGGAAGCTGGACCTTAGATTTTCTCCTGAAATAAAAGATCTCTCTCCATTAAAGGACCTTGTAAACTTAGAGTTTTTGAGTATATGGCGCACCGGAGTAACAGATCTTGCTCCCATATCGAAACTGCCTGCATTGCAAAAACTGGATGCAAAAATGACCGGCATATCAGACATCTCTATGCTCAAAACACTTGAGTCTCTTGAGTACCTTGATCTGCTTCAAACAAAAGTTACAGATATTTCTGTCTTAAAAGAGATTGATACCATAAAAGAAATTGTTCTTTGTGATACAAAGATAAATGACATATCCGCAATATACCCGAAAGCAGAACAAATGACATATATAGATCTTTGCAAAACACCTTTTACCGACTTTGAAGCATTGAGAAAATTTAAGAACCTTGAAAGGCTGAAACTGTGGGGATTGCCTATAAAAGATGCATCTCTTTTTTCAGAAATGAAAAACTTGTGGGAGCTTGATCTGTGGAAAACGGAAATTTCCGATCTCAGCCCCCTGTTCAATTTAAAAAATTTGAAAAGGCTGGTTATCGTTGACCTTGATGTTGATGAACAACAACTTGATATTCTAAGAAAAAACAATCCCGGAATTGAAATTGTAGAACAGCACTGAGAAATTTTTCAGCAAATAGATCTGCCTACACAGTACTGGCAAGTATCACTACTTTGTTCTGAAGTTTTTGTTCCTTTTGTAATTTGAGGTTTCATCACTCCTCCTGTAAAAAAACAATTGTAACATTAACATTTTACCAGCTATTAAAATAATTACAAGCTTATTTGTTTGTTTTTACGATCAAACTTCTTATAATCTTAACAGATTTTTACCATTAAGGAGAAAGAGATGAATGTCGTACTTGCAGGCTACAATATTGATGCCGATATTATTGAAGAACTCAAAAAAAAGGCCGGCTGGGAAAAAGATAATGTTACCCCTGAAACTTTAAGTGCGGCATATGCCCGTATCTCAAGAGACCCTTCTGACATAGGCGAAATCAGAAAAAAAGCACAAAAAGAGACAGACAAAGCCAGAAAATCGAACGAAACCATTATTTTCGGACTCGGTCATGCAAGCGTTGCCGAACATGCTGTGTTCAACTTTGACATTACCGGTATCTCAAGACTTGCTGTTGAAGAAATACAAAAATACAGACTTGCATCTTTTACCGAAAAATCTCAACGGTATATTACCCTTGATGGAGATTTCATAATTCCTTCAGAAATCAGGAACTCTCCTGTGGAAAATGACTTTAAAAACCTGATAGAATTCCAAAACATAGTATATTTAAAGCTTTATGATGGTTTAAAAAAATACTTTTTTGCAAAATTTTCTGAAAAAATCAAAACAAAAGGGGGGAAAACTGTTGTTGAAGGATGGGCAAAAGAGGATGCAAGATATGTGGTATCTCTTGCTACCCACTCTCAGTTTGGGATGACAGCAAACGCAAGGACACTCGAACATATGCTTCGCCGCTTCAGAGCTTCAAAGATATCTGAAATAAGAGAACTCGCTGAAAAAATATACATGGAAGTACACGCCCTTTCCCCTTCTGTGATCAAATATACCGAACCTTCCGTTTACGATACTCACAGAGAGGTTCTCGTAGGCAGTAAAATTAAAAATTACGGAGACAAAATTATTAAGCCCGAATGGGACCAAGTGGATACAAAACTTCGCCAACACACAAAAAACCCTGATACAGTACTTTGTGCATCAATACTTTACACTCATAATGAAGGGGATTTTGAAAGCTGCATAAAATCTGCAAATAATCTCACAAAAAAAATGAAGAAAGATCTTATAAAATCATCCCTCAAGAATCGTGAGTGCTGGGACAGAGTCGAAAGAGCTTTTGAAATGGTGGAATATGTTTATGAACTTGTTGTAAGTGCTTCAAATTACGCTCAGTTAAAAAGACACAGAATGAGCACTCAAATCGTACAGGATTACGATATTTCTTTAAAATATACTGTCCCTCCCTCAATAATTGAAACTGGACAGACACCAATTTTTTCAGAAGTTATGAAAAGAACCGAGCATGTTTATGATACTCTGAAAAAAACCTATCCATCTTGTAAAAACTATGCTCTTACCAATGCCCACAGAAGAAAAGTTCTTTTGAAACTTAACGCCAGAGAACTTTATCATTTTATCAGTCTCAGAGATGACGAACATGCCCAGTGGGACATTCGGGAAACTGCAAGATCAATGAAAAAGCTTTCTGAAGAAGCAGCTCCTTTGACATCAATGATGCTTAGCGGAAAAAGTGATTTCAGCTCCTGCCGTGATAAAATTTTCGGTATGAACATCGATACTGCAACATAGATCAACTATATTTCAAAGCAAGCTCTACAAGTCGTTCCCCTATTTTATCAACAGGGACAACTATCTTGTCGGTGCTTGAAAAAAAATTACCCCATGTGTTGACATTTTTGAGACCTTTGCTGTGAAATTTTTTGAGATATTTTTCATCTTTTTCTTCAAAATATAAAATGTCCTGTTCCGTGAAAGGAAAAACTATATCCATTCCCGCACTCTCTCCAAGATACTTTTTCAAAACAAGAATTTTAGAGTTAATGTCTTTATTTGAAACATGACTGCTTTTTGCTTCAAATATATGGATATAGCCGTTTTTAAATATGACAAGAGTATCAATTTCAATAAGAGAGTTCGCTTTGCCGTCAAGCTTAACATTTTGGTGAACAGATGATATGGTCTCTTTGAGCAACGGGTTGTCCATAATAGCTTTGTAAACTGCAAAACTGACTATTTTTTCAAAGACTATTGAGATCTGAGACCTTGTATCAAGCCGGCTTTCTTTTTGAAGATCTTTTACATATTTCTGTTTGAAGCGATCGAACTGTTCTTCCGGAAAATCAATATTGCGGACATCCGAAACCGAGTTTACCTTTTCAGCTACCTTTTCAAACAGAATCTCAAGGAAAATAGAAATATCTTTCTTTAAAGCTGTTGTTTCAGACACTAAAGACAATTTTGAAGTTTTATAAAATATAGTACTGATCATTGAGCTTTTATATTTTTTGTACTGTCTCCCAAGACCATTGCGGAAACTGTAAGAAAATGACGGGTTACTGAACTCTTTTTTTGACACCATTTCATTAAAAAACTGTATCAGACTATCTCTTATATCCTCTCTTGTAGAAACTATCTCTTTTTTAAGGTGAGGCATAACACCGAATATTCTCTGGATGAATTTATCAACCTGTTCTTTGACATATGATTCAATTAAAAAATCCCGCAGTTCTTTTTTGAGATCTACAAGCAACTTTATATTTTCATAAGAAGAAAAAAAAGCCCTTAATATCATTGAAGAACAGAGATTGTCATAAAGCTCTTCATATTGACCTGAAGTATCTTTGAAATAATCTGTCCTGTCATCAAATACAGGAACCGTATCTGCTACAGTTGCACCATAAACAGACAATCTGTCATTAAGATGCCAGTCTATAGAAAACCTGCTTTTATATTGAGAAAAAGCCATCTTATTCATACAAACCCTGTTGATGATCCGGGTATCGGTGTCAAAATATATGAGGAAATAATCTATTTCCCTTTTTTCAGCAAGATTTTTCAGATAGTTCGCCAAAACTATTCTGTGTATTCCTTTGCCTGAAGATGCGTCACAGTAAAGTTCTCTTACAGGAAACCTGTCCAGTATAGCATGAATATGTCTTTTCACTGTTTCAACAAGAACACTTAGTGAGATATCTTCAGAGATAAAAACATTTGTATAGGAAACACCTCCCCCTTCCTTTTTCTGAATTATCATTGGAATATTTTCATACCAACCGTTTTCTGCCCCCATAGGTGTAGTAATAAATAAAATATGGTCGGCTCCCGCTTCCTGAAGAACTGCCGTTTGAACAACTGTCTGCCTTGCCACAAAACTCACAAGAAGCTTCATCTCTTTCCTCCGTTAACTACTCTGAAATGATAATATCCTGTGAATAAAAGGCAAAATATCCTTGAAAATAGAGTAAATTTTTTATAGAATCATTCAGTTGAACTATACGTGGAGAAGTTTATGCCAAAGTTTACAGACTGGTATTTAAGATGGAAATTACTGGCTCTCAATATTTTGATAGTAATAGTGTTCTCTATCATAACCATATACACTGCACGTTATCTTGTTGCAAGTGTTTCAGGAAACCTTGCAGAGTCAACTTTAAGAAATGTAGTCGAAACCACTTATGAAAACATTGAAGCGGTAAGGAGAATTAACTCCAAAGATATTCAGGATCAGAGATCTGCTGTCAGAATTTTCCGAGAAATAGAAACTTCTTTAAGCAACATCTCCATTTCAGGAGAAGGCAACATAACAGTTCTTGATTCCACTAACGGCAATTGGGTAGTACACCCCACCTTGAAAGGTCAACAGGCTGGAACAGAAGACTATTTGACAGAAATACTTAATGAAGGTGACGGAACAGTACATTTCACATCTCCTGAAACAAACAAAAGAACTGTTGCTTTGTATAAAAGCTACAAACCTTTTAACTGGATAATCATTGCCAGCGTTCCAGTTGAAAGTGCTTCCGGATTTATTTACTCTTTTGGAATAAATGTTGTTATATTTTTTATTCTTGTCATGGCTTTTTATGCGTTTCTCACCTACTTCATATCTGAAAAAATAATAATAGATCCTCTCAGGCAGATAAACGAAGCATTCAGAACAGGTGCGAAAGGAGACCTCAATGTAACACTTAAGAAAAGGTTTAACGATGAAATAGGGGAAATGACCGAAAACTTCAATGAATTTATTAATACTCTGAAAAACATCATTTTTTCAATAAAGAATACTTCAGAAAGCATCCTTAACAGTTCAAATGAAATATCAGGAGGGAACAACCAACTCTCAAGTGCAACTCAGGAAATGGCATCTTCTCTGGAAGAAACTGCCGCTTCAGTTGAAGAAATAAGTGCATCTATCCATGATACTGCTGAAAACAGCGTACTGCTGACAGAAGGAATCTCAAAAACATCCGACCGGGCTGAAAAAGGGAAGAAGTATCTTAATCAAATGGAAAAAGCTATTTTTCAGGTAAAAGAATCAAGTGCAAGGATCAGAGAGATCGTTGACATGGTCAATTCCATAGCGTTCCACACAAACCTCCTTGCTTTAAATGCCGCTGTTGAAGCCGCAAGAGCGGGAGAACAGGGAAAAGGCTTTGCCGTTGTTGCCAACGAAGTGAGAAGTCTTGCTCAAAGAAGTGCAGATGCCGCAAGTGAAATAAAACAGATAATTGATTCAAATGAAGAATACACTTCCAATGCTGAAAACATAACAAAAGCCACTTCTCAAATACTGATGGATGTCGTTTTCAACATTCAGAACAATGCTCAGGAAATGAGAGATATTGAAGCACGGTCAAAAGAACAGGCAAAAGGGATCAAGCAGATCAACTCTGCCGTTGTTCAGATGGATGAAGTGACACAGAGAAATGCGGCACTGGTCGAGCAGCTTGCAAGCAGTGCAATGGATATGGCTGCAATATCAAAAAGTCTTAATGACGAAGTATTAAAATTTAAACTGAACGATTCCGGAACATATACAGCCAGCTTTAAACCTCCGGCGGCTCCGGAAACAGAGACCGTCACTTTTTCACAGGATAAAACTGAAGAAAAAAAACCGGACGATTTCAATGATTTTTCTGACAGCGACAGTGATTTTGAAAGCTCATCTTCTTTTATGGATGATGACCAGTTTGAAGAATTTTAAGTTAAGATATTGAGCCTGACTGGTCAATTACTCCGGGAACGATCACAGTTACAACTTGTGTATCAAGTATTGATCCTGTAGCCGCATCAATGATATTTAGATATACCTTGAAGCTTCTTGCTGATCCATCTTCCGGCTCGAAGCAGGTATCATTTTCTGCAAGAACTTTGAACCTGAGCCTGGAACCCTGTATGTCCGCACTTGAAGTTCCTGTTGAAAAGTTGTTGAACCCGTTGTTGTAGCCGGCATCGTTAAATTCAGCAGGGGTGGCAACGACGGTGGCGGCACAATCATCGGCGGGGAGATATTCAAGTGCTTCAACTTTTTTGATAAAGCATGCCGTATCAAAGTCAGTTACATCGGGATCTCCCTGAGGTTCGATATACACTGAAAATGTAGCATATTTTACAAGTGCATCAATTCCATTGACAACAGCTTCTCCCAAACCTGATCCGTTTGATGGTATCTCATAAAGAAGTGTGGTCCTTCCTGCTCCGGCACAACTTGGAACAACAGCTCCGGTAGAATTTGAAATTTCGGTAAGCTGAGTTCTTGCCGTACTGTTAGTGCTGTTTAAAACAGTTATTACTTTTGCACCTATGGCATTAAGTCCGTTAATTGCCTGATCTTTTGAATGGGGTGTATAAACATCCGAACAATATGTCTGCGGAGTGTGAGAGTCTGCATCGGTAATATGGAGAACTATCGGTATCGAACCTTCTCTGAATCCTACGCCTCCTATGCCGGGACCCGTATATGGAGGTATAGACCCACCTTTCCAGCTTGTACCTGCTCCTGTTGCCAACAAGTACAAAGATTCATAACCCGATTCAGGGCGGTCACCTCCGTACCTCAGGGTTAAGCTATCAACACCGGCCTGAGCAATGTTCTCATCGGTAGTTGGAGTTTGCAAAAGTCTGAAAGGAAGATCTCCATGAGAAGTGTATCCATGGCCGCAAACAGGGAAATCCTGCCACTCTGCACACCCGAAAGCACTATTTGTTATTCTTGTTCTGGTTTGAGGGATTATCGTGTTTCTTAAAGAAGATTTAAGATTACTTATAGCTCCACCCATAGAACCTGTCGTATCAACACTGAAAAAAACATCTGCCATTTTTACTGATGGTGAAAATATGAGGTCATCTTCTTCTTCATCCCCTTCAAAAGGGAGTTCAAAATAAAAGTCTATCCCAACATCTTTCGGTGTGATATCGGGATCACAGATATCTGAACCTACCGCAAGTTCAACCATGTCACTATATCCATTACCGTTGCAATCCCAATAAAGTCTGCAATCTCTTCCGAGATTTTCGCAATATGGCTCAAGTGCATCAGGAACTCCGTCGCCGTCACTGTCAAGATCAAGAAAGTCAGGGATTCCGTCCCCGTCAGTATCAGGACATTTGTTTTCTAAATGAAAATCCGGGCACTCTACACTGTCAGGAATACCGTCTCCGTCACTGTCAAGATCCAAATAATCGGGAACTCCGTCCCCGTCAGTGTCAGGACACCCATCTTCCGGATCGAACGGACATTCATACCAGTCAGGAATACCGTCCCCGTCACTGTCTGTATCAAGGTAGTCAGGAATGCCATTGCCGTTTGAGTCACGACATCCTGTTTCAGGGTCAAATTCAGGACATTCATACCAGTCAGGAATACCGTCTCCGTCACTGTCTATATCACGGTAGTCAGGGATTCCATCTCCATCTGTATCACGGCAGTAAGGCATTTCAATAAAATTTCCATCTTCATCCTTTTCACCTAAAAGCTCAGGACACTCATACCAGTCAGGGATACCGTCCCCATCACTGTCTGTACTGAGATAATCGGGAGTCCCATCTTCATTGGTATCAACAAGCGCTCCGTTAGGAGCTTTAATACAATTGGGGATGTTGTCTCCGCTTGCATCTTGCATACACCATTCAGGATTATTTCTGTATTTTTCAGGAAGCCGGTATTTGAAGCCGAAACAACTGCAATATCCCGAACCTTCTTTTTTGTCATCGAAACTATCGTCATCCCCTGTTTCATTGTCCCCGTCTCCACCGGGAAGACCTCCGTTCCCCGGCAACTCTCCATTGCCCTCTCCGGGACGATCAGGAGAACACCTGCCTGTTTCAAAGTCACAGTGGTATCCCAAAGGACAATCTGCATTGGACTCGCAATTCTGTTTTGTCACAGGGTCAATCTTTTCGTTTGAGCATCCGTAAGCAACTGAAAACAAAGCCGCCGCAACAAATGCTATGACATATCTATTCACTTTCATTTTATTCTCCAACGGTTAAGGTTAAACCTTTACTGCATTCAAATATCCAACACAACTATTATTATACTAAAAATCAACTTTATTTCAATTGAAATGTACGGCAATGTGCAGAAAATCGAATTTTAGTCAGGATCAGCCTTTATATCCGGTTGACTCAAGTCTGTATTTAATTATATCGGAAACACCGGAATATGTCCTGTAGTCTCCTCTGCCGTCATCAACGACAAGGGCGGGAACTGTGCGGATACCATACTTTCTTGAAATATCCATATTTTCTTCAGCATCAACAAACTCAACATTGTCATTGTCCTCTAACTCCACCTTGGCTTTAGGACAATTCGGACAATTTTTTGTTGTAAACAGCATCACTTTATGGCTATGAGGCTTGCTGTGATTTTCCCCAAACCCTGAACTGACATGGGATAGATGAGAAATTGCCCTCTTTTCCCTTTGAGAGTTTTCTGAAGATGAAAATCCCGGGATCGAAAGCACTTCAACACCTTTTTCCTCCTCCCTAACCTTGTTTTCAAAAGGGTTTTCTGATTTAACCCTGGGCTGACTGCCATCACTTGTTTCAACATCGTATTCCACTCTTTTTAAGAATTCCTGCCTTTTTCCGTCATTCCAGTGTTTTACCGGTCTGTAATATCCTGTAATCCTCGAATAAACCTCGGTTTTAGATCCGCATCCTGGACATATTTCTTTTTCTCCGGGAATATATCCGCACCTGTCACAGATAGCGTATGTAGGAGATATCGTAAAATAAGGAAGCCTGTATCCGTACGATATTTTTTTCACAAGATCGGCTGCTATATCCCATGAAGGAAGCTTCTCTCCAAGGAAAGTATGGAAAACTGTTCCCCCGGTAAACCTCGTCTGAAGATCATCCTGTATCTCAAGTGCTTTAAAAGGATCGGAAGTATAATCTACCGGAAGATGGCAACTGTTCGTATAGAACGGTGTTTCAGAATCTTTTGCCGCCGTTTTTATTTCAGGCCATCTTTCTCTATCCATTTTTGCCAAACGATAGGTAGTGGATTCAGCAGGTGTAGCTTCAAGGTTATAAAGATTCCCTGTTTCTTCCTGAAATCCTTTCAACTCTTCTCTCATAAAATCAAGAACTTCCTGGGCAAACTTTTTGCCGGAAGCTGAAACTATATCGCTGTTCACCCATTTCGCATTCAGGCACATTTCGTTCATACCTATCATTCCAATCGTAGAAAAATGTGCATTAAAATTACCCAGATACCTCTTTGTGTAAGGATAAAAATTCTGATCGAGCAGCTTTGTACAAACCTCCCGTTTCACCTCGAGACTTCTTTTAGCAACATTCATAAGATACTTCAGTCTTTTATAGAAATCTGTTTCATCTGATGTATTGTGTGCTATTCTTGGCAGATTTATAGTGACAACTCCGACACTTCCGGTCTTTTCTCCACTTCCAAAAAGGCCTCCCGTTTTTTTAAGAAGCTCCCTTTTATCCAGTTGAAGTCTGCAACACATGCTTCTTACATCTCCGGGGCTCATATCACTGTTAACAAAATTCTGGAAGTACGGAGTTCCGTATTTTGCAGTCATTTCAAATAAAAGCTTTGCATTTTCAGTTTCCCAGTTAAAGTTTTTTGTGATGTTGTATGTGGGAATAGGATACTGAAAACCTCTGCCGCTTGCATCACCATCTATCATGATCTCAAGGAAAGCTCTATTGACCATGTCCATTTCAACCTGACATTCACCATATGTAAAATTCTGCTCTTTCCCTCCGACAACAGCTCTTTCGTTTCTTAAGTCATCGGGGCACACCCAGTCAAGTGTAATGTTACTGAAAGGAGATTGAGTTCCCCACCTTGAAGGAATATTGACACCGAACACAAAAGCCTGAACAGCCTGCTTAACCTCTTTGTAGGTGAGTCTGTCAACTTTTACAAAGGGGGCAAGATAAGTGTCAAAACTGGAAAAAGCCTGAGCTCCCGCCCATTCATTCTGCATTATTCCAAGAAAATTGACCATCTGGTTAGCTATTGTATGAAGATGGCTTGCCGGAGCAGAAGTTATTTTTCCTGAAACTCCTCCCAATCCAAGCTCTATAAGCTGCTTAAGAGACCATCCTGCACAGTATGCTGTCAACATTGAAAGGTCATGCAGATGAAAATCTCCCTCCCTGTGAAGTGTCGCCACCTCATCATCATATATTTCACTCAACCAGTAGTTAGCCGTAACAGCACCGCTGTTGTGCAAGATAAGCCCACCTACGCTGTAGGTAACTGTGGAGTTTTCCTTTACTCTCCAGTCTTCACTTTTAACATAACTGTTTATTACATTTTTATAGTCAACGACCGTTGACTTCATATTTCTAAGTTTTTCTCTCTGTTTTCTGTACAGAATGTAAGCCTTGGCCACTTCGGTGTAACCTGTCTGCTCAAGCGTTTTTTCAACACTATCCTGAACATCTTCAAGAGCCACACTGTCATCTTTGATTTTAGTTTGAAAATTTGCAGTGACCCTTAGAACAAGGATATCAAG
Source organism: Candidatus Sumerlaeota bacterium (assembly GCA_007132725.1). Taxonomy (GTDB): domain Bacteria; phylum UBP6; class UBA1177; order UBA1177; family UBA1177; genus SLGQ01. The sequence goes on from SLOD01000101.1 coordinate 30,613, forward strand.
AATATCCTCATTGTAGATCATAGATGTAGCATCAAATGCTTTTCTGACCGCATTTTTAATCCTTTCCAAATCGAACGACACTAACGTTCCGTCTCTTTTTTTAAGTTTGAACATCTCCGACACTCCACCGTACAAATTTGTTAGACGATGAAAAAGGTACACTACTGAAATAAGCTTGTCAACAAAATTCTACCATATCTTGTGTTTTTCTGACAACACCCTACAATATGTGGAGATTTTTTTCAAAGCCCTATTCACCCTGAATTAAACATCGACCTGTTGTAATACTGGATAGCTTCAGCAATATTGGCAGCTTCTATCTTTTCTGAACCTGACATGTCAGCAATTGTTCTGCTCACTTTCAATATCCTGGAATAACCTCTTGTTGATATTCCCAATTTTTCCATGGCATTTTTCAGCAGTTTTTCCGCACCTTCATTTAATATACAGTACTTATCTATTTCTGAGGCCTGCATTTTTGCATTATTGTATATTCCTGACTCTTTCAGCCTTTCCTTTTGTATATTGCGTGCCGTTTCAACTCTGTCTCTTATTTTGCTGCTGGTCTCACACTCTTCTTTTTTCCTGAGATCGTCATAGGGAACAGAATTCACAACGATGGAAATATCTATCCTGTCAAGAAGGGGTCCTGATATTTTCTGTTGATATTTATGTACAGCGGCCGCACTGCAGGAACAGGTGTTCTTTCTGTCAAACAGAAACCCGCAGGGACATGGATTCATAGAGGCGACAAGCATGAAACTTGATGGAAACTTCACTGTATGTGTCGCCCTTGAAATCGAAACCTCCCCATCTTCCATAGGTTGCCTGAGAACTTCAAGAGCATTTCTGTTAAACTCAGGCAGTTCATCAAGGAAAAGGACACCGTTGTGTGCAAAACTCACCTCTCCCGGTCTGGGTGGACTTCCCCCTCCGACCAATGCAATATGGGAACATGTGGAATGTGGACTTCTAAAAGGTCTTTCATTTACAAGACCCTTCCCTTTCAACATGCTTGAAACACTGAACAGCTTAGTTGTTTCTATACTTTCTTCCCTTGAAAGCTCAGGGAGTATCGTGGGCATCCTTCTTGCAAGCATTGTTTTTCCGCTTCCGGGAGACCCTATCATCAAGATATTGTGACCGCCTGCCGCCGCTATCTCAATAGCTCTTTTTGCCTGCTCATGTCCTTTTACTTCTGAAAAATCTATTAAATGCTTTGTAGCTTTCTGGCTTGTGACCGGAGTATGGACATTGATCACACCGTCTTTGAGTATAGAGAAGAGATCGTTCAATGTTGCTACCGTAGCAACATTGATCTCTGTGATAGCGGCGGCCTCATCCCCGTTTTCCAAAGGGACTATCATACCTTTCAGCCCGCTTTCCTTGGCTGTTATTGCAAGAGGCAGAACTCCGCTGACCGGTTTCACTTCACCGTTAAGAGCCAGTTCCCCGACTATCATGTAATCTTTTATCGGATCGGGATCTATCGAATATATAGATGTGAGTATTGCCGAAGCAATGGAAAGATCAAACCCTGCTCCCTCTTTTCTTATACCGGCAGGAGCCAGATTTATAGTTATCTTATTCTGGGGGAATTTGTGTCCTGAATTTATTATTGCCGTTTTAACCCTTTCTTTCGATTCTTTTACAGCACTGTCGGGGAGTCCCACTATCGAAAAACCGGGCAAACCCCTTGATATGTCGGCTTCAACATCCACTACATTCCCTTCAACTCCGTAGATCGATCCGCATTTAAGGATTGTAAACATACGCAACCTCTTTTTAATAAAAAAACTGAACCAATATTATTCAATACGGAACAACCTGTCAAATTATAATTAGCAATTAAAAATTCTATATTAGTTTTTCGCACACCCGTTTTAGAAAAAGCGGGATGGTTTAACAATTTTACCTCAAAAACTTGCTTGCAAAAACAGGGGAAATTATAATTGTGCTGCATTTTTTATTTCAGGGGGTCGTCTTTATGAAAAAAGGACTCAAAGTTTGCACTGCTATCAGAGATGAAAACTATGAAAACAGAACTATTGATATTCTCAAGTCTAAAGACTGGATTCACTCTTTTGTGGATATTGATGATATTGTAAATGAACACAGGAAAAACTCTCTTTTCTTTATCGTGGAAGACAGCTACACTTCAATTCTTGATCTCATTGAACTTCATAACTCATGTGCTTTGAATTTCTTACCGGTAATAATCCTTTCCAACGAAGGATCCAGACACTGCAACTGGGCAAAAAGAGTGCGTTATCCTGAAAAATATTTTCAAGTTAAAACCGATTGCTTTATCGAATCTGCAGTGCAGATCATTAGCACTATGGATGCTCTTAGAGATACATATCAGTTTAAAAAAACATCTCAGTTTAGAGAAGATGTTTCTTCATCTTTTAAAAAACATCCTCTTTTTTCCGATTTCCTTAATGACATTCTCCCCAGAATGCTCGACCTTCTGTACGCAGAAAGGGGATCCATCATGATCCTGAACAAAAAAAACAATCTTGTAGTTGAAGCATCAACTAAAAAGGAACTTGTCGGACTTGAGGTTGAATACAAACCCGACAGTGTCGCATGGACAGTCATTAACAGTGAAAAACCTGTTTTTGTCGAAGATATAGAAAATGATCCCCGTTTTAAAAAAGGAACGGGCTACACTAAAGACTATTTTCTTTCGACACCAATATTTGTAAACGGAAAAATTATCGGGGTACTGAACCTCTCTGATAAAATGGTTTCATTACTTTTTGACGCATCCGACAATGAAAATGCGAGGAACCTCCTCAAAATGATCGAGCCTTACTTTTATATTGATCTGCTAAGCTCTTGATAATATGACAAACTTTCAAAAAATCACAAAGGTCCTTTTTGTAACAATCGTTGTTTTGATGTTCGGACTTCTATTTTTTTATGTGAACATCCAGCAGGAGCGTTACAGATATCTCATTTATTTTTTCGGGGATTCAGTTTATCCCGGAGCACGGGTGCTTGCAAGAGCCGTATCAGAAGACGGGGAAATCGTTACCGACCCGGAACTTTTTGTAAACGGCAGGCCTCTTGACTCCAATATTCTTGAACTATATCCCGATCTGAGAGAAGTAAAGGTCAAAGACGACCGTTTTGAAACAGTATTTCCCATAAGATACAAAGATATAGCCGACTTTTCCATAAGAGTCCGGCCCTTGATACAGTTTTTCAACGATGAACTTTCAACCATTCCTTCTGTTCCCAGGGCCGGGAATCGTTCAATATTTCTTCTTCCCGACTCATTCAGGATCGTTCCTGAGTTTGAAACCACTGTCCATCTGTTCTGTCTTTCAGACGGAAAGCCATGTAAAGAGAGTTCTATTTTTATAAATGACGCAGAAAAAAAACTTCGAAACGGATATACTGCCTATCATACCGTTTTGCAAGCGGATAATCGTGTAAACATCCAATTCAATGACGGATCGTCCGTTGTCACAGCTTACCCTTTTTACGGGAAGCAGTTCAGGATATCTGAAGAAGAAGGCAGAATAACACTCTCTTCACTCATAGATGCCCGGAACATGCATGTAGACTGCTACCGGTCTGGAAAATGGAAAAAGACCGATGTGATATCCGTAAATTCATCCGGAATTTTACTTCCCGGAGACTATATTAACTGCGACCGGATACAGGCAAGCTTCAACTCCAACTATCCCGGAAGGACTTTTGCTGTATTAAGCAGGAACACAACTCTTGAAGCTGAAGTTTCAGACCCTTACTACTCCCGTTTATCCAGACATATTCACTTGTTTGATGATCATGCACAGACTAAGTTCGTACAAAGTTACAATGCTTCTTTTTTTATTCCTCTTTCTCTTGTTTTTTCAGGAAATGTCCTTCAAAAGCGTTTTCTTGAACAAAAACAGAAAAAGCTGAACTTTATATGGTGGTCAATATTTTTTGTCTCTATGCTGAGCCTTCTTCTCTTTATTGCCGTAATGTTTTCTAAATTTAAGGTGGTAGAAGGTTTGGACGGTGAACTTATAACCCACTCTAAGAACAGACAGAGGGCATTGTTTGCCTTTGCTGTCATTTTTTATACAGTTGTTGTTGTAATGTTGTTATATTTACTTTTAAATTTGGCTTAAAAATGGGCATCATAAAACATCTTTCAGAAAACACCATTAATAAGATCGCTGCCGGGGAGGTTGTGGAAAGACCTCTTTCTGTTGTAAAAGAGTTGATCGAGAACAGTATTGATGCGAACAGTACAAATATAACTGTAGAGATCGAAAAAGGGGGGAAAAAGAAGATAAGGGTCAAAGATGACGGATCGGGACTGACTGTCGAAGATCTCTATATGGCGCTTGAAAGACATGCGACCAGTAAAATTTCATCAATAGAGGAACTTACATCAATTCCAACTATGGGGTTTCGGGGAGAAGCTATCCCTTCTATTGCTTCGGTAACGAAATTTTCGATAGCCAGTGCAGTTGAACATGGCAACGGTTTCAAGATATCAATGTCTGACGGCAAGATACTTTCAGACGGGTCTTGTTCCCTCCCCAAAGGGACAGAGGTAAATGCCGACAATATCTTTTTCAATGTTCCGGCAAGAAAAAAATTTCTTAAAAGTGATGAAAGAGAGTTTGCTCTTGTACGGGAAATGATCCAGAAGTTTGCGATAATACATTATACCACAACATTTTCTTTCTTTCATAACAAAAAAGCTGTTTTCCAATATCCCGCTGTTTCTGACAAGCTTTCAAGAATACTTCATATCTGGAAAGCTGAAGAAAAAGATGTACGGACTTTGGCTTCCACCCGTAACGGAGTGACCGTGACAGTATTCATACCATCACCGTTTTCATCTTTCCCCGGCATTTCAGCTACATCGGTAAACAACAGGATCGTTTCGGACAGATTTATAAACAGTATTATTTTTAAAACTCTCAGAGAAACCATAGGGGGTGAATTCAAATCCCCCGTAATTCTCAACATAGACACAGACCTTAAAGAAGTTGATATCAATGTGCACCCTTCAAAAATGGAAGTGCGGTTTCATGACACTCCATTGATCTTCAGTCTTGTCCGCGAAACTGTTGCAAATGCTCTTCTTTCTTTCAGGGAAGACAGCAAAGAGGAAAAGTTTCCCGTATACTCACAGAAAGATCTCAAAGAAAAGGAAGATCATCACTACGATTCTGTCAGAGAAAAACAGCCCGGATATATTACCCGTAAAAATGGACTTGTTCACGGAAAGATAGAAAAACACAGGGAGCTTAACATATTTGACAGGGATTATGAAACCATTGAACCTTCTCAGGAATCCTTTTATGATCTTCAAATGAAAGACTACCGCATAGTCGGTACGGTTTTCGGGGTATATATTGTTATTGAATCAAAAGACAAACTCATTTTTCTTGATCAACATGCAAGCCATGAAAGGATAACTTTTAACAGACTGGTAAACAATGCCCGTGATCGAAGCGGCTTGTCACAACTGCTTATAGTTCCGGTCATTATAAAAATGTCCCCTAAAGAACTTTCAATAATGGAAGAAATTATTTCCTCTCTATCTGAAGCAGGGTTCATTATTGAAAAATTTGATGACGAGTCTGCTATTTTAAGAGCTGTTCCCGCTATCGGTTTTGATGCTGACTGGGAAACTATTATAAAAGAGCTTATCGGAGAGCTTGAAAATTACGGAGAAGGGCGTGCATTTGAAGAAAAAATACTTTCTCTTTTAGCTGTAACTGCATGTCGTGCTTCCGTAAAATGCAATGATACGCTCAGCGACAAAGAAATAAAACAACTCATAGAAGATATCAACAATAGCAAAACTCTGACTTGCCCTCACGGCAGACCTTTTTTCTTTGTAATGAACAGACACTATATTGAAAAGCAGGTAAACCGGAAATGAGCCTGATCCTGATACTCGGTCCCACAGCTTCAGGGAAAACTTCTCTTTCGGTTGAAATAGCAAAAGAGTTCAACAGTGAAATAGTTGGAGCAGACTCGGTACAGATATATAAAGACCTTGTCATAGGGTCGGCAGCTCCTTCAGAAGAGGAAAAACAGGGCATACCTCACCATCTTACCGGAGTTTATCCCCTCAACAGAAAAATTGATGCAGGGAAGTATGTGTCAGAAGCTCTTCCTATCGTTGAGAAAATTTTATCAAAAGGGAAAAGTTGTGTAATAACAGGGGGAACAAACTTTTATGTGGAAGCTTTTCTTAACGGACTTTCTCCTGTTCCAAAGATAGAAGACCCTGTAAGAAAACAGATCGAAGATGAGCTTGAAAAGCATGAAACGGAAGTGCTGTATGAAAGACTGTTACAGACCGACCAGGAGTGGGCAGGACAAATATCATCCCCCAATGACAGACAACGGATAAAAAGAGGTCTTGAAGTTTACATGGCAACCGGAAAAAAACTTTCACAGTGGAACAAAAACAAAAAAGAAAAAAAATACAGCGGCAAATTCATTGCTTTATCTATTGATAAAGATAGAGAAGAGCTTTACAGTGACATAAACAGAAGATCTCTTTTAATGGTACAGAATGGACTGATAGAAGAGGTGAAGGAAATAAACAGGAAAGGTTTCGGATCACACAATTGCAAAGCCATGAATTCAATAGGCTACAAAGAAACTGAGATGTATTTAAAAGGAGAGATCAAAAGCATCAGTGAACTTACGGAACTTATAGCGGCAAATACGAGACACCTTGCAAAAAGACAGCTAACATGGCTTAGAAACAGACATTATGTTAAATGGGCAGAGAAAAAAAACATCCCCCGGATAGTAAACAAATACTTTGGGGAATTAAACAATTCTTCATTTTAATAAATAAGTCCATCCCTTTATTAAGCCAAATAAAGAACAACTTGTGTTGTTTTTACAAGATGCCGAAATTAGAAAGGTTTTTTCTTAAAACCACTTGACTTTTTATTTCTGTGAAGTATAATTGTCAGTTGTTGTTCATTTGTTTTAGAGAGGGACGATGAATCATGAAAAAATTTAAACCCGGTGACCTTGCTGTCTATCCTAATTACGGAGTTGGTAAAGTTATTTCCATAGAGGCTAAGAACCTTGGGAGTTCTGAAATAAACTGCTATGTCGTAAGTATGGTTTCAAGCGGCTCAAGAGTTTTTGTGCCTGTAGACTCTGCAGATCAGATGGGACTCAGGGGTATAACTGAACCCCGGATGGCTCCCGATGTTTACCGTTGTTTTAAAATAAAAAACAATGAGCTTTTGAAAATGAACTGGAACAAAAGATACAGGTATCTTCAGGATAAAATGAAAAGCGGGAAAGCCGGAGATGTTGCATCTGTAATAGCCGATCTTCTTTTTCTTAAAAATAAAAAGGGACTGAGTTACGGAGAAGACAAGCTTCTCAATGATGCTGAAGATATCCTTGCAACAGAACTTTCGATCACGGAAAATGTTCCTAAAACAGAGGTAATTTCAAGAATCCACGAAAGTTTTAAATCCCGTTGATCCCTCTATGCTAAGGATAGTATCCAACACTTTCATTTCAGGCATTGATAAATGGCATTTGGAAAACATGGTGGATTTCGATTTTTTCTGGCACTCTCATCCTTTTGAAAACTCAAAATGCAAAGGTTTCATCCTTCCTGATGTAAAATTGAAAAAAGGTATCGGAATGCCTGTCATAATTGATGTGGCGGAAGTGAAAAACATTGATGTTACTTTAATTGATATTGAAAATGCTGTTTTCTACTCTGAATACTGGAGCACTCTATCTGCAATATATGCTACCGTTGCAAAAAATGTGATCACTTTTTATGAAAATGTCCCGATGGTGATAAAAGAAAATTATAAAATGATTTAGTTTTCATCTTCCGGTTCAGGACATTTTTCAAGCCTTCCCGGGGTTCCTCCTTCTATTGAAGATGGACAAAAATTACCATCAGTATCAACTGTAAACGAATATCCTCTTGATGTACTTAATTTTTTCGGGTCTTCGTTTGCCTCTGTCACCATGACACCGTCTCTTTTACATTTTATCTGGACGGTCTCTTTGCTTGTCAACCCTCCGTCAGCAACTGTCGTATCTTTTGTCACAAGCCAGAGAGCACTGCCTATAAGATCTCCGAAAGCAGCTTCATTTCCTGTTATTACAGCAATGTCTCCCGGTCTGAGAAGAAGTTCATCATTTTCGTTCCTAAGCAACAGCGGATCTATTCCCTTATTGTTGTCATTGTCGTCAATAAAGCAGTCTGTGAGGTCGAAATCAAGATTGCCATAGTTGTATATCTCTACAAATTCCCATGATTTTTCAGGTTGCTGCATCGGAGTATGCATTATCTCTGTTATCATTATTTTGGGTCTCTCTTTTTCCGTTTCAATGACATTTTTTTCAGTTTTTCTCCCTGTCAGAGTAAAAATCGTTATGTTTGAGTCATATTTTGTAAGAGGCTCCAAACCTTCAATTTCGACAGAACATCTTCTTTCACACATTCTTGCAACTCCATTAACATCAACAGCCAAGACTGTTTCTCCGGTAATATTTACAATATAGGAAACATCTGTAACTGAATAACTTACTTCAAGAGGTGCCGTTTCGGGCTTTTCACCTGAAAGAACGATCATAAAATCATCTATGACGGAATTTCTGTCGGCACACACCCCGTTTTTTACTGTTATTTTTTCAACGGGCTTTGAATATGACAGCACTATCCAGTTATCAAGATCAAATGAGATATCAGGCGGAGGATGGATTTGGGCACTATCCATATTGATATCCCCGTCAAATTCGACAGCTACGGTTGCAGAAAGTCCTGTGTCGGGAATCACTCTTACCAGCTCAGGGATTTTTTTACCAACAGGATATACCAGTTCTATTTTTCCCGTTTTTGAGGGTGATTCAGTATCTATAAAAAGCGGTTTGTAGTCAACTGATTTAAGTCCGGAACCTATTTCTATTTCAAGGATATCATCGGAAGGAAGAGGAGGTATGACCATAATGATATTGTTTTCAACTCTTGTTTCAACATCAATTTTCGACTCAACCCCTTTTGCTTTAAAATGGTGCAAAGTTTCAGGAAGAATTTCCATATTGAAAAGAAACAGCAGTGTTTCTTCCGGATAATATTTTCTCTCTTCGGGTGTTTTTTCAACAAGAAAAGGTAGATACTGGTTTTTCTCAGGCGGCTCCAAAGAACATGAAAATATCACCATAAAAAAAAGTATTGTAAAAATTTTCATTTTGATCCTCCACATTCATTCAGATCGAAACCTGCAATAGATTTGAACCAGCCGTTATATTTTTTTGCTGTAAGTTGATAAATTACCATTTTTTCTTCCGGAACTTCCACAGACAAAGCAACAATGGCATTAAGCATCGAGTTGAAAAAGTAAATAAGGCTCAATCTTTCTATGATCTCTATTTTCAACAGGAACAGTTTCTGCTGCTGATCGCTGAATCTTATCATGTCAGTATTGTAGAGCAGCTTTGAAAGGTCGAATTTCACTCTGCCCCCCACTTCAAAAGAAGTGAGGTCTCCATAAGTTGAGTTGTTATCATCCGGCCCTACAGAAACATAGTCTCTTCCGACACTGATATTATTTTTCTGATAAAGATAAAGTCTTTCATCACTTTTATATCTGCTCCAGGCTGTGATTTCCGGAAGAAGACCGGCAACTCTTGTATTTTTTCTTGCAGAGACAACTGCTCTCTCAAGGTCATCTATATTTTCAAGACCTTTTTCCAGAACCTGTTCAAGTGTCATGCAACTGTATTTTGTCTCAAGTATTTCGGCACTGATACCATGTCCTTTCAAATATTCTGCAAGAGATTCAAGATCAGGAGACCTTCCATCAAGAGGTATCACTGCCGTCAACAGAAATAATATGACGGTCATCTTCATCAGAACCGGCACCGTGTTCAGCCGGTGAATTGTCATCCTCATCATCTTCCTCCTCCATCTCAAGCATTTCATCAACTACATTTTTTATTTCCAGAACTTCCATGTTCGTGAGGTAACTCCTTCTTGTTTCAGCAAAAATAAACGGTATATCCTGAAATCTTTTTCTCATGTCGAAGGAAGATATGGACAACATGCAAAACCAGCTTACATGATGTCTTTCCCTCTCCCTTTTCATACTTGTCTCAAATATAAGTGCCAACCTGAAACCGATCAAAAGCGAAGAAGCCTGCATCAAAAACAAATTAACCACCTCTTATTCAAAATTGCCAAATACTAATATCTGTTAGAATTATTATAAGTCAAGAATTTTTTGCGGGATCATGCCCGGTTATTTTTCCCGCCAAACATATATCTGAACAATGTCCCTGAAATTATTCTTGATCTGAGAAGTATCGTCTTGTAACCAAAAAGAGCCATCTGTAGTGAAAATTCTTTTTCCACTTTGAAAGCACAACTTTTTTCATCTCTGTCTATATATTGAAAAGCTTCATCTATATCAAAGTCGCTCTTTTTAAAAAACGGTTCCTCGATCATCGTATATATTAAAAAAAGATGACAATCAAGCATCTTTCCAAGTCCGAATTTATCTGCGGTTTTTCTAAGTTTGGAAAGGTCGCAGTTATATATTACAACATAAAACTCAAGCAATCTTCCGGCAACAAGGTTATAAAAATTTTTCCCCATATGGTCATGTATAAGCATTATAAGTGCCATCTGTTCTATTTCAGGCAGCAACATTTTAAGGTCATTATCTATTTTTTTTTCAACAGAGTTTTCAAATACATTTTCTATAAAGTTGCCAAAAGATATAAAGCTCATCTTTGAATGGAGCTCTATTAAAGTTCCATTCAGTAAAACAGGGATGTCTTCACAGAAATATCTTCTAAGTAAAGGGTGAAACTGCTTTTTAAGTTTCAACTGAGGACTGTTTTTGACAAGTTCCGGTATCTGAGCAAATTCTTCCGGGTGAAAAAGAAGATCTATATCAACCATGGATCTCAAACCGTAGTGATCTTTGAAAAGCGTGTTGAGAAGATACATTCCCTTGACCGGGACGAATTTAGTTATCTTGTGTTTTTTAAGCAAGTTAGAAAAAATGACCAGTTGCTTGTACTTTAAAATATTTGAAGCTTCATTGGCTCTATATTCAGCTTCAAATGAAGGTTCATCCCCTTTCAGATACCGCAGTGCCCTGAAAAAAGGATCTCTTTCAAAATCCTTAAATTCTTTATGAAAACTTATTTCAGGAAAAATTTCTTTCATCCACCCAAAACCTTGCAACGAAGTTACCTTAGTTTAAGCGTAGAAAAAAACAAGTCCAATTTTTTCCACTCGTTTCACGTCTCACGTCCCACCTAATCCCCCCAGCCCCCTTTCACAAGGGGGAGTTGAACAACTCTCCCCAACCCTCTCTTTCACAAAGAGAGGGAGCAATGCATCTCTTATTCACGTTTCTCCTAATCCCCCCAGCCCCCTTTCACAAGGGGGAGGGAAGAACTCTCCCCAACCCTCTCTTTCACAAAGAGAGGGAGCAATGCATCTCTTATCCCCCTCTTTTTAAAAGAGGGGTTAGGGGAGTTATTCAGTTAGAGGAATCAAAGTTATTATTCAAAGTCCCCTTGTCAAAGGGGATTTAGGGGATTAGAGGGGATTAGAGGGAGTTACAGTTGTTCCAAGCTTATTTTTGACAATACCTTTTAGCACGCTATAATGACCTGTTTTATGATTTTTAAATGAAAGGATGTGTTGTGATATGAAAACACTTCATGCTGTACTGATAGTTGTTTTTTTTATTTTGAATTCCTGTTCTTTCAGTGGAGCGGCAAAACTGAGAGATGTTCCTGAAGATGAGTTTGAAGTTGAAGAGATGCCTCTTGAGGATAATTTTCAGGAAGTGATGTCCGGGGAACTTGAATACCGTATAGGGATTGGAGATGAAATAAA
>SLOD01000218.1 GCA_007132725.1 Candidatus Sumerlaeota bacterium
GAAGCAAATATCTGGCGACCTTTAAAACCGAACCGGAAATCGTTGTCATAAGACAAAGAAAAGTATCTTGGGACTTCCCTTTCTATGACAACACGGAATCCGGATGGATGGTTGGCAGACCTGAAACCTTGTCTTGAAGCCATAGATCCTTTAATACCGATAAAATCAAACACCAGCCTGTCAGGACCCTGCAAAGAAAAGAACTTGATCTTTTCCGGCTGTTCCGTAAAGCTGAATGAGATCTCATCTGAAGCATCTTTGACTGTAACTACGGAATCTCTTAAGTTGATAGATTCCGTAAGAGAAACAAGCTCATCAAGACTTCCAATCAAAACAGCATCACCTTTCCCTCTTTTTGACTCAAAAACGACATGAAGTCCTTGTGTGTTCAAGTCAAATTTAAAGAAATTTTCTCCATTGACAGTCCCCTTACTGAGATTGGCAAGCCGTTTTTCTTTTACCGGCTCACCCTTTCGAACTACCCGAAGTTTCGAGTCGAGCAGTTCAAAATAAGATTCTCCGGGGGTGTTCGACAATGTATTCTTTCTGCCTCCAATTTCGATACTGAGCGAACCGCTATTGTTTGCTGCAGTTGCCGAAACTGTTACTGCTGTAAGTATCAGCAGAAAAACAAATGATAACCTGAGACTTTTCATTCCAAGCTCCGTTATATGTCTGTTATTCAATTATACCTTTTTCACTTGTACCGGTTCCAGACTGATCATTTTCATCCCAGATAGACGATCCGTCATCGAGAGTCGCATCAGACTGTGTCAATGCAGTCTTTACCGGAAGTTCTATATAAAGTTTATTTACTATCTTTCTTCCAAGAGGGTCTTTATATGTTTCAACTATTTCAACCTTATCAGGCAGTATTCTGCTTACTTTCCCCCAGTTTTTTCCTACAAAACTGCCTGTTCTTATTATATGGCTTTTTCTGTCAGGAGAAATTACCACCGCCCTCGGCTCAGCTATACCCCAGACTATCGCTGTAAGATTAAGTTCAGTAACGTCAAAATTCTGAAGCTCACTAACTATTTTTCTTTCTTTCACCATAGATGCCGGATCCCCGAAATAGGATCTGAAAGGATCTCTTTTTCCCACAGGAGAATAGCGGTAGCTCATTCTGCTTTTTGTGAGATCTGTTATATCGATCGGTTTCCTTTCCGGACCTTTGGGTTTTGTTTTGCTTACTCTGTCATATTCAGCCTTGTAATCAAAAGGTTCTATTCTATATTCATTGGTACAGCCTGCAAGTATCATAACGCTCAGAAAACAAAGAAAAGAAAACCTTAAAAATCGGATGGTCCTATTTTTTCTCATGATCCACCCCCTGTTTCAGCAGCAGTAAGAAATCTGTAGGTAGTGGCACGGAAAGAAACATCAAGCTCAGTTCTTGTTGCTTGAAATCCAGAAAAAGCCCTGTCGGCTCTCTGGTCTTGTCTTTGTGTGATAGCATTCATGCTGATATCACTTATATTTACGATCCTTGCCAACTTATTGACACTGTCAAAAAACCCGAGTACTTCCTGAAAACTCCCTTTAACTTTCATCGAAACAGGAATTTCCGCATAAAAATCCTGTCGCCGTTCTGATAAAGGTTCAAAGTAATAAACATCGAGGCCGAACTTTTCTGCTTCGTCAGCAAGCTTTTTCAACAAAGACGGAATTTCTTTCTTGTCTGGAAGCATGCTTACAGCAACTTTAAGATCCCTGTCAAGAGCCTCAACTTCTTCCATGAATTGTCCTCTGTCTCTCACAAGAACAACCATGTTTGAAAATTCAGTTTTTTTTGCGTTAAACTGTTGGAACAAATTCTCCATCTTATCAAGATGCGGCATATAAACTGTTAAATAATAAACCAGCACGATAAGAAAGAGAACCCCTAACAGTCCACCGTACCTGTAAGCTTGTTTAAGCTTTCCAATATTAATCAGCAGGGCTTTCATATCATAACTCCCTTTCCATTATATATTTACTGTTTATCTCCTCTCGCAGCTCCCTGACGACCAGTCAAATGAATTGTGGCGTTCAAGTTATACGAAAGTGTCTGTATTCCTCTTGTAGCTCTATCTTTCGAAACCTTCCTTAAGTTGATCCCGGAAAAGAACATCGAATTCTCAAGCTGATTCATAAAGTTAGCAACTTCCTGGTTTTCAAGGGTAAGACCGTCTATATCAATTCTGTTTCCTCTGAGAGTAAGCCTATTAAGCCATATCTTACTTGAAGGGAGTTTCAAAGAAAGTTCATCCAAAACCCTTACGGGGCCTATGTTCTGCTCCTGCAAACGGACTATCATATCCATTTTTCCCTGCAGTTCAGCTTTTTTCTCTTTAAGAGACTGTATTTCTCCCATTATAACTCTCAGATTTGCTATTTCTTTATCAGCTTCCTGGATACGCATCACACTCTCTTTTTCCTGCTCGGCAAGGACTCTGCTGTTAAGTCCCAGAAGGACAAAAACAACTGTCAGAGCTCCTACTGCAATTATAAGAAAATCTTTTGCCTCTTTGGCAAGCTTGTCTTCTTTTACCGGTAATAGGTTTATTCTGATCATGCCTCGTCCATCCTCCGCAATGCTAATCCTAAGCTAACTGCCGCAATATGAGATACATCCTCAACTTCATCACTTGTCATAATATTGCCGGGGACTGTAATCTCTTTAAAGGGGTTCATTTTTTCAACAGGAATTTCCAAAGTTGAGCTAAGCGTCTGAGTAAAAGTATGGCTTCTTGTTGTCCCGCCTGTCAAAAACACTTTGGCTACACTATCTTCAGGGTTGGTATTGATATAATAGTCAAAAACCCTCGAAACATCGGAAACGATGTTTTTGGCAACATCTGAAACCACTTCTTCCACCTGATTAGGAAGAATAGTGTCATCTCCGGTGTGAATCCCTGACTTCAAACTTTCCGCCTGCTGGAAACTTACTTTCAATCTTCTTGTTATCTCTTCGGTTATGTAGTTTCCACCAGTTAAAACATCTCTGAAAAACCTGACATTTCCGTTAGCAACAATAACAACATTGATCTTTGAAGCCCCGACATTAAGTATGGCGACTGTATTAGCACTTTCTTCAGGGTAATTGACCTGAAAAATATTTGCCAAAGCTGTCGCATCTATTTCTACAGACATTGGGGTTACCCTAGCTTCTTTAACCACCTGAATAAAGTCCCCTACAAGGTCCTTTCTTGCGGCTATCAGTATTACTCTGTCTTTTCCATCTTCTACAACATCAGTTTTGATCCCATCAAAGTATATATCTTTTATATCGTGGGGAACATGTGTTTCCGCTTCAACTCTAAGAGCATTGTAAAACTCATCGTATCCTACTTTGGGAACACTTATCACTCTATTGATGATTCCGTGTCCGGCAATACTTATTGAGCAATACTTAGTTCTTAATTTAGGGTTATTAAGCAGTGTTTTGATAGCATCGTTCATTTCATAGGTATTCATTATGCTACCATCAACAACGGTATTTACAGGAATTGAAATAAACCCGAATTTTTTAAGGAAATATTTCCCCCTTTTTTTTGAGACACGAGCAGCTTTTATCAGATAAGATCCAAGATCAAGCCCTAAAAGCTGTTTGCTATAAAACATCGCCGCCTCCTGATTAATCTTCTTCGCTTGGAAAAACAATCGATTTTTCTTCAATAGACAGTCCTAACGCAAGAAGTATTTTGCGTTTTGTCTCCATTCTGCTTTTTCCACCTTTTTCGATCCTGTCAATAGTAAGAACAGAAATACCAGCCTTTCTTGCAAGCTCAGACTTGCTCATAAGCAACCTTTCCCTGGTTTTTTTCAAGTTGTTTTTTACCATACCATTTTCTCCATAAAAAAGGCAATAACTTTCAATGCACTACTTCGACAATATCAAAAAAAAGCTGAAAATCAAGTTTTTTTACAAAAAAAAATGCATAATTACTATATAACTATGCAAAATTTAGACCCCATTATGCAATATTTAAGCCTTCTTTCGCTCTATAGTTATGCCTACTTTTCTTAACTTTCCCTCTAAATTTTCATATCCACGATCTATCTGACCTATATTATATATCCGGCTTCTTCCCTTTGCACACACAGCGGCCATTACAAGGGCCATTCCAGCTCTGATATCAGGAGAGTCAAGTTTTGTTCCATAAAGTTGTGACGACCCGGAAACAACAACTCTGTGCGGATCACAAAGTATTATCTGGGCTCCCATACTTATCAATCTATCAACAAAAAAGAGGCGGCTTTCAAACATCTTTTCAAAGAAAAGGACTGTTCCGTCCGCTTGAGTTGCTGCAACAATTGCCATAGACATCAGATCAGAAGGAAAAGATGGCCAAGGGCCGTCATCAACCTTGGGTATGGAATTATTCATTTCCTTCCTTATTGTAAGCTTGGGATGATGGGGAACAAAAATGTCCTCCCCTCTCACTTCCGGCTCTATCCCTATCTTTTTCAATGTACCAAGAATAGATACCATTGAAGCGGGATCAGTATTTTTTACTGTAAGCTCTCCTCCGGTCATGGCACATAAAGCTATAAAACTTCCTGCCTCTATATAGTCAGGACCAATAGTGTGGGTTGTGCTTTTCAAAGAATCAACACCTTCAATAGAAAGAACATTGGTTCCCACTCCGCTTATTTTGGCACCCATCGAATTTAAAAACTTACAAAGCCCCTGTACATGAGGTTCTGATGCAGCATTTCTTATTACAGATATCCCTTTTGCAAAAACTGCGGCCATAATAATGTTTTCTGTTGCAGTAACACTCGCTTCATCAAGAAAAATATCTGCCCCGTTAAGTTGATTGGCAACTATTTTATAGCCGTTATTGATATTTGAATAAAGTGCCCCCAGCTGTTCAAAACCGAGGAAGTGGGTATCCAGTCTTCTTCTTCCTATGACATCACCTCCCGGTAAAGGGAGAACAACGGAACCCGTTCTTGCAAGCAACGGGCCGGCAAACAGGATAGATGTCCTTATTTTTCCGCACAATTCAGCATCAAGCGGTTTGTCGTTTATATTTGAAGCATCTATTTCAATTTCATTTGAAGATCTTTTTGAAACAGAGATGCCCAAGGAACTCATTATTTCGAGCATCACATTAACATCCTTTATGTCAGGAACATTTTTAAGCACTACTTTGTCTTCACACAGTAAAGATGCGGCCAGAACAGGCAGGGCTTCATTTTTGTTGCCGGAGGGAGTAATCTCACCCTCCATTATATCTCCACCTTTTATGTCAAAAAAATCCATATCGGCATCTCCCGCTTCAAAAACTAATCTACCGGACACAGGCGGTAAATTACATTAAAAAGCTTAATTTTCCAATTTTTTTCAACTTTTTTTTATTTAAAAATTTGCAATTTAAATAAATGCGACTATATAAATGAGGCGTTAACGGGGCCTATAGCTCAGTTGGTAGAGCTCCCGGCTCATAACCGGGTGGTCAGAGGTTCGAATCCTCTTGGGCCCACCATTTTGTTAGTGGGGGTTAATTTGACGTTATTTTACATGTTTATTGAGAAATCATATAAGATTGAAGCACTTGTTTGCGAACAAGTGCTTTTTTTTTGGGACTTATGGGCATTAAAAAACTGAAGATATCTCTCAATCGTACCTTAACAGGTCTACACCACTTCTGCTTTAAATATGTTTTAGATCACTTAAATAAAATATGGAGGCTTCATGCTTGAAGAATTGAAAAAACTTAAAGATCTGCAACTGCTGGATGTTCAAATTTTTGAAAAAGAAGAAGAGCTTGACTCTATTCCTGAACAAAATGAAATTCTAAAAGAAAAGATCGGTGAAATGGAAGGAAAACTGCATGAACTTAGAAACGGCATTGCTATTCAGGAAGAAGAAAAAATGAAAAGAGTGGAAATCCTCAATAAAGGAGAAGACAAACTCAAAGGTATTACCGGGAAGCAGTCTGCAATAAGAAACAAAGAAGAATACGGAGCTCTCCTAAGGGAAATAGATAACATAAAAAGATTCAACAGAGACATTTCTGATGAAATTAAAGAGATAGAAAGAGAGGTGGAGTTTAAAAATGTTGAACTCAAAGCAATAGAAGATGAAACTGTTGAAAAAATCGCGGAATATAAGAAAAAGATCGAGGAAAACATTGAAAAGATGAAAACTCTCGATGAAACTCTTCAAAAAATGTATCTTAAACGGGAAGAGTTCGTAGAAAAGATCAGGCCTGTGGTTTTCAGGAAGTATCAGAGAATTCTTGAAAGCTCTTCAAATGGCAAGGCAATCGCCGATGCTGAAAACAAAATTTGTCTTGGATGCAACATGACTTTGCCTCCGGAACTTTTCAACATGGTGCTGAGATCGGAAAGAATAGAGGTATGCCCTAACTGTCAGTGCATTTTAATCCCTTGCCAATGTAAAGAATCTGAGTAAAATTATAGCGGTTCTTTGAATATTGAAAAGCAGCACAACCAGTCGCTGATATTATTGTCAGAGGAAAGTCCGGACTCCAAAGGGCTGGAGGCTGGCTAACGGCCAGGAGCAGTAATGCTACGGAAAGTGCAACAGAAAAAAAACTACCCGGCATGACCGGGAAAAGGTGAAAAGGCGGGGTAAGAGCCCACCGGAACTGTGGTGACACAGTTTGCATGGCAAACCCCCTCCGGAGCAAGGTCTAATAGAGATGCCATCTGCCGAGGCAGATAAGGACGGCCCGTCCGATGCATCCGGGTTGACCGCTTGAGGCGTCAGGCAACTGGCGTCCCAGATAAATGACTGGATAAACAGAATCCGGCTTATGTGCTGCTTTTTATTTTCTTTACATCTTCATTATCCTTGACAAAACATTCTACTGTTTATAGATTCTTCCTGTATGAGTGGCTTTATATCATTTTAAGGAGGAACCTATGGTTACGGTAAGACCTTTCAGAGCTGTAAGACCTGTAAATGAACTTGCAGACAAAGTGGCATCTTTGCCTTATGATGTTTTAAACTCCGATGAAGCGCGTGAGCTTGTCAAAGGAAATGAATATTCATTTCTCCATGTGGTAAAACCTGAGGTTGATCTGCCACAGGATATTGATCTTTATGACGAAAAAGTTTATCAGAAAGCAAAAGAGAATTTTTACGGCATGATAGAAAAGGGAGCTTTAAGACAAGACACCAAACCACACCTGTATATATACAGACAGATCATGGACGGACACGAACAATACGGGATAGTCGGCTGCGCAAGTGCTGATGAATACAACAACGACCTTATAAAAAAACATGAATTTACAAGGAAGAAAAAAGAGGATGACAGAACAAAGCATGTAATCACGCTTAATGCCAATGCCGGACCTGTATTTTTGACATATAGAGATAACAGCACCATTGATGAGATGGTTGCAGAGGCTGTAAAAGGAGTTCCGGATGTTGATTTTGTTGCTGATGACGGGATACAACACACTGTCTGGGTAATAGAGAACGATGCTGTATCAAAAAGGATAAGTGACACATTTACCAACGAAGTTCCTGTTCTTTATGTGGCAGACGGTCATCATAGATCGGCAAGTGCGGCAAGAGCAAAGTTTGAAAAAATGAAAAATGACCCAAATCCGAGTGATGATAAGGAATATAATTATTTTCTTGCCGTATTTTTTCCTGCGAAACAACTTAAAATACTCGATTACAACAGAGTCCTTTTTACAATGAACGGTCTTACAAAAGAGCAGTTCATGGAAAAGGTTCTTGAAAAATTTGAAATAGTAAGAGAAGATGATGACAGACCGGCATGCGCAAAAGAATTCGGTCTTTACATGGATGGAAAGTGGACTATAATAAAAGCAAAAAAAGGAACATATCCTGCTGATGACCCAGTCGGAAGTCTTGATGTAGCAATACTTCAAAACAACCTCCTTTCCCCTGTCCTTGGAATAGGAGACCCCAGAAGTGACGAAAATATAGATTTTGTAGGGGGAATAAGAGGAGCAAAAGAACTAAAAAAGAGAGTTGACAGCGGAGAGTGCACAATGGCATTTTCACTTTACCCCACATCAATAGACCAACTTATGGAAGTGGCTGATGCCGGACAGGTAATGCCCCCCAAATCAACTTGGTTCGAACCTAAACTCAGAAGCGGACTTTTAGTCCATCTGCTTGACTGAAAAACCTTAGTTCCATTCCGACCCCGGAACAGGGGCAGCAGTCACATTTCATAGCCACAAAACACTTAATTATGTTGTGTTATACGAAAAAAAATTAATGACATACAAACCAGACTTAATATTTCACAAAAGAGTTTTAATTATAACCATTCAGAATACCACTTAGTAAAAAAAAGATCAAAAATCCCGGTACTCAAGTTCCCGTCAAGAGCTTCAGAAGTTCTTCCAGCCACATAGATATTATCATTACTGTCAACTGCTATTGACAAGACCTCATCTCTACCGGAAGTTCCCCACTGTTTGGTCCACTGTTTTGTTCCATCAGTACTGTATTTAGTAAAAAAAATGGCATAAGCTACACTACTCAAGTCCCCATCAAGGGATCCTCCAGTATAACCAGTCACATAGATATTATCATTGCTGTCAACTGCTACGGATGTGCCTCTGTCATTTTCAGAAGTTCCCCACTGTCTAGTCCACTGTTTTGTCCCATCAGTACTGTATTTCGTAAGAAAGATGTCCTCCTTTCCCGCACTTAAGTTTCCGTCAAAGGTTCCATGGGTATGTCCAGTCACATAGATACTGTCATTACTGTCAACCGCTACTGACCAGCCAATGTCCCCTCGAGAAGTTCCCCACTGCTCCGTCCACAGTTTTGTTCCATCGGCACTCCATTTAGTAAGAAAAAGGTCTAAACCTCCTGCATTCATGTTGCCGTCAAGGGCTCCTCCAGTATATCCGGTCACATAGATATTGTCATTACTGTCAACCTCCACTGAGTGGCCCCATTCATCTACAGAGGTTCCCCACTGTCTGGTCCACAGTTTTGTTCCATCGGCACTCCATTTAGTAAGAAAAAGGTCTAAACCTCCTGCATTCATGTTGCCGTCAAGATCTCCACCGGCACCTCCAGTCACATAGATATTGTCATTACTGTCAACCGCCACTGAGTAGCCCCTGTCATCTTTAGAAGTTCCCCACTGCTCCGTCCACAGTTTCGTTCCATCGGCACTGTATTTAGTAAGAAAAATGTCATAATTTCCCGCATGGGTGTTGCCGTCAAGGTTTCCATAGGCATATCCAGTCACATAGATATTATCATTACTGTCTACTGCTACTGACCGACCACGACAATTTCCGGAAGTTCCCCACTGCTCAGTCCACTCTTTCGTTCCATTATTACTGTATTTAGTGAGAAAGATGTCATCTCTTCCTGCATGGGTGTTGCCGTCAATGGCTCCTTCAGTATGCCCGGTCACATAGATATTGTCATTACTGTCAACTGCTATTGACCAGCCCTCGTCCCTACCGGAAGATCCCCACTGCCTAGTTTCTCTTAAATATTGCCACTGCCCCTCTACACATACTTCCACTGCCCCATCTATTGTGCGAACTGTGTCTTTTTCACATTCATCGGGATCATCACAATCACCATCGTCCTCCCACTGACCGGATATACATAGTAGATCCTGTGTTCCGTTGTTATTGTATCCACAAGCAACCAACTGCGTATCTTCGTTTTCACATTCATCGGAATCATCACAATCACCATCGTCCTCCCACTGACCGGATATACATAGTTGATTCTGTGTTCCATTGTCATTGTATCCACAGGCGACCAACTGTGTATCTTCGTTTTCACATTCATCGGGATCATCACAATCACCATCATTTTCCCAATACCCATCGGTGCATGTTTGCTCTTGAGTTCCACTTCCATTGTATCCACATTGAATAGACCTTGTTTCGCCTTCCGTTGCACATACTTCCCCTGTATCCCCATTGTCCCCAGTAGATCCATTTTCCCCACTGTCGCCTGCGTTTCTTCCTCCGCAAGAAACCGACATAAACACCGGCAATAAAAGCAGTGAAATAAGAACCTTCTTCATATCGTCCCCCAACGAAAAGTATTTAAATTTAATTTTACAAAACAAGCATACAGCAAACCATTTTAAATTTCAAGTTTCACGGATATTTGAATCCTCTCAAAAAACTCATCTGATCCAGTATATTTTATCTTGCTATAAATTTCTCCATTCATACAATTGCCCCGTTGGTGTAAACGGAGGTTATCATGGCAGACATGACAGAAGCAATGAATAGAGATACCTACAAAAACATTCTTGATGTAGTCAAAGAGCTTATGAAAGGAACAACTATAGATGATATGATAAGACGGCTTAACACATCTGTGAGAGCAAGTCTGCCTGATACTGTAGTTTTTGCAGCTTTGTGGGACAAATATGAAGAAGAGCTGGAAATGTTTCCTTCAGGGCGGTCAACTGAAAAAAAGGCAATGGAATCTCTCTTCAAGCACTTTTTTAAAAAAGGGGAACAACGGTTCACAGGAAAAATTAAAGAAAAAGAACTGGGCAACATTACAGATTTTTTTAAAAATCACTACATTTTTTATGATATGGTAAGACTTGAAAAAGGCATCAGAGGAGCTGTTGTAGGAATACACACAACAAAGGAGTACCTCGAAAGAACAGTTTTGACATCTGACATCATACTTCCCCATTTCTGGTCAATATTTTCAGATAGATACAAAAATATGATAACAGGAAAAGAATCTGAGATGCTGTGGAAAATAAAGGATGCACAGTCTGACATATCAGATAACTATCTTAACAACATAGAGCTTAACAAACTCCTTGAAAATCTACTCGAACTTGCTCTTAGAAAAACCGGTCAAAAATGTGGCTGCATTCTTATTCTCAATGAAAAAACGGGAGAACTTGAGTTTGAACCGAGGGCTGTTAAAGGAAAAGCTCTTTCAATAATTCCCGACAAACTGCCAAGGGATCACAAAAGTCTGGCCGGGATCGTTCTGGGAACCAATATGCCCTACAATTGTCGTGACACATCCAAAGATCCCAACTATTTTCCGCTGTTTCAAAGGATCCGGTCTTCGCTTGTGGTACCTATAGAATTTCAACATAGACCTATAGGAGTAATTGCCATAGAGTCAGAAACTAAAAACCGTTTCAAAGAAAAAGAAACCTCGACGATCATGTCTCTTGCAAAAGAAGCTGCTATGTTTATCAGAAGAGCCCAACTTTTCAAAGAAAGTTCCGAAAAAGGTGCCGCTATTATGATAATAGGGCAATCAAAAAAATGGAAAGATGTTGAAAAGCGGATAGAAAAAGCTTCCGGAACCGATGCGACCGTCATACTTAGAGGTGAAAGCGGTACAGGGAAGGAACTTCTTGCTCATGCAATACATTTCAACTCTCCAAGAAAGAATGCTCCCTTTGTTACTATAAATTGTGCGGCAATACCTTCAGAACTTCTTGAAAGTGAACTGTTCGGACATGTTAAGGGTGCTTTTACCGGGGCCTTTTACAACAAAACAGGGGAATTTGAAAAAGCTGAAGGAGGAACTGTGTTCCTTGATGAAATAGGAGATCTCCCCCCCCTTCTTCAGGTTAAAATACTCAGAACACTTCAAAGTGGAGAGGTGAAACCGGTTGGAAGCAATAAAATGGCAAAAAAAGTTAATGTCAGAGTGATTGCCGCAACAAGCAGAAATCTTGAAAAAATGCTCGGCACAGGTGAATTCAGAATGGATATTTACTACAGACTTCATGTTGTACCCATTAAAGTTCCACCACTAAGAGAGTATCCCGAAGATATCCCTGTGCTGATCGAAAACTTTATTTCGGAATCAAACAGAATTTTTAACACCGCAATAAAAGGAATCGACAAACCTGCTTTGAAAGCTTTAATGGACTATCACTTTCCAGGCAATGTCAGACAACTGAGGAATTTTATACAACAAGCTGCCATAATGTCTGACAATGAAATAATTGTGTTGAACGATCTTCCCGATGAGATAAAGCTTAACAGCAGTACCATCGCCTATAATGGGATGTCCTCTGTTCCAGCCACATATTCAGGATCATACCACAGTGAAAAAGAAAGGGTCCTTGAAATCTTTACAAGACAGTATTTTTCAAAACTTCTTGATAAAACAGGCAGCAATATTATGCAGACAGCAAAAACAGCCGGGATTTCAAGAGTTGCACTTTATAAAATACTGAACAGGTACAAGATCGAACATAGGGATGTATAAAAACCTCTCAGGTGGTTCGAATATACAAATTCGGACAACAAAAACTATCTTTAAAAGCCCTTCTTTCTGAAACAGGGCGAACTGTATGCCCAGCTCTATCAAAATGTAGTGTTGCTGTTATTACATCAGAGGTGGAAAATGCAGAAATTTTTTCTTTTTGTTGTTATTTCCCTGTTCCTGTCTTTTTTATCCGGACACGAATTAAAACAGGGGGAAAAGGTGTTCATCAACGGACTCGTTTTCGATTCCTTTTATTTGGACAGTTCAGGGGCACCCCAGTACTTTAAACAGATATATGAAACAAACCGCTCTGAATGGATAAAAAAAAGAGACCGACTGGCAAAACAAGGAAAAGCTCTATGGCCTATTGTAACTTTTTATGGAAGCAAGCCTGTGAGACTTAACGGTACGCTCGGGTTGAGTTTTAAACCTTCCGTTTCACCAAAAGTAATACAGAACACATTTATCAAACACGGGCTGGAAATAATATATCATGACAAAACTGATCCCGGCTACTATCTTGTTAAAATGAAGCCCGGAACCGATCCTTTTGCTGTTTCAGTACAAATCTACAGAGAAGGCCTTGTAAACTGGGCTCAGCCTGATATGGAAGGACATTTTGAACTCGCCGGGCTGGATGAAGATAACGAGTTCAATGACGAAGATTTTATTGATGACCTTCCCGAACCTGTCACTCCCAACGACACTTGGTACTCTCAATACACCATTGGAAGGTGGCATCATGAAAAAATCCGTTCAAATTATGCATGGGCACTTGAAACAGGAAGTCCTGAAATAAAAATTGCCATAATTGATAACGGTGTTGATCTTGAACATGAAGACCTCATTGACAATATGTTTCCCGATCTTGGCTGGAATTTCGTTGATGAAAATGCCGATGCATCTTTTAAGCCTCACCAGAATACTACTCCATGGGCAACAAGAGTTATTCTTGCACATGGAACAAGTGTTGCCGGAATTGCAGCGGCAAAAGGAAACAATGGAAAAGGTATCGCCGGTGTATGCTGGGACTGCGGTATAATTCCTATAAGGTTTATTGATACAGATATGGGAACAGGATATATAGACACTTTTCACAAAACATATCTTGCTCTTAAATATGCCGTTGATCAGGGAGCTTCCGTAATAAACAACAGTTGGGTATGGTGGAGTCAGCAATCATGCTCAACAGTTCCTCTCAATTCATTTGTAGAACAGGCTGTCCAGTATGGCTTGAAAAATGGAAGAGACGGCAAAGGAACAATAATGGTATGGGCTGCAGGAAACAATTTCTGCGATACTGATAACATAAGAAATTTTGACAATGAGCATATCGTTGTCGTTTCAGCTCTCAGACATAACACCCTTGATAATGGCAGAGGTTATAAAGCAACTTACAGTAACTATGGAAATGCTGTAGATGTAATTGCACCAGCAGGAGACCCTGATGACAGTCCTCCCTATAACGGCATAATTTCTACTGACATATCGGGGGGTTCAGGCGGGGAACCGGGGCATTATACTGCCAACCCTCATTTCTCAGGAACATCTGCCGCTGCACCTGTCGTTTCCGGAGCTATAGGGCTGATGCTGTCAGCCAATCCTGACCTTAAATACTTTGAAGCTCTCCACTGCCTTAAAAAAGCTGCGGCTAAAAGATTAGACCAGAGAATAATTGATGAAGATATCGTTCCCGACCATAACATCATAGACAAAGATAGAAATGTCATAGGGCAGTGTGAGTGGAGCGAAATAAAAGACACTTACTTTGATGAAATAATGCAACATAACAACTGCTTTGGCTTCGGGTATCTTGATGTATATGAAATGGTGAGGATGGCTATTGAAGGGGAATGTGAGTATGAACCGGATCTTTGCAACGATGATGACGACTGCCCGGAAGATCAATTTTGCGATATTGAAACAGGCCTTTGTATCCTTGAGGTTGGCTGTACAAGTGACGACGAGTGTCCGACCTTTTATGTTTGTGACATAGAGAGCGGTCTTTGTGTTCTTGATGACACAGGCGATACTGGAAACACTGGAGATACAGGTAACACTGGAAACACTGGAAATACTGGAGATACGGGAAATACAGGAGATACCGGGAACACAGGGAACACCGGAGATACTGGAGATACTGGAGATACTGGAGATACCGGAGATACCGGAGATACTGGAGACGAAAAACCATCAAGTGATAATGACAAAGAAGAGTTCGATGAGGTTATGGATGAATCAATCGGCTGTGGATGTACTATCATAAGATAAATGAGGTTGAAAAGATGAATTTAAAATTACCTGTCGCCATTCTGCTTGCACTTGCATTATTTGTGTCATGTTCTGAAGGGTTATCTAACGGCGATGATACTGGGAACACCGGAGATACCGGGAACACTGGAGATACCGGGAACACCGGAGATACCGGGAACACCGGAAACACCGGGAACAGTGGAAATACAGGAGATACAGGAAACACAGGAGATAGTGGAAATAGTGGGAATAATGAAACTGATGATTTTGATTACGATCAGGATCTTGATGTTGATGAAGATTATGACGGTGATATTGAGCCGGGAACAGCCGGATGTGACATACCTGAAAGTATAATGGTTCCTTTTGAAAATGAGGATTCTTATATGATGTTTTCTTTCAGGGGACTGATCAATGATAGAAGAGATCCCGACCCTCAGCCGGGAGAAGGCTCTTTTAAAACAAAATTGAAAGGTAGCTATATAAATGCCGGCGCAGACATGCATATCGCATATCTTGGCAATGCATTTAAAATTTTTATTACAACCATGGGGATCGTTGATGAAGAAAAGGGTATTATCAATTACTCTGAAATAGGGATCGATTTTAATGATATCCTTGATGCCAATGCCGGAGGATACAACTTTCTTGATATATCTGAAACTGATATAGACACAAACATAAAGCTTTATCGTGGACTTATTGATGACAAGGGAAATATAAAAAAACTGTGTTTAGTCGCTGTTCCTACAGGAGCTGAAAATAGTGGTGGTTTTTATTTGTGTGACACCGATTATACTTATATGAGCCTACTTGATGATGATCCTGACTATATTGGAGTTGCCGGAAATGTTATTCTTTTTGATGATGCCGACTACCTGAAAAGAGCCGCCGGAATTCAATGTGTCTGTGATAACGGAGCGGGAGGATGGAGGAACTGCGATGAGGGAGTCCCCTACAGCTACGGTCTATTCAGATCAAAGATAGAGTCAGTCCCACCAGGATATGGGAATTATACCGGCTATATTTTTGATGAAAAAAAACTTTTCCCCGGGGGAAATTTTGACCAGGATCATGCTGAAACCCACTCTGAAGGTATATGGATGGAACACAACTATTCCCCTCCTCCAATTAATGGTGGGTTAAATATAGGTGCTTATTCCGATGAAATGGGTGAAGGACTGTATCGTTTCAGAATATCTGTTCCACCCGCTGAATCACGCTCCATCGGACTGATAAGCAGAGATTCATCAAAAAACATGGTGATATACAGACAACAATCGTTTGCCCATGACTTAGTTACAAAAACTAAATACTGGGTAAATGCATATTTCCCTGACTCTCTGGAAAAAAATGACAGCGTAACTGCAGGAGGGAAACCGGAAAATGTCAAAATAGTCGTATATGACTCAGACAGTAACTGTGTCATAGCGGCAGGTTGCGGGGGACATCTACTTATTACGGAAGCTGTCGACATCACAGAACCCGAAGGTGGCAGATTTTCTTTCGAAACAGAATTGATAGACAACACCAAATACAATATATATCTGTATCATCCTTCAGAAGCACCTTCCAACTGCTCGATCGGCACATATTTTTCTTCTATCGGACTTGATGGTGTTGGATTTTGCGAAAAAGAATAACGGAGTTTTTGCTATGAAAAATTTTCTTGCACTGATAATTATAGTTGCGACCATCTTAATGCTTGCTTCATGCATCACCGATGAAGCAGACATATTCGACGAAAAGGAAGATATCGGCAATAGTGGAAATAGTGGAAATAGTGGAAACACAGGTGACACAGGAGATACAGGTGACACAGGTAATACTGGCGACACCGGCAACACTGGTAACACTGGTAACACTGGTAACACTGGTAA
>SLOD01000160.1 GCA_007132725.1 Candidatus Sumerlaeota bacterium
GAACCGGAACCGGAACCGGAACCGGAACCGGAACCGGAACCGGAACCGGAACCGGAACCGACCGATGATTATAAAATAACACCGACTCTTAAACCTGAAGACAACATAAAAGCAGCAGACATTGAAGAGAGTGCCGATGAACTCGATCCTTCTTTTTTTGACATGGATGATGAGCCTTATTTGGAATCAGGCAGAAGCAAAATTTTTATCGTAATTGTGATTCTGATATTTGTTATTGGAGCCGGTGCTGTTTACTTTTTATTTTTTGCCAGCGATGAAAGTTTCCCAAAGATCGGAAAACAGGCCGAAGATGATGTTGAAAAACACGAAGAGGCAATTCCATCGGAACCTTTATATGACAAGGATGTTGAATTTCATGATGATTTTGAAGAAGATGAAACCTATCAGGAAAAAGATACTGAACAGGAAACGGCTTCACCACCACCCAGGCCCTCTACACAAAAAACCCCGCAAGCACCGTCACCTGTCAGTAGTGTAGCCACTATAACCAAAAGAGGTTGGAAACTTTTTAACGCATCAAGAAATTCTGAGGCGGCTTCTGCTTTTAAAGAAGCACTCAATATAAACCCTGACTATGCTGAAGCACATCTTGGACTAGGTGAAGTTTACAATATTCAAGGAAACAATAAAGCTGCTATCGACCACTATAGAAAATATCTCTCTTTAAATCCCGGGGCTCACGACAGAGCTGAGATAGAAACAATAATTAAAAATCTTGAGTAGTTCTGACACTACTCAAGGAGTCTTGTTATATAGGTAAACCCCCTGGCTTTTGCTATATCAAGTGCTGTTCTGCCATCTTTTCTTTTTATGTCTTTTTCAGCACCTTTAGACAGTAAAGTTTTAACAAGATCGCTCATCCCCATTCCGGCTGCATACATCAAAGCAGTGTTCCCATAATCGTCCCTGATATTAAAATCCTGCCTGAAGTTAACGATTGATCTTATAAACCTCACATCCTTTGTCAGTATAGCGATCATAAGGGCAGTTTTGCCCTCCTGATACCTGAAATTAAAATCAGCATAAGCCCCATACCTGAGAAGCTCTTTTGCCATTTCTATTTTTCCTGAGGCGAAACAATACATAAGTATTGTGTATCCTTGATTATTTTTAAAATTAACATCCGCATCAAACTCCAAAAGAAGCCTAAGCATATACCTGTCTTCGTTTCTGATAGCAACCCAAGTTGGAGGTTCTCCGCTTTCATTCTTAAAATCAGGATCCATGCCCTGTCTAAGAAGAGTTCTCGCCCTTACAGTATTCCCTGTTTCAACAGCAATAAGAAAATCGGTAGGTCTTGTTTCATACTCTCCAAGAAGTTTCAATATATCCCTATTCCGCTTTCCCATAGCATAGTTGAGAGCATTCCAACCTCTATTATCTTTTGCATAGACATTAACTTTGGCATCTATTGCTCTCCTAAGGATAGACATGCTGCCAGCCTCTGCCGCATACATTAAAATAGTTTTCCCCATATTGTCAGTTTCTTTAAGACTGGCTCCCCGGCTTATTAAAAGCTCCGCCGTTTTGATATCCCCTGCAAAAAGAAGGTGCATCAAGGGAGTTTTCCCGTCCGGACCTTTTATATCGACATTAACTCTACTATTAATGAAAAGTCTGATCATTTCCTGGTTTCCTGCGCTGACAGCCGTAATAAAAAACGGCCAACCATCTTCGTCCACTCCGTTTACATCAGCTCCGGCCTTTATTGCATTACGGGCCCTTACAACATTCATAGCCTGTACAGCAAAAAAAAGCTGATTGTTCGGGTCGGAACGATTTTGACCTGACATTTCAAAGGAGAGTACAGTTAATAAAAAAAGTATAAAAAGTTTCAAGACACCACCTCTACCGTTTAATACTCAACAACTTTGTTTCTTCCTGTCTTTTTTGCTTCATAAAGACAAACATCCGATATTGATACCATTTCTTCCCATGTATTTATTGAATCTGTATAAGTGACACAGCCCATTGAAACAGTAACCCATACTTCTTTACCACTCCACTCGAACCTGCTGTTTTCAATTGACCTTCTAATCCTTTCACATACATTTCTGGCACCTTTTTTGCCGACACTTAAAAGTATTATGAACTCTTCACCGCCATACCTGCCTATAATATCAGTCTCTCTTACAGCCTTACCTATGGAGTTCACAACTTCCTTGAGTATCAGGTCTCCTGCCTGATGCCCGTAGGTATCATTGACCGGCTTAAAGTGATCAATGTCAAGCATGACAACTGACAGAGGATGATCATCTTCACTGGATATTATTGATTTTTTAAATTTTTCTTCAAGAATTTTCAACACATACCTTCTGTTATAAGCTCCTGTCAGATCGTCGGTAATGGATTCCTTATGAAATTTTTTCTGAGAAAGAATAGTGCTTACCTGAGGTATCATCCAATATAAAATCTTTTCCTGGATATGTTTTAAAGAAGGATTGTTTGAAGAAAGCTTTAAAGCGGAAACACCATATACTGTCATATGTTCATCAAAAACAGGGAGTACCATCCATTCATCACAAAAATAAGCTTCGTCTTCAAAAACCATCTTCAAAAAGGAGTCCCAGTTTCTGGCAGTTACACCTTGAGAAATAACGATTTTCAGATCATCTTTTTTAGGAGGTTTCACAGCAAAAAGAAAAGAGTCTATAGAAAGATATATTGCCATTTCCGCAAAAACCTCTTCTACACCGGCACTATTATTTTTAAGATTATTTAAGAGTCTTTCAAGATTCCTTCGGGTCGACGCTTCCACCATTCTCCGCTCAACTTCTCCTGAAAGCATTTTCATGTTGAAAAAAGAGCTCATCAGTGTAACAAAAAGGCTGACAAAAGAGTAATCATGATTGGACAATTTTTTCCTGATACCCAGAGTAGAAACACAGATCATATAGCTTCTTCCCTGCACTGTAAAAAAATTATAGATCTCTCCCTCTTCTTCAAGGATCATGTTTCCGGAAAAGACAGGTATCTCATCGGAATCTACAGGAGAAGAACCGTGTTGGGCAAGTTTCTTCCAACTTCCGGATTCACTATTATACTCATAAAAGCCGATATAGGGATATCCGAAGAATTTATCTCCTAAAAAACAGACAACTTTTTGAGGGAAAGAATCAATGGAGGCAGGCTCAAGCTCAATGGCCGCAAAGTTTACCAACTTTACAAGAGCATCTTTTGTCCAGTCTGATGTATGAAGATACTCATCTCTGACAGATGCTTCAATTTCTTTTACAGTTTTTTCATACTTTGATATCTCTTTTTTTAAATTTTTATTTTCTAAAGACAAGTCCGATATTATTTTAGCGATCTCTTCGTGTGAATAAGAAGAAATATCGAGTTTTTTTTTAACCATCTGAATATCTGTCAGTTAACAAAATCAAAATCAGAAAAATATATCAGAAAGGTCTTAAGTTTTCAACTTAAAAATGGCTTCATGGCGTTTTAGATTGAATTTAAGTGTTAAACTGATATAATGGATATCAGGACATGTATTTTTGCGTGACATTATCAGGGGGTCGCTATGAAAAAAGTTTTTTTTATTTCAGTTGCTTTTATATTTGCTGTCATACTGCTGTCGTCCTGTGACAGCTCAAAGAAAATGGGACCCGGTCCAGGCACTGGAGAAACAGCTGACAAAGATGAATACCCGGAAGGTCTTGAAGAATACGAAGACGGCTTTGCTCCACTTGACGATTCGGATCATGTTTTTCCTGAAAACGATTATGATGTTCAGGAGCCTGATGAGTATCCTGATGGAGACGAACCCGACGATGATATCGACCCATGCGAAGGTGTTGACTGCAACAATAAAGGGACTTGTTTTGTCAATGAGAACAACGACCCTTACTGTGAATGTGATGAAAACTTTTATCCTGTACTGGGAGAGTTGATCTGCACCAATGACTGTGTAAATGAAAATGGGGATATACTTTCGGGGTTTCCCTGCACACATCCTGTAAATCATGAATCTGACTGGAGTAAAGACTGCTACTCCGCTACCTGTAACAGCGATGGCCTTTGCATCGGTCAGTCGGCATATAACGGACATCTGTGTGAACACAACATATCTCCTCACAATTATCATGAAGGGTGCTATGAAGGGGTCTGTGAAAATGCAGCTTGCCTGCCGGTAATATTTCCGGAAGGTACCGATTGTGATGACGGTATTTTTTGTAACGGCACTGAACAGTGCAGTGCCGGTGGAAAATGTGTAAGCAGCGGTGATCCTTGTGCAGGAGGAGACATCTGCAACAACATCTGCAATGAAGAAAATCAAAACTGCTACTCCCCTTTTGAAACAGACTGCTATGACGGCAACCCATGTACTGGAGAAAACTACTGCTCAGGAGACGGATACTGCCTTCCCGGGGAAAATCCCTGCAACCATGATGAAACATGTTCCCCTGCTGATCTGCCTGATGGATATGTCTGCTGTCCTCAGGGAAGTTATGGAGAAAACTGTGATATTTGCGTAAGAAAGGTGGTTCCCTCTACGATGCTTCCTGTAGAAGGTGACGGAAAATCATGGGGTAATGCTTACA
>SLOD01000213.1 GCA_007132725.1 Candidatus Sumerlaeota bacterium
AAGATGAAGATATTGAAAAAACTATCACTCTTGTCAAAAACATAGCCTATCTTGTCAGAAAATATGGTAAAAAAGCATCCGTAACGGCAAGTTTTTCAACATTCGTACCTCAACCGTTCACACCTTTCCAGTGGGAAAGGATGATAACACACGAAGAAATTGCGGCTAAACAAAAAATGTTGCTAGACGGTCTAAAAGGTATCAGAAACCTCAAATTGAGCTGGCACAGCAACAAGGTGAGCACAGTTGAAGGCTATTTGAGCCGTGCAGGAAAAGAAATGGGGGAAGTTATAAAATTTGTAGCGGAAAGAATGGTTGAACTTCATACATGGGATGAAGGTTTTGATTTTGCTTTGTGGGAAGAGGGAATAGAGGCGGCAGGCATTGACAGATCAAAACTGCTCAACACCAAACCTATCGATGAAATACTCCCTTATGAGCACATAAACATCGGGATCAAAAGAAGTTTTCTTTTAAAAGAAAGAGAAAAAGCGTTTAACTTTGAAGAAACTCCCGATTGTGCCCTTACAGAAACCTGCTCAAATTGCGGAGTTTGTGATTTTAAAACAGTAAAACCAACTCTTAATACTGGAAAACCTATTGAAAACACTGACACTTCAAAAGATGAAGTCGATCTTAACAGAGGAAACTCCTATCCTTTTGTTTTCAGTTTTTCAAAAAGCGGAAGAGCCGTTTCCATAGGTCATCTTGACACAGTATCTTTTCTCCTCCGGGGCTTTTCAATGGCGGGATTGAAAATTCTATATTCTGAAGGTTTTCACCCCATGCCACGATTCAATATTGCGTTCCCCTCACCTATCGGAATGGAAGTTGAAGAAGAGTTTGCAACCTTGTGGCTGACAGAAACCGTTGGCGAGAAAGAGCTTACAGAAAAAATGAATGCCCTTTTTGAAGGAACCGGATTTTATTTCCATTATTTTAAACTCATTGACAGAGAAGATATAAAACAGCTCGAAAAGAAAATGAGAACTGTCCCTATACACACCTACACCATTTCTCTCCGAAACAAAGAAGATTACAACCATCTCCTTAATACTTTGGCAGTTGTTGAAACTGATGATTCAAAACTTGAGATAAAGTTCGACCACGAAAATGTCAAAGGAAGTGTTATGAAACTACTTGGAGAAGTGACCGGGGAATTCAATCTTACAAAAAACAGGTACAGCGAAAATCCAGTCAAAAGCTGATCAGCTCAAATATTTGGAAATATACCTTTTCCTGCTGAGTTTTTCGAGTTTGTGGATAGCATTGAGAGGATTATTGAAATCAAATGAATCAACGGCAAAAACTCCGTGTCCATGCACGACAACTATGTTAAGCTTTTTCAATTCAAAGGGAACAGTGTGTACTATTCCGTCTTTTCCGCCTCCCGCCTCTCCTCCAACTATCGGGATACCGAACAATGTTTTCCCGACACCTGCTATCATGGACATTGCAACCGTAAAGAAAGGGTGTGCATGAAGTATGCACCGGGCAGATGTTTTTTTATAAGTTTCAAAATGGGAGGGATACTCGGAAGAAGGTTCAATAGAATTGAGTAAATTGCCATTAAAATCACATATGGAAATAGAATCTTTTAAATTATCAAGTTGGGAACCGGTTGATGAAATGTACATTTTTTCATTAAAAAAAACTGAGACATTTCCAAAAGTTGAAGTTGCGAAATTCATTTCAACCACATTTTTTCCCGCATTTATAATACCGTTTAGAACTTCCTCTTCAAACTGGAAAGGGCCTGTGTCGAGCTTAGGGGTGCTTCTGATTAAAACAGGGGCTTCTTCAACTATTTTCTCAACTTCTTTTCTTAGAGAAAAATCACCTTTTGCATAGTTAACAAGTACTTTTGCTTTTTCAACTTGAGGGTCAACTAAACAAGTCAAATCAAAACCCCCTATCGAAGAGAAGACAGATAGTGTTCCACTGCCGTAGCTGCAGTTGCTCCATCTCCAACTGCTGTTGCCACCTGATTTACAAGCTTAGAGATAACATCTCCCGCCGCAAAAAGTCCCGGAACATTTGTTTCCATACGGGAGTTGACTTCTATTCTTCCGTCTTTTGCAAGTGTAACAAGATTTTTTACCGGCTCTATTTGAGGAGCATATCCTACAAATACAAAAACACCGTCCGCGGAAATTTCAGAAAGTTTCCCGGTGTTGACATTTTTTATTGTAATTTTTTCTACGAATTGAGTTCCACTTACTTTTTCAATAATAGAGTCCAGTATCAGCGTTATTTTAGGATGACTTCTCACCTGTTCCTGAATTATTTTTTCCGCTCTGAATCCCTGTCTCCGATGTATTACAGCCACTTCCGATGCAAATTTTGTAAGATAAAGTGCTTCTTTTAAAGCACTGTCTCCTCCTCCCAGAACAGCTACTTTAAGATCACGGTAAAAAGCGGCATCACATAATGCACAATAGCTTATCCCTTTTCCGACATACTCCTTTTCGCCTTCAAATCCGGCAAACTTGGGGATTGACCCTGCAGCATAAATAACACTTTTTGCAACAATAGAATCTGCTTCTTTAAAATCTATTATGAAATTATCATCAAATCTTTTAGCAATAGAGACAACTTCTTCATTTTTAAACTCACAGCCGAAACCTTTTGCCTGATCATACATTTTTTCTGACAATTCTGTACCGCTGATCGATAAAGCTCCGGGCCAGTTATCTAGTTTATCGGTCAAAGCCATCAAACCGCCTGCAGTGCCTTTTTCAATGATCAGTGTTTTCAGCAAAGCTCTTGAAGCATAGATACCGGCAGTCAATCCGGCAGGGCCTCCACCGATGATCACTAAATCATAAGACATACTCTACCCTCCTTAAAAAACTATCTGAGCATAACAAAAGAAATTACTTAATTCAAAGAAAATAAAGTTAAAAATTGAACTTATCACAAAATCTGTGAACCTTTGCACTTAACAAAGTTTTGAAATATAAATTTTGCCTGTTATAATGCATGTTGTTTTTTGAGGAGGATTGAGCATGAAAAGGTATGTTTTTTTTATTCTTTTTTTAACATTTTTTTATACCGGTGCAGAAATTTATAAAATAAAGGTTCCGGCAAATGACACTGAGGCAAAAAAAATAGTCGGGACTTTAGACATCTTAAGTGCCGGAATAAGGGAAAATGTCATTTTTTATGCTGTAAACGCAACTCCTAATGAAATTTCTCAACTACCTTTTTACATTGAAGTAAAATCTATAAAAATGAGCCTGACAGACTCCCCTTCATACGATACGATCGAGGAAATAGACTCCAGGATCGAACAGATAGCGGCCGACAGCAGTGGATATTCATCTGTGTTCACTATTGGAAATTCTGTTGAAGGACGGAAAATAAAAGCAGTAAGGATCTCCGCTATCGAGGAATCAACAGAAGAGACACCGGAAATACTGTTTGTGGGACTCCATCATGCAAGAGAATGGATATCTTATGAAGTTCCACTGGCTATAGCCGAATTTTTTATAGAGTATGCCGACCTCAAT
Source organism: Candidatus Sumerlaeota bacterium (assembly GCA_007132725.1). Lineage (GTDB taxonomy): Bacteria > UBP6 > UBA1177 > UBA1177 > UBA1177 > SLGQ01. Next base: position 3,513 of record SLOD01000213.1, read on the forward strand.
CCTGTACTTAACGAAATAATAAACAGTTCCGTTCTCTGGTTCATCCCGTTACTGAATCCTGACGGTTATTTATTCAGTTACGAAACTGACCGGTTATGGAGAAACAACATGAGAAAACATCCTGATGGAACAATGGGTGTTGATTTGAACAGGAACTACGATTCTTCATGGATTGAATTTGAATATTTTCACGGAACAGAGCCTTTCAGTGAACCTGAAACCAGGGCGATCAGAGATTTTATTATTGACGGAGAGCAATACGGCGTTAAAACCATTGATGGTCTAATAACCTATCACTCTTACGGAGAGCTGATACTTTATCCACCCGGAAGCAACGATGAACCTCCTGATAATGTTGAACTTTATCAGACAGTAGGAACAAATATGGCTGACCTTATCTACAATGAGTGTGGAAAATTCTACACTACTATACAGATAAAAGACTTGTACCCTACTTTTGGTGAAATGACAGAATGGTTTATGGAAGTAAGTGGCAACAAGCTTTCTTTCACATTTGAATTGAGACCTTCTTTTTTTGAAAGTTACGGATTTGAACTGCCTCCGGAGTATATTAAAGATAGCGTTAAAGAAAATATCCCTTCTGCCGTGTATTTTATTTCTCATATAATAACAGGAGAAACAGAAATTAATACTGACAGGAATGAAAGCGGTGTTTTTGATGCAATTGAAAATACAATGTATGACTATGAAGAATGTTATCACCCGGATAAATCCGGAGAAGAGGAGGAAAAGGAAGAGGAGGATGACATTCTTCCTGATGAAGATTTTTATCCCGATGAAGACTCTATATTTGAAGACGATCCTTCAACAGAAGCACCGGGACATAAAAAAAGTTCAGGGTGCTCTATGAACTATCTTTTCTAATCAATTATACCGCCACCGGCAAGGATGTCGCCATCATATAAAGCAACAGACTGTCCCGGTGTAATAGAAAGCTGAGGTTCATCAAAAATAACTTTTATTTTGTTTTTCCCAA
>SLOD01000221.1 GCA_007132725.1 Candidatus Sumerlaeota bacterium
ACAGTAAACGGCAGTGCTCAAGGTCACTTCCTTGCCGGTCCCGGAATAAGAGGTGACTTTATAAAGACCAACCTGCTAACCTTTTTTGGAGGGGGATATCTGTCTATAGGGAATACCGGCTCGATTTTCAGACTCTCACCGGAAGGCTTTACAGGTATTGAATTTAACCTAAACAACTATCTCGCTCTTGGAACAAGACTGAGATTTGCTTACGAACTACGGGCTGGAAGCGGCTTCACTAGCCACATTATAAATTTCGGTCTTGGAGCTCATCTGTCAGTATATTTCTAAAGTCAATCAAACCCTATACCTGCTTTTCTTGCTTTATCCCCATACATTTTGACACCTTTCACATATATTGCTTCAGGATTGTACCTTCTGAAAGCATAGGCTCTGCCCCTTGAAGAATAATGATGTCTGTAAAGGTAATTTGCCACACTCATTATGGCATCATGCATATTGAAAAGGTCTATTATTCCATCTCCGTCCCCATCTTCAGCATACATCATTGACGCAGGCATAAACTGCGGAAAACCTATAGCGCCGGCCCAGGAACCTTTTGTTTCAACCGGATCGAACCTTTTCAAAACAGCCTGGTTAAGAAGTGCCGACAAATTACCAAGAGAACGATTCCTCAGTCTTGCTATCCTCTTTTGGGCAGCAGCTCTGGACATAGCCCCTTCCTGATCATACGCCCCTTCTTTGAAAAGTTTCTCCTCGTATTTTTCAGCAAAAAAATATTGTCCTATGAAGATCTGAATTACACTCTGGTCCCCAACTAAAGCACCCAACCTGCTCTCCCAGTTGATAACAGCAATTATATCAGCAGGATGAACTTTCTTTTCATCATAAGCTTTTTTCAAAGTACCCTTATATTTTTTAAAAAACTCTACCCCTTCGGCGATAGTCTTTTCATTTACCAGCCGCGGAATAAAATCCTGATGCTGTTCTCTCTGCTTTTTTATTGATACAGGAGTCAGGATAAATCTGAGATTTCTGTCGGTACGGGCATCCATTTCTGAAACTTTTTTAAGATGCAACAGTTTTCTAAGCTGTTCTTTGGACCAGTTCTTACTGACATTTTTATAAAGGGCTTCAAACCTTTCCGGATACAGCTTGGCAAGGTCTTTCCCTTTTTCATCATACTTCTCTAAAATTGTATCCACCCAGGATATCTGAGTGGAAATAATAACAGCTATCATTAAAACAGCCAACTTCATCATAAAACCCCGCTTAAATAAAAGTTGTCCGGACCGAAAATTTCTTTGTATTTGTCAATTTTGTTAATGTCTATTTTGCCATTGACCTCAAAAAGAGCTTTCGTTTTGTCTTCATACTCTACTTTTGCAACGATCACTGCCGGAATACCGGGAGCATCAGGATTTAAAAACATTTTGGAAATAGAGGATCTGAGTTGAGAAAAACGGGTATCATCCAACTCAAGTATCCCTTTAAGTTTTGTATCAGAACTCCTGATCTTTCCAGCTATATAATCAGAAAAAGAAACAATATCGTTTTGAATATTCTCTATGTTCAAAATAGGTTTTTCCTGGACATCGTTTTCTCTGTTCATTGTCTGCCGAACTCTTGCTTTGAACATCATGGGAAGTTTGGATTTAAGTTTTTCAATGTGGAGTGTCTGTTCAGGAAAAACGATTTTGTTGATGACAAATTCTATAGAAGAGTCACTGCTTTCTATCACACCTCTTAGATAGTGTTCTCCCTCTCTACCCTTTTTGGGTTTAATTTCACTCGTTATAATTCCCGAAACCCATATCTGTCCTAAGCTCCTGAGATCTGATCCTTTTTCCACTTCATTTAATATCTCGCCCACAGATGTAATTCCAAGATTTGAAAAATCTTTTGAAAAAAGTTTTGCAGGATGATTTGAAAGATATGTCCCAAGCACCTCCTTTTCAAGATAAAGTGCCTCGAAAATATCCCATTTTTCAATACTTTCAACAGCGTTCATGATATCTTCGTCACTTAAACTTTTTGAGGACACTTCACCTCCCGGAGTTGAAAATGCATCAAAAAGATTCATCTGCCCTGACTCTTTATCCTCTCTTATTTTTTCACCCTCATTTATTGCTGCGGGGAGTATGGAGAACAACTCTCCCCTGTTTTTACCTGTAAAGTCAAAAGCTCCTGATTTTACAAGAAACTCTACTGTTCTTGAATTAACTTTCAGCATATTTATCCGGCTTGTAAAATCTATGAGAGAGCTGAAACGTCCGTTTTTCTCCCTTTCCGCTATTATCTCCTCTATTGCACCTTCCCCCACATTTTTTATTGCACCCATTCCGAATCTTATTGAGCTCTCCTCAATGCTGAAAGTATACTGGCTCCTGTTTATATCAGGAGGATGGACACTTATACCCATCGACCTGGCATCACTGATATAGCTGAACACTTTGTCACTTCTTCCTGCATCGGATGATATTAAAGAACTTAGAAATTCAACAGGATAGTGGGTTTTCAAATAAGCTGTCTGGTATGCGATGTAGGCATAACATGCGGCATGGGATTTATTAAAACCGTAACTTGCAAACTTTTCCATGTGATCGAACACCTTTACAGCGGTATCTTTGTCAATTTTAAGCTCTTTTGCTCCCGCAATGAACTCTGTCTTCATCTTTTCCATATCTTGTGTGATCTTTTTTCCCATTGCTCTTCTGAGAATATCAGCCTTTGCCATACTGAATCCGGCCATCTTACGGGATATCTGCATAACTTGTTCCTGATAGACAATGAGTCCGAAAGTCTCTTTCAAAATGTCTTCAAGCCATTCATGCTCATACTCAATAGCTTCTCTTCCATGTTTCCTTCTAATGTAGTTCGGGATGATGTCCATCGGACCTGGACGGTACAATGCTACAGCAGCAATAAGATCCTCGAACCTGTCAGGCTTCATCTGATGGATCATTTTTTCAAATCCAGCACTTTCCATCTGGAACACCCCTTTTGTGCTTTTAGAACAGAGAAACTTATATGTCGCTTCATCATCAAGAGGGACATTGTTTATATTAAATCCGGGATCTTTTTTTCTGATAAAGTTAACAGCCTGACTTATCATCGTAAGTGTTTTCAATCCCAGGAAGTCAAATTTAACAAGTCCGACTTTTTCGACCATATCTTTATCGTATTGCGTCACTCTTGATCTTTCTTTATCAACAAAAAGCGGGGCATGCTCAAATATGGGTCTCTGCCCTATTACCACCCCGCATGCATGTTTCCCCGGCTGCCGGAGCAAACCTTCTATCTGTCTTGCTATCTTTATTATTCTTGAAAAATCTTCGTTTTGTCTTATCTGCTCTCTTTCTGAAGCATAGGCATCTATTTCGGCTATCAATAGTTTAGCAACGGCTCTCTCTTCATCAGACATGGGAAGTTTCTTTAAAGCCTCTTTCAGACGGTCAGGATCGTTTGCTGTTTCTATGGGCAAGTTATGGTCAGTTATAAGTTTATCGGTAAAGTCTTTAAATTTTTTTGTAAACTGAGGGGTAAAAATTACTGCAAAATTATCAGGCACCAGTTTAGCCAGTTTATCTGCTGTAGCAAGAGATATGTCAAGAGTTCTTGCCACATCTCTCACTGCCGATTTAGCTTTCAACTGTCCGAAAACAGCGATCTGTGCCACATTTTTTTCACTATATTTTTTATTAACATATTCAAGGACCTTTTCCCTTTTTTCCTGACAGAAATCAACATCAAAATCAGGCATTGAAACCCTTTCAGGATTGAGGAATCTTTCAAAAACAAGCCCGAACCTTATAGGGTCGATGTCAGTTACATCTGTTGCAAATGCAACCAGAGAACCGGCACCGCTTCCTCTTCCGGGACCCACAGGGATATCATTTTTCTTCGCCCACCTGATAAAGTCCGACACTATGAGAAAATATCCGGGGAATCCCAGATTCTCGATCATTTCAAGTTCATATTCCAACCTGTCATAGTACTCTTTTTTCCTTTCTTCAGATATTTTAAGTTGCTCAAAGCGGTTCTTTAAACCTTCTGTAGCAATCTCTTTGAGATATTCACCTTCACCTTTACCGAAAGTGTCAAATTCAGGGAGATAGGGTTTATCAAGAGCAAGTTCAACATTACACCTTTTTGCTATCTTTGAAGTGTTTTCAATAGCATTTTCACCATCTTCTCCATAGATGGCAAAGTCTTCCTTCATTTCATTTTCACTTTTCAAATAAAAAGCATCCGTATCGTGATGCATTCTGTCCTTGTCATGAACTTTCTTCTTTTCATTTATACAGAAAAGAATATCCTGAGCTTCAGCATGTTCTGGCTTAATATAATGAACATCATTGGTTGCAACAAGTTCCGCCCCGATATCTTTTGCCAGCCTGATAAGTAGCGGATTAACCCTTTCCTGTTCTTTAAGACCGTTAACCTGAATTTCAATGTAAAAACTATCCTTGCCGAAAAGCTCCTGATATTCATGGGCGATTTTAACGGCGTCTTCATATCTTCCACTTAAAAGAGCTTTGGGGATCTCTCCTCCCAAACATCCGCTTAATGCTATAAGACCTTCAGAATGATCTTTCAATAAAGCTCTGTCTATTCTCGGCTTATAGTAAAAGCCATCTATATAAGATTTTGATGTAATATAACAAAGGTTTCTGTAACCTTTTAAATTCTCTGCCAGAAGTGTTAGGTGGTATGCATCCTGCTTAGTTTTTTGAGTCCTGTCGCCTGCAGAAATATAAGTTTCCATGCCTATTATGGGTTTAACCGGGGCTTTACTAAGTGTTTCAGCTCCTTTTAAGGCCTCAAGATAAAAATCAACAACACCATGCATGTTACCATGGTCAGTAATTGCAACAGCATCCATGCCCATGTTTTTCACTGAGATCATCAGTTCTGAAGGTTTGACAAGACCGTCAAGAAAAGAGTATATCGTGTGAAGATGCAGATGAACAAAAGCCATTTTATCCCCCGGAAAGTTTAAACTCAAAAATCATTCTATCAATTAAAAAACATGTGTAAATAGCCAACGGTCTCTTTTTCAAAATCATTGGGGAATAAATTCGTAAACTGGAACTAATAAGGAATAAGACCAAGAAGAATACCTGCGGCGATCGCTGAACCTATAACACCTGCAACATTTGGAGCCATAGCATGCATAAGAAGGTGATTTTCCGAATCTTCATTTCTACCGACATGCTGAGCTACCCTTGCACAGATAGGAACCGCAGAAACTCCCGCAGCACCTATGATAGGATTTATTTTATTATCTTTCGGGAGGAAAAGATTTAAAATTTTAGCAAACAAAATCCCACCGGCTGAAGCAACTATAAAAGAAAGCGCCCCCAGTCCGAATATCTGTATCGAGCGGATATTAAGGAAATATTCTGCCGCAGTAGATGCTCCTACTGTAAGACCTATAAGGATCGTTGCTATATCAACAAGAGCATTGGATCCTGTTCTTGCAAGACGATCTGTAACCCCTGACTCCTTAACTATGTTCCCTGCCATAAGCATGCCTATAAGAGGAAGACTTTCAGGAACAATAAGGGCACACAAAATAAAAGCGACAATGGGGAAAAGAACCTTTTCTCTTGGAGATACCCTGCGGGGTGGCTTCATTCTTATCAGTCGTTCCTTTTTTGTAGTCAAAGCATATATCACCGGTTGCTGGATAACAGGAACAAGAGCCATATACGAATATGCTGCAATAGCGATAGGTCCTATCAAATGGGGTGCCATTAAACCTGAAATATAGATAGATGTGGGACCGTCTGCACCACCTATTATCCCGACAGCCGCAGCCTCCTGTATAGTAAATCCTAAAAGATAAGAAATAAGAAATGCGGCAAAAATACCTATCTGTGCAGCACCTCCTATAAGTATAAGCTTAGGGTTGGATATCATGTAAGAAAAGTCGGTCATGGCTCCAATCCCGAAAAATATAAGCGGAGGATATATCCCCAGTTTAACACCTGCGTAGAGATAGCTCAAAACAGAGCCTTCGTCATAGACACTTATACTTACACCTGCGGCGGCCGGAATATTTCCAAGAAGTATACCAAACCCGATAGGCAACAAAAGTAGAGGTTCCCAGCCTTTGGCAACAGCCATATAGATAAAGGCTATTCCTATAACGATCATCACAAGATTTCCCCATTCAAGGTGGACAAATCCCGTGGTGTTGAAAAAATATTGAAAATTCTGCAGTAAAGCTTCCATTTATTTCTCCTAACCTATAACAATGAGAGTTTGATTCTCCTGGACATTATCGCCTTCTTTTACATTTATTTCTTTTACTGTCCCCGCATAGGTGGAATTAATGTCATTTTCCATTTTCATTGCTTCCATTACAGCGACCTTCTGTCCTATAGTGACAGTATCTCCAACATTGACATCGAGCTTTATAATAAGACCCGGCATTGGAGCTTTTATACTGTTGACAACAACTTTTTTAACTTCAGGTTCTTCCTTTTTATCAGAAGATGGAACCGGTCTTGGGACAGTCATGGCAGGAGTGCTTTCAGGATAGTTGATCTCAACATCAAAAACTTTTCCGTTGACATCAACTTTGGCACTTTTCACCTGAAAATCTTTTATCTCTACATTATACTGCTTTCCATTTATTTTGAAATCATACTTTTTCATCGTTTACCTCTTTTTACTCAAGTACCACTTGTTAAATATTGCATTCTGTCTGGCTTTTGACGAATTTACCCAACCTGAATTTTCAACCAGATGTTCCGTAAGTATTACCGGGTCGGAACTCTTATCCTGTATAAATAAATGGAGCGCTGTAAAAACAGCGGCCATTTCATCATCGTTGATCTCCACCTGTTCCGGTATTTCTTCAGGAACTTTTTGCTCTGTCTGCGACTGCTTTTTCTCTTCTTTGGCTTCCTTTTTTAAAAAGAGCTTGTCTTTAATGCTTATCAGACGCTCTATCCAGATAAACTGAGAGAGAACAAAAGCAAGTATTCCAAGCGAAAACAAAACAACAGAAATACCCACCACAGGAAGCATCAAAACCAGTATGTCATCAGGAGGCCGTTCTCCTGCTGATAAAGCCGCTTGAGAAACTGTCACCAAATCGGAAATATTTAACATTTAAACCTCCTCATCATCAAAGCGGTATATTGCCATGCTTTTTAGCCGGCAAGTCGTCATTCTTAGTTATCAGCATCTCAAGAGCTTTGATAAGTCTTGGTCTTGTCATTCTCGGTTCAAAAATATCATCAATATAGCCATGTTGTGCAGCAATATAGGGATTTGCAACATTTTCATTATAGATATCTTCCTGTTCGGCAAGAAATTTTGCTTTGTCTTCTGCCTGATCAAGTTCTTTTTTCATCAGTATTTCGACAGCTCCTTTTGCGCCCATAACGGCTATCATTGCCGTAGGCCATGCATAGTTAAGGTCCGTTCTGAGATTTTTAGATGCCATCGCTAAATATGCCCCTCCAGTTGATTTTCTTGTAACCACTGTAATTTTAGGAACAGTTGCTTCGCTGTAGGCATACAACATCTTAGCTCCATGACGGATCACGCCCCCATATTCCTGTCCTGTTCCGGGAAGAAATCCGGGAGTATCAACAAAAGATATGAGCGGTATATTGAAAGAGTCACAAAAACGTACAAATCTTGCAGCTTTCGAAGAAGAATTTATATCAAGACATCCCGCAAGTACATTAGGCTGATTGGCGACAATACCTACACTGCGGCCGTTAAGTCTTGCAAAACCGACAACTATGTTTGTAGCATAAAGTGACTGAACTTCCAGAAACTCTCCATTGTCAAAAACAAGCTTTATGATATCACGAACATCGTAACCTTTGTTCATGTTCAAAGGGACAACATTATTTAAAACCTCTTCTGTTCTGTCATAGGGATCGTTGCACTCAACAACCGGAGGATCTTCCATATTGTTTGAAGGAAGATAGGAAAGCAGCGTTTTTATGGCATTCAAACTGTCATCTTCGGTCGGATGTGAAAAGTGAGCCACTCCGGACTTAGTCATATGCACTATTGCCCCGCCAAGCTGATCGACTGTAACATCTTCATGCGTAACGGCTTTTACTACTTTGGGTCCGGTGAGGAACATATAAGAGTTGGTTTCGGTCATAAAAACAAAATCAGTAAGTGCAGGAGAATAAACTGCTCCACCGGCACAAGGTCCATAAACGGCAGATATTTGAGGAACAACTCCGCTTGCAAGAGTGTTGCGTTTAAATATTTCACCATACCCATTTAAAGAGTGGACTCCTTCAGGAATATTTGCTCCTCCAGAATCATTCAGCGCAATTACAGGAGCTCCGACTTTCATTGCCATATCCATGATCTTACATATTTTTTCTCCCACTATCTTTCCAAGAGAACCTCCGGCAACAGTAAAATCCTGTGCAAATACAAAAACTTTTCTTCCATGAATAGTTCCATAGCCTGTAACAACACCATCCCCGACTGGACTGCCCGGTTTTACCCCGTGCCTTAAAGCATCGAATTCTTCAAAGCTTCCCGCATCCAACAGTTTTGATATTCTCTCACGGGCAGTAAGCTTACCTTTGCCATGTTGAGCCTGGATACGTTTCTCTCCTCCTCCAAGCTTACCCTGCTCCTTTTTTGCCCTGAGATGAGCTAACTTTTCTTCAATGGTTACCATCTTAAATCTCCGCTAATATTAATGTTTTTCTTCAGTTAATTCTAAAAGCACTTTCGTCTCTTTGGGATGGATAAATGCAATTTTTGTACCGTGGGCGCCCCTTCTTGGGACTTCATCTATCAATTTTATACCCTTGCTTTTCATACTTTCAAGATCTTTTTCTATATTGTCACTGCTGACAGAAAGATGATGCATCCCTTCTCCTCTTTTTTCTATAAATTTTGCTACAGGACTGTCAGGAGAAGTAGGCTCCAGCAGTTCGATCCTGCTTTCTCCTATATCGAAAAACGCAACTTTGACCTTCTGGTCTTCAACAATTTCTTCTCCGGAATATTCAAGGCCGAGTACATCGCGGTATAAAGTAATGAAATCCTGAATACTCTTTACAGCAATACCAATGTGATTGATCTTCCTTTTCATTGACCACTCCATTCTATTTTAAGTTTAGCAATCAGCTCACTGACAGCTTTATACGGGTTCGAACTGCCTTGGTCAAGCTCTTGTGTCCATTTTTGGAAAATACCTTTTTCATCCAAAATAGCAAATATATCAGCCCCGATCCTGTCAATGGACATATGTTTTAACTGATCGAGCATTTTCTTTTTTCTAATTACCGGGAGCTTTTCATCTATCCAGCTTCCCCTTTCCTTGAGACTTTCCATGATAAGAGATGTCCCTTTGTTTTCTATTGCAACAGTTTCAATAATGGGGGGAACTCTCTCCATTTTATTTCTGTTAAGTTCAACGATCATTTTTAACTCTGCAACAAGCTTTTCTTTTCCATCTTTATCTGCTTTATTCACAACAAAAATATCAGCTATCTCCATAATTCCTGCTTTCATTGCCTGAACATCATCTCCCATTCCGGGAACAAGTACAAGTAATACCGTATCCGCCAGACTTACAACATCAACTTCACTCTGACCTACACCTACTGTTTCAATTATTACTACATCAAAGCCGGTACTTTTCATAAGGTTGACAACATCAATGGCTGCAGGAGCAAGACCTCCGAGACTTCCTCTGCTGGCCATAGACCTGATAAAAACATCAGGATCTGTGGCGTGGTCGGACATTCTTATTCTGTCACCGAGAATGGCTCCTCCGGAAAAAGGGGAACTCGGGTCAACAGCAATAACTCCCACTCTTTTTCCAAGAACCCTGTATTCTTTTATCAAGCGATCTGTCAGAGAACTTTTACCCGAACCGGGAGGGCCGGTGACTCCGATGACCGTTGTCCCAAGGTTCTCTTTATAAATATCTGAAAGTATTTGCTGACAACCATGCCTGTCATTCTCTATTTTTGATATCAGCTTGGCAAGTTCCCTTATATCCCCGGGGCTGCCGGCACAGCTTTTTTTGTCTGTGTTGTCAGGATTCATTTTTCTTCACATTTTCTTTTATAAAGCTTACAAACTCTTCAGATGGCGTGCCGGGAGTAAAAACCGCTTTTACTCCATGCTCTTTAAGGTACGGGATATCACTTTCAGGAATAACTCCACCACCAAATACCAGTATATTGTCTGCACCTTTTTCTTTGAGAAGTTGTACCACTTTAGGAAGCAGAGTGTTGTGTGCTCCTGAAAGTATTGACATTCCCACAGCATCAACATCTTCCTGTATCGCAGTATTGGCAATTGATTCCGGAGTCTGACGAAGACCCGTGTAAATTACTTCCATGCCTGCATCTCTCAGTGCCCTTGCAACAAATTTTGCTCCTCTGTCATGACCATCAAGACCCGGCTTAGCTATAAGAACCCTTATTTTTGAACTCATAATTATCCTCCTACAGAACTACTGATTCTTTGTGTTCACCAAAAACTTCCTGCATTGTCCCGGTAATTTCTCCTAATGTTGCATAGGCTTTGACTGCTTCAACTATTTGAGGCATTAAGTTTTCACCGGTTTGAGCTGCCTTCCTGATGTCTTCAAGACTTCTTTTTACCAGATCGTTGTCTCTTTCTTTTTTAACTTCATTTATTTTTTTAATTTGAGATGCCTGTATAGCAGGATCCACTTTTAGCAAGTTTGAAGGAGGAGTTTCTTTCATCTGGAATTTATTGACCCCTACAACAACTTCATCTCCATTCTCTACCGCCATCTGATAGTGATAGGCACTGTCCTGAACTTCCTGCTGCACAAATCCCTTCTCGATAGCCTCAACCATTCCACCGAGTTCATCTATTTTTGCAATATATTTTTTTGCCTTCTCATAAATACTGTCTGTCAAAGATTCTACATAATAACTTCCGGCTAAAGGATCGACAGTATCAGCTATACCACTTTCATGACCTATTATCTGTTGTGTTCTGAGAGCGACTCTGACACTTTCTTCAGTGGGCAGAGCAAGAGCTTCATCTCTGCTGTTGGTATGCAATGACTGTGTTCCGCCAAGTGTTGCAGCAAGAGTCTGTATTGCAACTCTCACTATGTTATTGTCCGGTTGTTGTGCGGTAAGGGTACATCCGGCTGTCTGAGTGTGAAAACGCAACATCTGTGATTTTGGATTTTCAGCATTGAACCGGTCTTTCATTATTTCAGACCACAATCTTCTTGCCGCTCTGAATTTTGCAACTTCTTCAAGGAGGTTATTATGGGCATTAAAGAAAAATGAAAGTCTCGGAGCAAAAACATCAACATCAAGACCGGCTTTTATAGCGGCATCAACATAGGCTATTCCGTCAGCAAGTGTAAAAGCCACTTCCTGAACAGCATTCGAGCCGGCTTCACGGATATGGTACCCTGAAATTGATATTGTATTCCACTTGGGGACATGATTTGCACAGAACTCAAAAATATCTGTTATCAGTCTCATGGAAGGTTTTGGAGGGAAACGGTATGTCCCTCTTGCGATATATTCTTTTAAAATGTCATTCTGAATGGTACCATTTAATTTGTCAGCGGAAAACCCCTGCTTTTCGGCAACAGCAATATACATCGCAAGTAATACCGACGCTGTAGAGTTAATTGTCATGGAAGTTGAAACATTGCCAAGAGGTATCCCGTCAAAGAGTATTTCCATGTCTTTAAGGGAATCAATGGCAACTCCAACTTTGCCCACCTCTCCGTCACTCATAGGATGATCGGAATCATAACCGATCTGTGTGGGAAGATCGAATGCTACAGAAAGCCCGGTCTGACCATTTTCCAAAAGGTACTTATATCTTTTATTTGATTCTTCCGCTGTACCGAATCCGGCATACTGCCGCATTGTCCAAAGCCTGCCTCTGTACATCGTCGGCTGAACACCTCTTGTATAGGGATACAACCCTGGGAAACCTCTTGTTTCAAGATAGGTTTCTTCTTCACAGGAAGGGATATACACCGGCTCTACAGTTTCACCATAAGATGTTTTAAACTCCTTTTTTCTTTCAGGAAATCTAGCTACAGCCTTTCCATAGATCTCTTCACGCCATTTACCGAACCTGTCTTTAATCGTCATTGTATCCGACCTCCCTTAAAATAAAATGAACTTTTCAATCAGCCGATTTTATATCCCTAATATTAAATTGCAAAAAAAACCTGCAATTCTATAATCAAACTGTCATTCGAATTTTACACTTTTAGATTACGGGGGTAAAAAAAGGGGATGAAGCAGATCAGCGAGCTTTACATTGATGATAAACCACGCGAGAAAATTTTAAAAAAAGGTGCCGCCGCTTTAAAGAACAGAGAGCTCATCGCATTAATATTGGGAAGTGGCCAAAAAAATTTCCCTTTAATGACTATTTCACGGGCTATAGAGTCTCTCCTTGAAAAAGAAGGATTATCGGCAATAGATCTTGGCAAACTTAAAACCATTCAAGGAGTGGGGGTTGCAAAAGCCGCCCAGATAGCGGCATCTTTTGAACTTGCAAAAAGATTTTTGGTCGAACCTGAAAAAATAAAAATTTCCGGACCGAAAGATATTTTCAATCTGCTTTCAACTTATGTCTCAAAACAGCAGGAACATTTTATATCCATTACGGTTGATGGAGCCAACAATGTTTTAAATACAAGGGTAGTTTTTATTGGAACTTTGAACAAATCTATTGTACATCCAAGAGAAGTTTTTGCACCGGCTTTCACTGACAGAGCTGCTGCAATAATAATTGCACACAACCATCCTTCAGGCAACATAGAACCCTCTTTTGAAGATATCACCATGACAAAAAAACTGACAGAGGCAGGAGAAATTCTCGGCATTGATATACTTGACCATGTGATAGTTGCAAAAAAAGGATACTATTCTTTTAAAATGAACGGAAAACTTTAACACATCCCTTTTATTATACATTATTTTCTTGATTTACATAACTTAATCCTTTAGGATTGAATGTGGTATATGTTAACCGTTAAAAAAGGAGGAGACCTTATGAAAAACAATTTTTTATGTCCCAAATGCAGAGAGTCTTTTTTTAACCGCGATAGAAAGATAATAACCCTCAGAGGAGTGCTTAAAGGGGAAAAGTTCTCAGTCAGCTCCATAATTGAACTTAAACATCAAAAAGGTGAATTCGGCGGTGAATTCCTGTTCAGCGGCATTAACTTTGAAAAAGGTGCTATGGTTGAGTTTATCTGTCCCCATTGCGGCTTTGACCTTACCACAGATTTTGACCCTGAACTTTGCGAAATGATACATGTCAATGAAGAGGGTGAAGAAAAGGCTTTTATAATCTCAAAAACAGCAGGAACAGAAATGTCTTTTGTTGTTTGCAAAGATAAAAAAGAGATCCTTGAAAGCTACGGAGCAGCTAAAGAAAAATATCTGGACAGATTTAGAGACTACTTCCATATGTGGGGAAAATTCTGATTCGCAATTTCTTTGACCACCTGATTTATTTCAATGCAAACAATTAACTATCTTTAACTTTTTTATACGGACAGGAAAATGATATTTAAAGATTATTCACACCTCTTTCTTATTGATCCGCGATCCATCGCCCTTAATCACGGCTCTTTCGGAGCTGTACCTTTGGAGATAGTCAACTATCAATTCTCACTCATAAAAAGAATGGAGTCTCTCACAACAAAGTTTTTCACAAGAGAGCTTCCTTCCCTTCTTGAAGAATCTTTACATGTTCTAACTGACTTTATTAATGCTCCTTATGAAAATACTGTTTTTATAAAAAATGCCACCTCAGCTGTAAATGCCGTTTTAAATTCGATACCGTTTAAAAAAAATGATGAGATAGTTACCACTAACCTCATTTATGCTTCCTGCAGAAAAACGCTTGAACACATTTCAGCTTGTAAAGGTGTTGTTGTCCGTCAAGCTGAAATTCCTTTTCCTGCACATAGCGATCAAAAAATTTTTGACACTATTATGGCATTGGTCAATAACAAAACCAAATTGATATTTATTGACCATATTTCAAGTGAAACTGCTACTGTCATGCCTGTAGAAAAGATCATTGAAGAAGCTTCAAAAGCAGGAATAGATACTTTCATTGACGGGGCTCATGCTCCGGGGATGATACCTCTTGATATAAAAAAGCTGAATCCTACATACTATACAGGGAACTGTCATAAATGGCTTTACACTCCGAAAGGAAGTGCTTTCATGTATGTCAAATCAGAAAAAATTGATCAAATGACCCCTCCTGTAATAAGTAACAATTTCAGGGAAGGGAAAAGTGGTGTAGAAAGATTCCGCAACTCTTTTGACTGGTCCGCAACAATGGACTACTCTAGTTTTGTATGTGTGGGAAGAACTATAAAATACCTTGAAAATGAAGTTGAAGGGGGATGGCGGGAAATAATGAAAAGAAACCATCAGCTTGTCATTTCAGGCAGGAATACACTGTCTGAAATACTTGATACAAAAAACTGCATTCCCGATGAAATGACAGGATCCATGGTAACAATAAAACTTGGATCAAAAGCTGTTACAGATAAAAAAACAGGCCTTGATGTACTGCAAATTGAGCTTCTTGACAGATACAATGTGGAAGCACTCATAACCACTCTTTATCCGACAAATGAAAGAATACTCCGTATCAGTGCCGCACTCTATAACAACAGAGCGGACTATGAAACACTGCTTGACAAACTGAAGATTCTTCTTTTCTGATGCGATGAACTTACTTTCATCTTCTGTCAACAAACTTTGTTTTTTTCCTTTTTGACACAGAGCTTTGAATAAGATCAATATTGGCAAAGGAATCAATTACCACAACAGGGGTAACTTTTAAACTTCCTTTGAGTTTGGCTTTTATCTCACCACTTTTATCAGGCACACCCGGTTTGAGAGAACATCTCACTTCAAGATGATCGGAAAGAGCCGTATCACTTGTAGCTATCAGCACATAGTTGTCAATATAATCAAGATTATCCATGACATTCACTATTGTCTGGGGATAGACAGATGTACCTTTGATCTTAAGTTTCTGTTTTTTTCTGCCTGTAACAGGACCAAGCCTTTTCGACTTCAATCCACACCCGCAAAGCCCATCGTCAATTATGAACGATATATCCCCTGTTTTGAATCTTATAAGGGGCATCCCCTCGACATTGAAAGTTGTTGCAACGACTTCCCCTTCTACACCGTCAGGAACAGGGTTCCCATTATCATCAACTATCTCAACATGTATCAGTTCGGGATGAATATGCCCCCCTTTTGAAAGGATACATTCACAAAAAGATGCCGCAAGTTCCGTAACCCCGTATGTTGAAATTATCTGCGAATCATACTTTTTCCTCAGCCGCTCTCCTATAGCGTTTAAAGTGAGATCTTTTTCTTTGACCGGCTCTCCGATGCAGATAAGTTTTTTTACGGTGCCAAGTGACTTTTTAAAACCTTCTTCTCCTGCAATATCATAAACCTTATCAAGATAAGTGGGAACTCCCACGATCGCAGTTGGTTGTGTCACTTCAGCCATTTTAAGTAACAGTTCAGGAGATCTCGGTCCAACTCTGACACTTGCCGCACCTACAGAGTTAAGTCCCACATAATATGCGAGTCCTGCAATAAAACATTTATCAATGGTAACCGCTATAAGTACTTTATCATTTTCATTTATTCCGGCATTATGAAAAGCAAGATGCTCGTTCAAGGCCAGCCGGTCAATATCTTTCTTTGTATATTTAAGCATCACCGGATTGCCGGTTGAACCGCTTGTGGTCGCTATCTCGATCACTTGATTTTCGTTGACACAAAGAAATTTTTCACTTTGCTCTGCAAGATGGTCTTTAGTAGTAAAAGGAAGATATTTAATATCTTCTATCCCTTTTATCATTGAAATATCAGTTTTTTTGAAGTGCTGTCTGTAAAAAGGAGATCTCTCCAGACAATAGTTCAATATATTAAAGAAATTAGTATCAACTGTTCTTTTGACCATAACATCTCCTCAAATATTTAGTCCGTCTTTTCTAAACCTGATATCATCCGGTTTAAATGTACC
>SLOD01000024.1 GCA_007132725.1 Candidatus Sumerlaeota bacterium
GAAGTTAAGGCTTCAAGTGACAACTATGGAACCATAACAAAAAACATACTTGAATATGACGGAATTTCAGTAAACGGTATAGCAGGAGATCAGCAGGCATCATTATTCGGGCAGACTTGTTTTACAAAAGGTGAAGCAAAAAACACTTACGGAACAGGCTGTTTTTTGATGATGAATACAGGCAGTGAAGTTGTAAGGTCTGATAAAGGACTCCTTTCAACTATCGGCTGGAAAATAGGAGAAAAGACAACTTATGCTCTTGAGGGTTCGATCTTTATCGGGGGAGCGGTAATTCAGTGGCTCAGAGATGAGCTTAAGATGCTTGATAGTGCTTTAGACAGTGAATATTTTGCAACAAAAGTGAGTGATAATGGCGGAGTTTATATAGTTCCCGCTTTTGTGGGACTTGGGACACCTTACTGGGATTCCTATGCAAGAGGAACTATAACGGGGCTCACAAGGGGAACAGGGAAAAGCCACATTATCAGAGCCGCACTTGAATCGATCTGCTACCAGACAAAAGAGGTTTTTGAAGTTATATACAATGAGTGCAATCTCACTCTCAAAGAACTTAAAGTTGATGGAGGTGCATGCTCAAATAACTTTCTCATGCAGTTTCAAAGCAACATGCTCGATGTCCCTGTTTTCAGACCAGTCATAATAGAAACCACCGCACTTGGAGCCGCATATTTTGCAGGACTTTACAGCGGAATGTGGAAAGATCTTGATGAAATCAGACAAAGCTGGAAACCTGAAAAAATATTCCAACCCCAAATGAATGAAACCGAAAGACAAAACTATTACAAAAACTGGAAAAAAGCGGTAGAAAGATCAATGTCATGGGTGGAAGAGTAGTTGAAAGCGGACATTTCTACTTTGCTGGCGAATTTTGTCCCAAATAGTTGACTTTCGTCCCACCTCTAATATAATCACCATTGACTATTATTACTAAAGGGGGTGCCTCTATGAAGAAAAAAAATATAATAAATCTAATAAAGTATCACTCAGAAGAAAATGATGCCGGTTTCAGAAGTGAGGCTTATGAGATAGCAAAAGATTTTGATGCCACCGGCGATCATCAATTAGCAGAGTATATTATGGCTCTTATGTCAAATGCGAGTACATTTGTTCCGCAAGTTTACGAGAACAAGTCCGCTTATTTCGAAAAGCTAAGTTCAGGAGTTGAACCACTTCCACTACCAGAAGCAATAGAGCAAGATGTGATTGGTCTTGTTAATGCTATAAGCCGCGGTTTAGGAATCAATAAATTCCTTTTTCAAGGTGCCCCAGGGACTGGCAAAACAGAAACCGTTAAGCAAGTAGCTCGTATTTTGAGCCGAGAACTTTTTGCGGTTGACTTTACATCAATCATAGATAGCAGACTTGGGCAAACGCAGAAAAATATTTCTGACCTGTTTAAAGAAATAAATGGTTTTGCTCATCCAGAAAAAGTGCTGATTCTATTTGATGAGCTTGATTCCATTGCACTTGATCGCACCAACTCAAATGATTTGCGTGAAATGGGAAGAGCGACATCCTCCATTTTACGGGAATTGGAGCGGATTGACTCACGAGTTGTTCTTATTGCGACAACAAACCTTTATAAACACTTTGACAAGGCTCTCATCAGAAGATTTGATTCTGTAATTGATTTCAACCGATACAGCCAAGAGGATTTAATAGAAATTGCAGAAGTTCTGATGAACAGTTTCTTAAACAAGCTAAAATGCAATGGTAGAAATGTAAAATTGTTTCGCAAAATTGTTGCTCTCCTGAAACCAATCCCATATCCCGGTGAGCTTAAAAATATAATTCGCGCTGCAATTGCTTTTAGCAATCCTAATGATGACCATGACTACCTTAAAAGACTTTACTTTGCTGCTATTGGAGAAAAACCTGCTGATTTGAAAATGCTTCAGGAAAAGGGTTTTACAATCAGAGAGATAGAAATTCTCACCGGAATCTCTAAAAGTCAAGTATCAAGAGACCTGAAGGAGGTATAAATGAACAATATACTGCACCTGAAAGGACAATTTTACCAACAAAATAATTCAAGCCGTCCAGGTCCACCTAGTCTTCCTAAAGGAGCGGTTGTTAAGTCAGAACATATGAAATCATTAAAAATTCAGTTACAAAAAATATTGGATTATTGGCAGATTGATAAAACGATAAAAGGTGCTTTGATAAGTGTGTACTACCACAATGTCGTGGCAAAAAGCAATAGAATTAAAGGTCTTCTTATCAAAGGAGGCTCTGATCCAAACGACTCAATCTGTGGCTCTAAATTTTTTGGAAACGATCCTATACAACATGTGTTCACACACTATATAAAACTGGAGGTATTGCAAGAATCCATTGAACGGATGCAAACATGTATAGATATTATTGATAGCGAGTATGGTGGTAAAATTACCGATGTAGATGTCACATCTATAAATAACAAAACTAAGAGCTATGGAAACAGCAACCTCGCAAAAACAAATTTTTTAAAGGTTGTTGTTGATGCAAATTATGTTGAAAAGTTCACTATAGATCGAGATATTGAACAAATAACAGAGCGATCAATAGTAACTATATACAAGACTGATGTTAAAACAACAGAGTTGCTCAGAAACTTGGGCATAGACATGATTGATGCAAAAGTCATTGATGACACTACGATTAGATTAGACCCGGATGAATTAAAAATTCTCAGAGAAAAAGCCCCTTACTTGATTGCAATGAAAACTCATGATCTGAGAAAAATATTGCCGGAAGAGATAAGCGAAAACGATCCAAGAATTGTGCAAATACCACCTCCACAACAAGAACCGACAGTTGGAGTAATAGACACTCTTTTTTATGAGGATGTATATTTCAAAAAATGGGTCACCTACATCCGAATGGTAGATGAAAACATTGAGACCACTACCCAAGACTACGATCATGGAACGGCTGTGTCTTCTATAATAGTTGATGGACCAACAATAAATCCGGAGCTGGACGATGGTTGCGGGAGATTTAGGGTTAGGCACTTTGGTGTTGCAACAAAGGGAGCCTTTAGCTCCTTTACTATATTAAAAGCTATTCGAGAGATAGTTGCAAAAAACAGAGATATCAAAGTATGGAATTTGTCACTCGGCTCTGTTATGGAAATTCACAGGAACTTCATCTCTCCTGAAGCGGCTGAAATTGATAAGATCCAATGCGAGTACGATGTCGTTTTTGTCATTGCTGGTACTAATAAGAAAGCTGACTCATTTAAAGAAGTTCGTATTGGTGCTCCTGCAGATTCTCTAAACTCTATTGTTGTAAACGCCGTTGATTTTAATGGAAATCCAGCTTCATATCACAGAGTTGGACCCGTACTGTCATTTTTCCACAAACCAGATATAAGCTATTATGGTGGAGATTATGACAAGAAAATAAAAGTGTGTACACCTTGTGGAGAAGGTCTAGTTTCAGGAACATCTTTTGCTGCTCCCTGGATTTCGCGCAAGATAGCTTACCTTATACATAATATGGGATTCACAAGAGAGGTGTCAAAGGCTCTTCTAATAGATGCGGCAGCAGGGTGGGATCGTAAAGATAATGTGTCTCATGCTATAGGTTACGGTGTCGTACCAATAAGAATTGAAGATATTATTCAATCTCCGAACGACGAGATAAGATTTATTTTAAACGGCTACTCAGAGGCTTATGAGACATATGCATTCAATATTCCCGTCCCGACTCACAATAATACCCATCCATTTTTTGCAAAAGCGACTCTCTGCTATTTCCCCAAATGTTCCAAAAATCAAGGCGTTGATTACACCAGTACAGAGATGGATATTCATTTTGGTCGTGTAGAGGAAGATAAAAACCGTGTCAAAATTAAGTCTATCAATGATAATAGACAAGGAAACGAAGGATTTATTCTTATTCCTGAAGAAAACGCTCGGAAACTTTACAGGAAATGGGACAACATCAAGCTCACACAGGAAACAATAAAGAGTCGTGCCATACCTCGCAAGATGTATGGAAGTGGAATGTGGGGTCTTAGTGTAAAAACAAAAGAGCGTCTGCAAACAAAAAATGGAAAAGGAATGCAGTTTGGAGTTGTTGTTACATTAAAAGAAATGAACGGAGAAAACAGAATAGATGAATTCATTAAAAGATGCATGGTTCGTGGATGGATCGTAAATCAGATTGACATTGAAAACCGGTTTGATGTTTACAACAAAGCAGAAGAAGAAGTCACTTTTGAATAATTGTCGTATTTCTCACAACTAACTCATTCTAACTCTCAGATTCTGAGTTTACTTTTGATTGCTGTCAAAACTGTTTGAAATACTTTTTAATGAACGGGATATTGATGCAAATTTGAAAAAACTATCAAATCAAAGTTGAAAAAAACTTGCCTTGCCAATACCTTTAAAATAAAGTTCA
>SLOD01000116.1 GCA_007132725.1 Candidatus Sumerlaeota bacterium
ACATTATGTTACCAGCAGTATGCTTTAGCAGAATCTGGGTTTTACTGGATTTAATTTACTGTTATTTTTGAGGAGGAAAAGATGAAAAAAGTTTTAGGAACACTCGTTTTTGTGTCTGTTTTGCTGTATGGTTTTTCTGTTACGGCACACGACCATCAAGATGGCGGAATGGCTCAACAACAGCAGGAAAGTGAAGCTGAAAGAATGGAAGCGTCCGGTTTGAGGCTTAGAAGGGCTGGAACAGCCACCCTTATCCCTGGGGTTATAGGCTCTTTCGGTGGTTTGGGACTTCTTGTCGGAGGACTTGTTGTTGCAGGGAAAAGCACCACCAGTGCCAACACTACCGGAATGGGAACTGGTGCGGCTATGGCATTGACCGGAGGTCTTTTAATGCCTCTTGGAGTGGCTGCGTGGATAACAGGAGGTGTTTTAAGAATCGTCGGGAGGAACAGAATAAGAAGGGCCAATGAAATGAGAAGCGGAGTTTCTTTTGAAGTTCTTCCTCTTATTGATCCTGTAAATAAAACATACGGAGCATCTCTCTCTTTTAATTTCTAAGGAAAGTTACCTGTATATCCAAATCGGAGCAGTAAGTGCTATCTGAATATCATATCTTTCATCATCATAGATATCTTCTGAAGTTACTCTGAGGAAAAAATAGGAATCCTGCATCACAAATACTTCAGGGAACCAGAATAAATTCATTGGATCGTCGTCTTCTGTCGGTTCCATCTGAGCAGCCACGATACCGCCATTGGTGATCAACTCCATTTTCAGTACCGGTTCATTGTCCATTACTTTGACAGAAAACCGGACATTGCTGTCATCAATATGAACATGTGAACCCATCCAGTGTTCATCAAGTTTAAAGACGATCTTTATGTCAGGATCATCGCTAGAATAAAGTCTTCTTGATTTCATTGCTTCAAGAAGATGTTCCCTTGTCAGCTCTTCACCCACATAAACTGTTCTGTGGGAATTCATTTCAAGCTTATGGTTGTCCTGATTGCTTACAGGAGCAACATGCCAACCATTATCAAGTGCTTTAATGTAGTAAGGTATGAATTCTCCATTATTATTTCCAGTCCCCTTGTTGCCGGTTTCGATAGCAAACATATGGGAAAGCACATGGGGTTCAAGTTTCAGTCTGTTGAAATGATCAGGTTCTCTACCGGGATGGTTAAATTGCCCGATCCCGTCATTTTTTTCTATCCAGTCATAAAAATCTTTTATCAGCAATATGTTATATGCCGCAGTATATTTTTCGGTTTCAAAAACATTTATATGCCCAAATACGGGATGGCTCCACTCAAACCCTCTTAATGCCACAAAAACACCGTCCTGGTTAGCTTGGTCTGTTGCCGTTTTTTTCCAGTTCCATGTCTGACTTATTAACTGTTCTGCATGGTCTGTCATTGCATAAAAATCGAGGTCATCATGGTTTTTTGCCCACTCCATTACTTCAGGAGGTGTCCCTTCTCCATCAGACATTGCACTGTGACTGTGAAGATTGCCGAAATAAAAATTCATATTCCCTTCAAGAGGGTGAACTGTAAACTTTATTTCGGTTTCAAAAGTTCTTTCATCAAAATCCATTACCTCAAGAAAAACAGTTTTTTCTTCTGATTCTTCAAATTTAATATCCCCTGTCTTTTCATTTGTACTGAAAGGGCCTTCATTTTTTAAGCTCCATTTGTACATATAAGGGGGTGTTCCTCCTGTTACTTCAGCACTGAATTCAACATGTTTATGTTCATAAACAGTTTCCTTTGAAAGAATAATAGTTGCTGTTAACGGAGGTGTCTCGTCTTCGTCAGGGTCTTCTGTTTCATCCGGTTCTTCAGGCTGGTCCTTGTCGGCATCAGCTGTCTCTTCGTCTTTTTCTTCGGGTATCTCAAAGTCGTCTGAAACAACATCGTCATCTCCCTGCAAGGCTTCACTGTCTGTTATGCATCCGGCAAAATGAAACATCATTGACATAAACAAAACACAGACCAAAAGTTTTTTCATTTTAGAACCTCACTCACGCACACAACTATTAAATTTTAGCAAAACAATATTTTATGTCAATTAGAAAAGTGGCTGTCAGTTCAGATCAAGAAAGGTTATCAGTTCCATAGGGTGGTTTATGAGTATATCTGCCCCCAGTTTTTCAAGATCTTCTTTCTGTCCAAATCCCCAAAGACACCCCACAGTAGTTACGCCGGCATTTTTTCCGGTCAGGATGTCAGCTTTCATGTCGCCGACAAAAACAGTTTCATTAAGTGGAACCCCGGTAATACCGGATATTTCAAATAATCCATCGGGAGCCGGCTTTAAAGGTTTGCCTTTCCTGTCTCCGATAACTGCTTCGAAAGAATATTTTCCAAGGATAGTTTTAGTATTAAGGAGAGCATACTTATGTTCTTTGTTAGTAAGAATGGATATTTTAATATTTCTTTTAACAAGTTCATCAAGCATTTCTGTTATTCCTTCATAAGGGGGAATAGCTCCCACTCCTGTTTCGTGATAAAGTTCGAGTAGCTCCCTCATCAACCTTAAAACTGTTTTTTCACCGGCTCCTTCGGGAAGTGCCCTTTGTATCAAAGTTTTCATTCCATCTCCGACAAACTTTCTGTATTCTTCCCGCTCTCTCTGAGGAAATCCATGTTTTTTCAGTATCTGATTGTTACATATTACGATTATATCAAGAGTGTCAAGAAGCGTACCATCCATATCAAAGATCACTGATTTTATTTTCATGACTGTTCCTTCCTCAATCTCACTTTAGATTTGATTCAACACTTTTTTCAATGCAAAAGCGATATCCATTATCGCAGATTCATGAAAAACATCAACAACATTTAAAAAATAGTGTGTTAATCATCAAGATCATCAGGTCCGAAGCCGGGGTGGTCTCCCATTTTGTGCATGAATTTTTTCCTGTTTCTTCTGCCAAGTTCAAGGAGTTTTTTCCGCTGTTCCGGAGTAAGGGAAAGGTGAACTTCAATTTTAAAGTTACCCATTATAATGAACTGTTTTTTTCTCAGTTCTGCAATTTTTGAATTAATACTTTTCAGTGTTTTTTCACTTGGTTTTTTCTTGTCATACTCTTTTTTTATTTGAAGTCTCAGCTCCCTGATCTCAAAATTAAGTTCCATCATTTGTCTATGGATTTCATGAGCTTTTTTTCTGATTTCGGCCCTTTGTTTTTCGGGCACGCCAGCCTCTTCAAGCATCATATCCTGCATCATTCCTTTCATTTCCGGACCCCCGGGTCTGCCCTGACCTCCATGTCTTCCTCTTCCCCCCGGACCTCTTTGAGCCATTAGAGGAACAGCACAAAAAATCAGTGCAGTGACTGCAAGGATCTTTATTGTTTTTTTCATTTTCTCCTCCTTCATTCCATTAATAAACCAAACTCTTCATCGAAAAAAACTCCCTGCGCAATAAGAGCTATTTCGACATTGTCTTCGATGTATGCATAACCATTAAAAAACTCCTCGGTCTCTTCTTTAAAAGAATCTTTTATGAAAATCGTTGTAACCAATACCAGCATAAAAGCCGCAGTGGAAAAAACCTTTACCATCCTTTTTTTTCTTTTTAACCTTTTTCCTTCAGATAAAACATTGTCATAAATATTTTCCCATCTTTTATTATTATCCGTTTGCATGATTTCCCTCCATCTTTATAAGTTTTTTTCTGATACTTTTTATGGCAACAGAAAAGAGATTTCGTGCTGAAACTTCTGTTATACCAAGAATTTCGGATATTTCAGAAAAAGGTTTCTGCTCATATATTCTCAAAGATACGACAGCCTGTCTTTTTTTTGGCAGGGATAAAAGCCAATTATGAAATATCCCGAGTACAGTATCATTCTGCATTGAATCATCAAATGAAAGCTTTTTATCAGGAAGAAGATTTTCCATTACAGAATCAATTGAAACTTCAAAACGGTTTTTGTTTTTTTTGTAGTGGTCCATTATTTCATTCACGGCCATTCTGTAAATGTAACTGTTGATATTTTCAATAGAAACTATTTTTCTGAAGTTGAGGTATATTTTAATGAATATTTGCTGAATAAGGTCGTCAACCTTGTCATTTTCTTTGATATATTTGCGGACAACCGACTCAATGAAAAATCTTTTATCCATGAAAAATTCACGGAATTGAGCTTCTTCACTTTTTTTCATCATAGCCTCCGTTACTCATCAATTATAACGGAAGTGGTAATAAAAAAGTAAAAAAAATCTTTGAAAAAGATAATATCAGACTTTGTAGTACTTTCTGTACCAGTCTATAAAGTTGCTGATACCTGTTTTTATATCTGTTTCGGGTTTAAAGTTCAGATTTTTTATAAGACCGTCAACATTTGCATAAGTAGCAGGAACATCTCCAGGCTGCAAAGGAAGGAATTCCTTTTTGGCTTTTTTCCCGATTTTTGTCTCTATTGCTTCAATGAAGTCCGTTAGTTTTACCGGAGCATTGTTCCCGATGTTGTAGATGATGTATGGGGCAAGAGAAGTTGCGGGGTCAGGTTTTTTTCCATTCCAATTTTTATTCCCTTCCGGAGGATTTTTTATAACTTTTACCACACCTTCGACAATATCATCAATGTATGTGAAATCACGGAGCATTTTTCCATAGTTGAATACTTTTATCTCTCTGTTTTCAAAAATCGCTTTTGTAAAAATGAAAAGGGCCATATCCGGTCTTCCCCATGGGCCGTAAACAGTAAAAAACCTCATTCCGGTAGTAGGAATATTAAAAAGGTGACTGTAAACATGAGCCATCAGTTCGTTTGATTTCTTTGAGGCGGCATAAAGACTGACAGGATGATCAACATTGTCGGAAGTGGAAAAGGGAAGATTTTCATTTGCCCCGTAAACACTTGAACTTGATGCATAGACAAGATGTTTTATGCCGATGTTTCTGGATGCTTCAAGAATGTTCATAAACCCGGAGATATTGGAGTCAATATAAGCTTCAGGGTTAGTTAATGAATATCTCACTCCTGCTTGTGCGGCAAGATTGCAGACAGCATCAAAATCTTCATTTTTGAAAAGTTCTCTAATGTTTTCTCTGTCATTCAAATCAAGTTTTATAAAGCTGTATGCCGGATACTTTGAACTTTTTATTATTTTACCATATTCGATCAGCTCTTTTGAAAAACCGGAATTTTCAAGTCTTGCATATTTTAAACCGGCATCATAATAATCATTGATGATGTCAAGCCCAATGACTGTATTGCCATCAGCAACCAGCTTGTTAGCAACATGAAATCCGATAAAACCGGCTGTCCCTGTAACAAGTATTTTCATCATATCCCTCAAATGTATGAACAGTTGTTTCTTTTATGTCTCACGATTTTCTTCTTCTTCTTCTTCTTCTTCAGTCGAGATCTGATCTGAATATAAAGTGACCATATTCCTTCCGTTGTTTTTTGAACTGTAAAGTGCATCATCAGCACTTTTAAGGAGTTGTTCGGCACTCATAACAATGGATGGATATGTTGAAACTCCGAAAGATGATGTGATGTTAAGTTGTGTTCCATCGGCGTTTATAGATGCATCTTTAATAAGTATCCTTATCTTTTCTGCCAACTTGGCAGCACCATTAGCGTTTGTATTATGAAGAAGAAGGACAAATTCTTCTCCCCCGTATCTTGCAGCTATATCAACCTTTCTTGTGTTATTTTTAAGTGTTCTTGAAAGGAATCTTATAACATCATCGCCCGCTTTGTGTCCATAAGTATCATTTATTTTTTTAAAATGGTCTATATCCAGCATTACTATCGAAAGGGGGGTGTCTGTTCGGCTGGACTCCATCACCATCCTTTCTATGGCTATTTGAAAGTATCTCCTGTTGTAGAGTCCCGTAAGTCCGTCAACATTTGACAGCTCCTCCACTTTTTCATACATTTCTATATTGTTCAATGCAGAAGAGACTACCTTGCAAATCATTCTGACCGAAGTTGCCTGAGCACTTACTGATTGAAATGATTCTTCAGAATCTACAAAAATACTTAAAGTTCCCTTGTTTTGGTTGTTAAAAGATATCAGTCTGGATGTCATACTTTCATGCTTGTTAAGCTCAAAAAGAGGTTTTTGTGTAAAAAGAAGATTTTCTTTTCTTTTATTTATTTTATGAAGTTCACAAATGTTATCAAGTTTGCCTTTGATCATCATATTGTGGATGGAGGAAGAGTCGGTCAGTTCGGTTCTTGCAAACTCTTCAATATGTTCCATTTTCAATTTTTCTATACCTAATTCACTTCTTACTCTGAAAGCATGGGCCATGTGCACGTCATTTTTCAACTCTGTTACCAGTACAGCGGAAGCTTCATGTATTACATTGAAAATAGCAAGAGCAGTTGCCTGAAATAAAGAGTCTCTGCTGAAAGAATCAACTATTCCAGCAGTTCCTATGTAGAGGCTCTCTTTTCGCTGTTTTTCAAGGGATATCTGTCTGAATGCTTCCCCCTGGCGGATCATTTCAATAACATCGCTTTTTATTTCTCTGAATTCATCAAGCATTTCCTGTTTTGTTACAGTCTCTTTTTCTTTAAGTTTTATATCCACGATAAGTACATATTCCGGCTCCATCATCATTGAACCGCAATCAAACATACTTAGTGGAAAGTATAAGCGGTAGTTAAAAGGATCCATCATAGGGATGTCGTCCTGTTCCGCAAGAAGAGTTTTTGTGGCCAGTTCGATTCTGTCATGGACAACACGGTGTATCAGTCCTCTCAGTTCAAAACGGTGGTCTTCGCCGTACTTTCTTGCATAATCTCCGGGGAAAAGTTCTATAAGATGGATCTGTATTTTTTTTCCTTTTAAAAGGTTAGTCCTTTTGAGGTAGCTTTTTAAAGGTTTAAAGGGGTCTTCAACGATAGTTCCTGTGTTTTCATCTGCTTTTCTGGTTGTTTTGTTTTCCGGCTTTTTTTCAGAAAAGATAAATTTCCAAAGATCTTTTCTGTAAAAGAGCCACACCAGAGCAACTGTGAAAAGATAGAGCAGATAGAGCCTGAAATCGGGAGGATGGGAAAAGTCTCCAGTCAAATAAAGAATTATGAAAGAAAGCGTAGAAAAACAAAAAAAATGGACATGATCCATTTTTGAAATGATATAAGGAAGAGAAAGGAACAAAAGCGGGATCAATTCACTGGAACTGCCTCCGGTAATTGCAACAGCAATAACGATCAGTGGCGGTACCGGGGGTTTTACTTGTTCGATCAACAGCAGATAAAGAACAAGTATGGTAAAGATTCCCCACACTATGATCCGGAAACTGATGCTTGTTTGCACATTAATATCTGCTACAGCAAAAACAGCTGTCAGAAAATAAAAGAAAACTTTTGAATTAATTACTTTAGTCATGGATGATAAATTGATCTTTTTTTAACATTTGAAATTTTTGTCTCAGTATTGCCTCTGCAGCTCGAGGATCTGTTTGGAATTTTTGTATTTTGACCCTTGTATCTTTTATTCCGGCTTCCATATCGGCTCTTGTTTTATCAAGATGTTCTAGAATTTTCTGATTATTTTTTATGGCAGAGTAGGTCACTGCGGCATCGTATACAATAATTGCAACAACAACAGCAGAAATTGAAATCATAATAGCAGTCGAAAGATTCATTTTCATCTTTTTGATCTCGTTGCAACAGCAATGTTTTCAAAACCCAGCGACTTGAGAATGTCTAAAACTTCAGTAACTCTGCCATGAGATGTCGCTGTATCAGCCTTTATTACCATAAGATACCTTAATCGCATAGAGGTGTCAAATTTTGAAAGGATGTTTCTTACAGAGTCAATTGAGTCAACCTCAACCCCGTTCAAGGAAAGTTCACCTGATGCCCCGATGTTTATTTCGTATTTTTCCGGGGATATTATAGGAACCCCGGAAGAAGCTGAAGGAAGATCCACTTTAAGTCCAGTCTCTCTGACAAAAGTACTTGTGAGGGAGAAAAAAATAAGAAGGGTAAAAAGAACATCGACAAGAGAGCTGATATCTATGCTGAATTCAAGTTTTCTTTTTCTCCGAAGATTCATTTTTTTATGCCGTTAACATTATTCCCGATAATTATAGTTAAGTAAAAAAGAAATATCAATGATATAACAATTGATGGCAGAGGAAGAATAATGAGGAGAGTGAGAGCAAAGAACGAAAAAGAAAAAGAAAAATAAGTGTTGAGCAATGATCTTGAAAGATCAGGTGTCTGAGATGATATTGTATCTGTATATCCACCGAAAGGTGCAAATATTAAAAGAAAAATAGCAACCGATATTATTATTGCAACAAGAGGATGAGTATTATAAATAACAGGGATCATTGCCACAGAAGCATTAAGTGGAAAAGAGAAAAAGTCTTTTTTGTTTTCAGGCACAAGTCCCACAAAATCTCTTATTTTAAAAATGTTTTCGATCAATACTGCCAGCAGGTACACAATTAGCGATGGCCACATTATCCCGGAACTGATCGAAAATGATCCTAGAAATATAGCAATTATTAAAAAGAGAGGTGTTATCAGACTCCACTGAAAACTTTCTCTTTTAAAAGCTGCAAGGAGTAATTCTTTTGATATTTTATCAATTATAGAGTTCGAAAAGAAAAATTTTTCATCCGAAGATGAAATAAAGTTATCTATCAATCTTTGTTCTGCTTCATATTTCATTGCCGGAGTATCAACATCCTGCCATAAAAATCCTGTCATATCTACCGGAAGGAATTTTTTTCTTTTACTTAACGCCTTCATCCCTTCAGATACAGAAACATCTCCGTTTTCAGTATAAATTTTTTCCAACTCATCGAATATTGAAGGTTTGCACAGGAAAAGGCCTGTATCAATAGCGTTATATGCCTTGAGTTCTTTCCCTATTTTTGATATGGAGTCATCTTTGATAAATACTTTTGTAGCATCATCAAGATCAAAAACACTTTCTATGTCTCTGTCTACGGAAAGCACAGCATCGGCATTATCATAGATTTGGGATGCTCTTTCGATAAATTCTGCAAAATAATCATTTGAAAATATGTGGTCTGCCATAGAAAGAAGAAAGGGTTCTTCAAGGTCAACGGCTTCCTTGGCTTTCAGTAGAGATATCCCATTTTTTTTATTATATTCCGGATTGTTGACTGTTATTATATTAGAGAAGTTATTTTCTTTTATAAATTTCTCTATCTGATCGGACCTGTATCCCAACACCAGAACAATTTTTTCTATTCCGGCTTTTTTCATAAGTGTTATAACTCTTTGAATTAATGGTATTCCGCCTATAGGCATAAGAGGTTTCGGCTCATTTTTTCCATCTTTGTTCAGTCTGCTTCCCAGTCCGCTTGCAAGTATGACGCCCTGTTTTACCATTTCTCTACCTCATATGTATCGGTTTCATATCTCTGGCTATTTCAGCTTTTTTAGCTTCAACATATTCTTTATATCTGTCGAGATCCCAAGGGTCATATATCAATGGTGCAACAAAAGTATATACGATCATCTCAAAAAGTAAGCAGTCAAGAAGCCATGGTCTGGATGTGATCCCTGTTGCTACACCGCTTATGAAAAGGAGGATAACGGCACAAGTCATAAAAAACTTAAGCGGTTTGTTAAATTTTCTCCCATGATGGGCCAAAAACGGTCTGAATGAAAGATTATTGTATGCTATCCATATTAGAGCCGGGACAGCAAGATACTTGTAATAAGGAATTACATTATTAAGCTGTGTTCCAATGACAGCAACTGTATAGAAGGCTGAAACAGGTCTTGGGGTGCCGAGCCAAAATCTTGGAAAACTTATGTCGTAAACCTGATTTCTTGCATGTCGTATACATCCAAAAACAATAGGGGTCAATCCCATAAAAAAAGCAAAAATAAAGCCGGTTTCCCTGTAAAAAGAATAAACTATAAATCCGGGACAGACTGAATATGTAACATGGTCAGCTATAACATCCAGTTCTTTCCCAAAAGCGTTGCTCATTTTTGTTGCTTTTGCAACTAACCCGTCAAGGTGATCGAATACGAAAGCTGTGATGATCAGATAGCATGCAGCTAGAATATTTCCTCCCAAAGCCATCAAAGCTGAAGCAAAGCCAACGGAAATGTTAATTATCGTAACGATATCTTTAAGGTGAATAAGTCCCATTTTATCCTCCGGAACAACTTCTGCAAACAACAAATTTCATCCGGAAAAGAGTTGTTTTTTGCAGCATTACAGTTTTGCAGCACACGCAGCGGACATAATAAACAAAATTGTAAAAAAATACATCTTTTCCATAAATTTTTAGAAGGTATGCAATTTACTGGATAGTGTCTTTCCAAGGAAAAACAATGTCGTTAATATCATGAGAACCCATAGAGTCAAAGAACATTCTCTCAAAATCACTCATCATTTTTTTTTCATCAAGCTTGTTCCTGTAAAAAGAGGAGTCTTTGAACAGATCATCGCTGACAAGGATATCTTTTCCTGTTTCCAGACAAAGCAGAATACCTGCTGTTGCCGAAAGCTCAAACACTTTTTCTTTTGTTCCGGTCAGAAAAACTTTTGCAACGGCTTTTTTAAGATTGTTTTTGTAAAGCAAAACTTTCTTCACTTTAAAACCTGTAGTTTTTAAAAGTTCAGCAACAATTTCAGAATGGATTGGTTTTTTATGAACAAATGCTCCCACAATAGAATTTTTATCATAACTTCCAATAGGTACAGGAAAAACTTTTCCATTTGAGCTTTTAAGTACGATCACAGGATTGAAAAGAGCATTGTCAAGAGTTACCCCGCATATTTTCATCTTAATTTCTTTCATATTTTTTTCCTCCGATAGTGTTTTTCAGAATTTTGTTTATTTTGACATCAATGATTTTACCTACATCATCTTCTGTTGAGTCATAAACATGAGTGATAAGATTGTGTTCAGACCTTCCCATAAAGCTGCTCCCTTTAGGACTTTTGCTTTCTACAAGAACCTTAACAACTCTGTTAAGATATCTATTCCTCACTTCTTTGATTTTTTGTTTTTGCAAATCTAAAAGCTGGTTCAATCTCCGGAATTTTATTTCGCTGCTGATATTATCTTCATATAGGGATGCCTGTGTAAAAGGTCTTTGAGAATAATTGAATGCAAAGATAACATCGTATCCTGTTTTATCTACAAGCAACATTGTTTGATTGAAATCATCCTCTGTTTCACCGGGGAATCCGACAATGAAATCGCTGCTTAGGGCTATGTCAGGACATGCTTTTCTACACATATCAAGTTTTTTGTTGTATTCAGAAACAGTATATTTACGATTCATCATATTCAGAATATTATCGGAACCTGACTGGGCAGGAAGATGAAGATAAGGCATCAATTTAGAAATTTGGGCAAATGTTTCAGCAAGTTTGATGTTGAAATCTTTCGGATGACTGGTAATGAACCGAATTCTTTTTACTGGTGTTTCCTCAGATATTTTATAGAGTAGATCTGCAAAATCGATCCCCGAATCAGGATCTTTATATGAGTTTACATTCTGACCAAGAAGTGTTACTTCTAAAACTCCGTTGTCGGCAAGCAGCTTAATTTCATCAAGTAATTCTTTTGATTTTCTGCTGACCTCCTTTCCTCTTACGAAAGGGACAATACAGTAGCTACAGTAATTGTTACAACCATGCATGACCGTAACATAAGAAGTGTATTTTCCAAAAATATTACCTCTTGAGCTGGCAGGAAATATCTCTTCTCTTTCAAGAAGATCGGTCTGGTTCGATATAAAGGGGAAAATTTCTTTTTCGGCAACTTCGGGAATCATATATTCTGCCCCCGGACCAAAGACTCCATCAATGTAGGAAGCTTTTTCAAGTATTTTATCTCCAAGTTGCTGAGCTACGCACCCCATTATAAAAATTTTAAGACCGTATTTCTTTTTATAGGGGAGATATCTTCCTGCACAACTGAAAAGTTTTTGCAGAGGTTTTTCCCTGACGGAACAACTGTTTATAATGACAAGTGAAGCTTCAGAAACCTCTTTTGTCATATTCCACCCGTTGTTTATGAGCATTGTAGAGACCCGTTCACTGTCGTAAACATTCATTTGACAGCCGAAAGTCTGTATCAGAAATTTTTTCAAAAAAATACCCCGCAACAAAGACGGTAAAATATAACAATAGAGTTTGTGAAGTCAACACTAAATAATGTTTTGGAAAATATCTTGGGATAAATTATTCAGGTACTGCAAATCCACTTATTTGATACACATATTCGGTACCAAATACAAAAGCTTGACCAAGAGCGTTCGTAGTTGTGGGACCGTCAATAATAACACCGTTTAACGGATCACGGTTTTCTTCCATAAGAGTGTCTCTTACTGAAGCACTGTAAATAGTTCTTTCATATTCGGTATCATATGATTTCCTGACTTGAACGACAAAAATGATCTGATGGTCGGTGCTGTCTCTTCTTATTTCATCTGTTCCGCAATTTACCGCAGCAAACTGGGAAATACTCATTTCTCCCGCTGCAATGCCGGAAATGGAAGGTCTTGCACATCTGTTAGGGGCACCATTGATATCATATACCCAAGTATCGGGGTCACCTTCTTTTTCTGTAAAAATAAAAAGATTAGGGTTTGTTAAAAGGAAAGTGCTATCTCCTTCTCCACCCATAAGGTAACCTCCGACTGAAACAACAGCCACCTCAGGTCCGTATGTTCTGTCATCCCAGCTAAGTCTTGTCGCTGCGGAAGAAACAAGGCCTCTTGATAAAAGCTCTGCATTATCTTCACCGTTACGGTCTTCGATGTTTACGGGATTAGATACATTGTTGGTAACAATTTCTGCAAAATTGTCATTATTGGCAATAGGATTTTCTCCTTTAGCGTCTGTAGAGCCTCCTAAAACAAGTAGTCTTACATTAATGTTGCCTTCTTCATCTGTTGTAGAAATATCAGCTACGGAATGGTTGCATCTGCCTTGTCTAAGGGTGGCATATTCCGTGAGTTCTCCATTTTTTGTAACTTTATATACTTTGTTATGAGGAGCTGTAGGTGTGCATCCGCCTACTATATACACTTCCCCATCAATTGTAAGCGCTCTTGCCATAGTCAAAGGTTCTTTGTGTCCCAGACTCTGATATCTGTCGGATTCGGGGTCATAAATTAAAACTTCACTGGAAAAACCGCCTTCACCTTCTCCGAAAGCTATGACAACCTTACCTGTTGAGGAATCATCTTCTAAAAGTGCAACGGCATGATCTTTAAGAGGGACTCTAAGAGGAGATACTTCTTTAGAAGTAAGATTCGGCATATCAAAGATCATTGCATTGTTCATATATTCTTCGTAATAGTATCCTCCGGACAGAAAAAGATTCCCGTTTTTAAGAGCCGTTGCTCCTGAGCCGGATGATCCTGCCCCGAACTCGAAATATGATTTAAGCGATGTAGCATCGAAGTTGGCTCTGTCTTTTACCACCCTGACAAAGTCTCCAACGGCACCAAGAAAAAGATTTACCTCATAGTTTCTGCTATCATCATAATATATTCCCTCAATCCCGCCAGTAAGCTTAAGTTTTTCGTTGGCGTTAGTAACTTCAACAAAAAAACGGTAGTAGTTTTCGGATCTGAGAGATCTTATGAACTCTTCCTGTCCCCGGGTACTTCTTACTCTGAAAAGTCTCCTGTCGGTATACTCATATGGTTGCCTCAAATCAGGTGTTGAGTAAATAGTTAACAGTATCTGGTCTGTAGGGTTGATGCAGTATGTGTCATCACCATAGTCGTCCCAGCAGTCTCCATTATCAATCGGGAGTCTGAGCCTGATCTTAAAATCACCGGTATTTTCCGTACCGCACGAAAAAAGTAACCCGGCAACAGCAATAATAAAGAGCAGAGAAATTATGCGTCTCATTAACTTCCTCCAATGTATTTCAAAATTAAATAGTTTACCACTCTATAACACGACCTTCAGGTTCTTCCGTCCTTGTGGCAAAATATATTCCCACGGCAGCTCCGGCAATTGCTAAAACTGAAACAGTGGTGATAAACCATGTAGTCCTGTAAAAAGGCGTTCTCATGATCTCAGCCATTGATTCCTCTTTGTCGTCACCTATCTGCTCCTGAATATCACCTTCAAAGTAGAAAGATTTTCCCACCTTAAGGTTAATGCCACCGGCTTGATCCCCTTCGTCTCCATAAACAGGAAAGACGAATGTTACTAAGAGAACTACAATTAATAAGCTTGCGATACGATTCATTTTACTACCTATTTAGAAAAGATTATTCATTTTACACCAAAAACCATCTTCAGACAACTGCTTACCAAATTTTAAGGAAACAGTCAAACTTTTTTTGCTTGTTGTTCTCAGGATATGAGTAAAAATCATGGCAGTTCGGAATCCTCTTCTGTAAGTAAAAGTTTTTTATAGGTTTTTAAGGCACTGTCAAAACATCTCTCATAACAGGAATAAATTTTGTCATTACCATAAAATCCTTCAAAGTCTATTTCATCATTGTTTGTTACTTGGTTTTCCTGAGGCTTAAGTTGATCGGAAATAAGGTCTCTTATGACGCGGTTGTGTTGTCTTCTGATAGCAATAGAGGCTGTTTCTCTGTTTGCGAGGTCCTCTTGTTGAAGTTCTGTTGACCTTGAAAAAAAGATCCTTCCTGAAAAATAGACCAAGGTATTAATTTTATTTGTTCCTTGTGCATCATTTACTTCTGTCTGGATATGGAAGGTTTTGTTTCTGTGTTCAATATTGGAGTTGAAACCGGGAAAAACAAACATTAATCTTCGTTACTTGACCTGATATATCTGCCGATTTTACGTCTGCGACGATGAAATTTTCTGGTTTTAGCTTCAATTCTTTTTAGAGAAATTTTTCCGGCACCTACTTCACGTAGTGCCACTATCGGCTCTTTATTGCCTCTTGTGTTGGAAATAAGAGGTTCCGCTCCGTCAAGGAGCTGTCTTGTTCTTTTAGCTGCCAGTATGATCAATTCGAGACGGCTGGAAACTTTTTCAAGGCAATCTTCAACAGTTACTCTTGCCATAAACTTCTCCTCCAAGTGAAAAAGAATAATCACGGCAAACATTATACGAGTCAAGGATTTTAAATCAATAAAAAATTATGTTCGAAAAAAAATAAGCTTTTCATGTCAATTTTAATATTAAAAAAACACCATATTTGACATAGAAATGTTGAGGAATAAAATGATTAATTGAAAATGGTCAGACAGGGGGTAATTATGAATCTGAAAGTGGGCGTAGTATCCGGTGGAAGCTGGGGAACTGCATTGGCCGGTTTACTTGCAGGGAAAAGTTTTGATGTGAAAATATGGGCGAAAGAACCGGAAGTGGTTGAAAGCATCAATGCTCAAAATGAAAATACCAGTTTTTTACCCGGGATAAAACTTCCTGCAGATCTTAAAGCTTCTTCCGATATAAAAGATGCTGTGCATTCTAAAGATGTAGTGGTAATAACAACTCCATCTCAATACCTGAGACGATCTATTTCTGATATTTCTTTCATGCTTTCTCCAGGAACTTTTATAGTGATAGCTTCAAAAGGAATTGAAAAAGGTACTCTCAAGCTTATGCACCAGGTTGCGGAAGATGTGTTGCCCTCAGCTTTGCATAGGAATATTTTTGTTATATCAGGCCCCACATTTGCAAGGGAGTTGGCTGTAAAAATGCCTACTCTTGCTGTTGTTGCAGGATATAATTCAGAAGATATGAAAACAGTCCAGAGTATTTTTAATACCGACTACTTCAGAGTTTACCGCTCTTCAGATGTTATCGGTGTAGAGCTTGGCGGTGCTCTTAAAAATATTATTGCTATAGCTGTCGGTATTCT
>SLOD01000035.1 GCA_007132725.1 Candidatus Sumerlaeota bacterium
AAGACGGATGATATCTTTTAATGTCCTGAAAATCATATCACACCTTTCAAAAATGCTGATTAATTATAGTGATGAAAAAACAGCTCTGTTATTAAAATACTATTAAAAAATCACACCGGAGCATAAAAATGGTATAAAAAAACGCCTTTAATGAATAAAGTCAGTCTATTGCAAATCTATAACCGACACCTGCTTCCGTAATCAGGATCTTGGGACATGTCGGATCGGGCTCCAGCTTTCTTCTCAAATGTGCCATATAAACTCTGACATATTGTTTGAAATCATCATCTTTTTCTACTCCCCATACCTCATTGAGAAGTTGCCTGTGCGTAACCACTTTTCCAGCGTATTTTATCATAATTGTCAACAGTTTATATTCAATAGGTGTCAAATGAACAACTTCGCCGTTTAAAAAAACCATCCTTGATACCTGATCAACTTTCAGGAAACCATTTTCAAACAGTAAAGTTTCCGGTTCTCCTTCTTTCATTTTTGATTTGTGGCGTAAAGCGACTCTTATCCTTGCTGAAAGTTCCTGCATACCGAAAGGCTTTGTTAAATAATCATCTGCACCTGCATCAAGAGCTGCAACTTTTTCATTTTCTTTCCAACGGGCGGATATGACTATAATTGCAGCGTTACACCATTCCCGAATGCTCTTTATGAGATCAAGTCCGTCAATATCCGGAAGTCCAAGATCAACGAGAATAACATCGGGCATATATTGAGTTGCAAAAAGAGTTCCCTCCTTGCCGTCTGCCGCTTCAACAATTTTGCTTTCTTCTGTATGAAGTCCTGCGGAAAGAAACTTTCTGACAGGCTTCTCATCTTCTATAATGAGAATAGTATATTTCACTGACATCTATACCTCCAGATCAATCTCTTTGTCTTCAACAAACTTTTCTGAAACAGGTAAAGTGAACGAAACCATAAAACCTCCGCTCTGAAAATTCTCTGCTTTTATATCACCTTCATGCACCTTTATAATTGTCCTGCAGACAGACAACCCTATCCCTGAACTATCCATGTTCGCACCACCATCATGCAACCTATAGAATTTATCAAATATTTTGGAGAGCTTGCTTTCGGGAACACCTTTTCCTTTATCAATTATGCTCACTGTGACAGAGCTATCTTCCAGAACGACTTCTATCTTTACGGGAGAATCTACCGGCGAATACTTTGCCGCATTTTCAAGCAGATTGATCAAGACCTGCTCAATAAGAACAGGGTCTATGAGAAGCATTACCATCTTATCTGGAAAATTTACCTCAAGTTTCCTGTCAATATACATTTTTTCAACCCTTGTTATAGAAGAGCTGATAATCTCTTCAAGAGGATACCAATCTTTTTTAACATTGAAATCGGAAGACTCCAGCTTTGTAATACTTAAGATATTTTCCACAAGACGGTTTAAACGGAAAGCTTCTTTTGAAATTGTTTTAAGCATCTCTACTTTTTTTGTATCATTTATTTTGGATGTATCCTGAAGAAGTACGGTCGCATTACCCGCAATTGAAGAAAGCGGTGTTTTCAAGTCGTGAGCAATAGCACTTAAAAGATCATTTTTCATTTTTTCTTTTTCAGACTTGACTCTATTTTCTTCATTTTGCATCAAAAAAAGAGACCTTTCTTTTTCTTTCATTCTGATCTCTTCTACTTTTCTTCTTAAATTCATAGAAAGCCATGTTACTAAAGAACCTACCAGAAACATTACAACAAAAGTTGTAAAAGACCGGACACTTTCAACATCAAAAGTATAAAAAGGGGGAACAAAAAGAAGATTCGTAAGAGCAACGCTCATCATAACAGCAAAAATAGAATGTCCCCATGAACATCTGCTTGATACTATTACCACTCCAAGCAGATATATCATTGCAACATCACCTTCTGTAAGAAACGCTCTAAACAAAATAGAGATTAAAGTACACGACACAATTATTATAAGGGTAAAAAAACTTGTTCTTAGAAATACAAAAAAAGCCATACCTAACTCTCTTTACCCAATTTTTCGGTAGTTTTAGAATAAACAAGAAGAACTATGAAAATAAGTGTGGCATAAGCTGCCGCATATCCGTACCTTTCCTGTCTCTGGAATGCCCATTTATATGCCTCGCTGATAAGTATTTCAGTACCGCCGTCAGGCTCTCCGCCGGAAACCAGATAAATAATGTTGAACATATTGAATGTCCAGACACTGCCAAGTATTACAGCAGGAAGAAGTGCCGGTTTCAAAAGAGGAAGAATTATGTGTACGAATCTCTGTAATCCGCTTGCTCCGTCAACACTTGCGGCATCTTCAAGTTCTCCGGGAATTGCCTGAAGTGCTCCAAGGGCTGTCACCATCATAAATGGAAAACCAAGCCATGTATTTGTTGTTACATTTGCGGCAAAAGATGTCCAGAACGAACTGAACCAGCTCACAGGTTCAAGCCCTATTGTCTGAAGGATCCCGTTTATGGCTCCGAACTGTCTGTTAAACATACCTTTCCATATAAGAGCTGTAATATAGTTGGGAACTGCCCACGGAATTATAAGAAGTATCCTGTATATACCCTTCATCTTCAGCCACGGTTCCCTGAGCATGAGTGCAAGAGCCAGACCTATTGAAACATGGAAAAACACATTTACCGATGTCCAAAGAACAGTTACTCCCAATGTGAAATAGAAAGAAAGAGGGTTAGTAATGGGAAAATCCTTTGAAAGAAGGATTGAAATAAAGTTGGAAAACCCTACAAAATGATATTCTCCGCTTTTATGGGCAAAAAAAGCAACCGCTGTTCCAACGGCAAAAGGGATAAAAACCAGCACAAGCATGGAAAAAAATGCCGGAAGAAGATAGAGATAAGGAGTGGGGTTGTTAAGAATATTATCTATGAACTTGTGTTTTTTTATCTGTCTTACCACAAAAAAGAGCCCAACTATCGCAGCGGCAAGAAGTATCATTACATAGACGACCGGACTTTTTGCTTTGGGAAGAGGCCTTGAAAAAATAATATATTGGTTCTGTGCCGCTTCAAGAGCGGAAAAACTGTCTGAACCTCTTAAAACTCTTCTTAAAGCTGTGGCAAAAGGTTCCCAGACCATTCTCATTTTAGGGTTGTTGCTCATCGGCACAGCTATTTCCGCCTGAGTTCTAAAAACATTGAGCATAAGATCTTCGCTTACTTCCGGATCTTTATAGACCGATTTAGTAGCAACGGACTGTCTTCCTGTCACAGCTCTGAGTTTAGCCCCTTCAAAAGAAGCAATAAAACTGCCGAAAGCTTTTGCACCCTCAATATTTGTGGAATTATGGTTTGATATTTTGAACGACTCGACCGTTAAAAAAGGTTTTAATATATCACCTGTTTCTGAAACAGTAGGGAGAACAGCGACACCGTAAGGGACATCCTTTTTTATCTCACCCATGAACCACGGTCCGTTTATGACCATTGCCGCATTACCGTCATTAAAAAGCTGTGTAACCAAAGCACTTGTCGCTTCCTGCGGAACTATCTTGAGTTCATTGACCATATTTGCAATGTAATCCAGTGCAGCCCTGTTACCCTCATTATCAAGACAAGCTTCACCTGTTACTCTTGTTTTTCCTTCTTCAAAACAGAATCCACCACCGAAACCATAAAGAAAAGGAGCCGCGAAATATACAGAAGCCGC
The DNA here is from genome assembly GCA_007132725.1 of Candidatus Sumerlaeota bacterium. Lineage (GTDB taxonomy): Bacteria > UBP6 > UBA1177 > UBA1177 > UBA1177 > SLGQ01. The sequence goes on from SLOD01000035.1 coordinate 3,658, forward strand.
CTCAAAAGCAAGTCCGTAGCGACCTTTGTCCGGATCGGAAAATTTCTTTGCAATAGATATCATTTCATCGGTACTTGCCGGGATCTTTTTTACAATGTCTTTACGGTAAAAAAGTACAACACTTTTAAAAGCAAGCGGATATCCCCAGAACTTGCCATTATACTTCAAAGCCTCAAAAGTTGACGGAATTATATCATCACGGATATCTTCGACCGTTCTGCTGTCTAAAGGAGAAATAATACCGCTTTCAACCCAGTCTCCAATCCTTTCATGAGCAAAAATAAAGCCGTCAGGCCCATTACCTCTTGGAATAGCAGTTGTAAGTTTGTTGGCAAAAGCATCATAGGGGACACTTAAAAGGACAGCTCTGTATTTATCCTGAGAATCGTTGAACCTGTTTTTCAACTCTTCAAGGGCGATCTGTTCGGCACCCCTGTAAGAATGCCAGACAACAACATCTTTTGTCTGCCCACATATAATGAAAAAAGAGAAAAGAACTGCGATAAATAGTGTCTTTTTCAATATCATTACCTGCTCTCCGGTCTATATCACGGATGAATTATACTTAAGTGGAAAAATAACTCAAAAATAGATCACATAAAGATTTTACTTTTTTCACAGCTTTTCATAATATTGATACGGATTTTCTGGTTTCCGGAGCTGGAGATGATCGATCTTGAAAAAAGACACGACA
>SLOD01000177.1 GCA_007132725.1 Candidatus Sumerlaeota bacterium
AATCTTCTTTTCTCAATGGAGGATGACGAATGGGACTCTGTTATTGACACGAACCTCAATTCATTTTATTCTATAACTGCTATGATCGTAAAGGATATGATGTACAGAAAAGCAGGCAGGATAGTGAATATTACCAGTCTCTCCGGAATTAAAGGTCTTCCGGGGCAGACAAACTATGCTGCCGCCAAGGCTGGGATCATAGGTGCCACCAAAGCACTGGCTCAAGAAGTAGGCAGAAGGAATATTACAGTGAATGCTGTTGCCCCGGGATTTATAAAGACAGATATGACAGAAGATATTGAAGAAAAAGACTTCCGTAAGTTAATTCCTCTTGGAAGATTCGGTAACCCAGAAGAGGTTGCAGGAGTGGTAGCATTTCTGTTAAGTGAAGATGGCGGATATATTACAGGAGAGGTTATTTCTGTTAATGGCGGGCTGTACACATAATAACTTGGGAGAAAGTTGATGAGACGGGTTGTTGTGACAGGGATCGGGATACATTCCTGTATCGGTAATTCGGTAGATGAAGTGAGGAACTCTCTTTACAAGGGAACCTCAGGGATAGTTTTTGACAAAGAAAGAAAAGATCTGGGATTTAGAAGCGGTCTTACCGGCAAAGTTGATATGCCAAATCTCAAAGGAAAGCTTTCAAGAAGAGAGAGAGTGGGTATGGCAGACGAAGGATATTATGCCTATGTTGCCACAGAACAGGCTTTCGGGCAGGCAAAAATAGATGATGCTTTCCTTGAAAAAAATGAGATCGGTATACTTTACGGCAATGACAGTTCAGCTAAAGCCGTTATAGAATCTGCCGAAATAATGAAAGAAAAAAAGGATACTATGCTTCTTGGAAGTGGTGCCATCTTTCAGGCAATGAATTCAACTGTAACAATGAATCTTGCTACAATTTTTAAGCTTAAAGGAATAAATTTTACTGTAAGTGGTGCCTGTGCAAGCGGTTCCCACGCAATAGGTATAGGATATTTTATGATAAGGTCCGGATTGCAGGATGTTGTTCTCTGTGGTGGGGCACAGGAGGTAAACTATCATTCTATGGCAAGCTTTGATGGCTTGAGTGCATTTTCTACGAGAGAAAATGAGCCGGAAAAAGCGTGCAGACCTTTTGATATTGATCGTGATGGTCTTGTTCCCAGTGGAGGGGCGGCTTCTCTCATACTTGAAAGTTATGAAAGTGCTGTTAAAAGAGGAACTCCCATACTGGCCGAAATAATAGGGTATGGATTTTCTTCAAACGGGAGCCATATCTCTGTCCCCAATGTTGAGGGACCTTTAAGATCTCTTAAAATGTCTCTGCATCAATCCGGTGTTGATATAAAAGATATTGATTATGTCAATGCACATGCCACAGCAACACCTGTCGGGGATATGAATGAAGCAAAAGCCATAGACATTGCCTTTGGAGATCATAAACCTTTTGTCAGCAGTACGAAATCAATGACCGGGCATGAGTGCTGGATGGCAGGGGCAAGCGAAGCTGTCTATTCAATAATTATGATAAATAATGACTTTGTTGCACCCAATATTAATCTTACTGAGCCGGGAGATGAGGCGAAACCTTTAAAGTTTGCCTACGAAGCTGTCGAAACTAAAGTTGACACTGTTTTAAGTAATTCTTTTGGATTCGGAGGAACAAATTCAACACTTATAATCAGGAAATTTAAGAAATAAAATGGAACAAAGGGGGAAGTTATCATGAAAAGAGAAGAAATTGTCAGTAAAATAGTTGGGTTCCTAAGTGAAGAATTTGAGGTGGAACCGGAAGAAATTGAGCCGGATAAAAACCTAATGGAGACACTTGAACTCGATAGTCTTGACCTTGTAGATCTGGTTGTCATCATTGAGAAAAACTTTGGATTCAAAGTTGAGGCTAAAGATTTTGTTGACATAAAAACATTTGAAGATTTTTATAATTATGTTTGCGACAAGCTTGAACCCCGGGAAAAAGATCAGGAATAGTTTCTAAAATGTCTCAATGGTCTGGAAAAAGCAGAGGTGGAGGTTTAGGATACACTCTGTTTTTTCTGTTTCTTAAATATGGCGGACTTTTTTTTGCATATACTGTTCTTCGTTTTGTGGCACTTTACTTCCTTGTGTCAGCACCGAAAGCGGTAAAAAATCTTTATGGATATTTTAAAAATAAACAGGGATACAGTGTTTATAGGAGTGCAGTCTCGATATATCTCAATTTTGTATTACTGGGGGAAAGTATTATTGACAGGATGGCTGTTATAATGGGTATGACAGATAAGTATCATTTTAACTTTAAAGATGAACCGGTTTTAAAAAAAGCAGTTGAAAATGAAAATGGTTGTCTCATGGTGAGTGCCCATATAGGGAATTGGCAGGTAGCTCAAGCTTTTCTGCATCGCTTTGACAGGAAGAAAGTAAATGTGGTCATGGTAGATGTAGAAAATGAAAAAATAAAACAGTTCATAAAAAACTCTGTAGGCAGAGAAAATGTAAATATTATTGTTGTCAAAGAAGGTCTGGATTACCTTATTGACCTTGTAAATGCATTTAGAAATAAAGAGGTGGTCTGTCTTCATGGGGACAGGTTTGTCGAAGGTTCACAAGTTGCCGAAATAGAATTCTTTTCTAAAAAAGCCGACTTTCCTCTTGGGCCTTTTACTCTTGCCAAAAAATTCAAGGTTCCGGTTTCATTTACTTTTGTAATGAAAACAGGGAGAACAGAGTACAGCTTCTATGCTACAGAGGGAAAAATATATGACACGGAAGCTGAAATGATGAAAGATTATGTGACAGCTCTTGAAGACATGTTGAAAAAATATCCTTTACAGTGGTTCAATTACCATGATTTCTGGAAGGAACGATGAAGATACTGCTGATTTCAGCAAACAGGTGTGAGGAGCCCTACCCTGTTTATCCTCTTGCTTTAAGCTATCTCAGTTCTGCGATTTCCAAGAAGTTTAAAAATGTTCAGATAGAGCTTTATGATGTCAATGTTGACAAAGATGCGGATTTCGCTGCTTTTGTTAGTTCGTTTAATCCGGATTACACCGGAGTAAGTTTGAGGAACATTGACAATGTCAATTTCTATAATAAGAAAAACTTCATTTATGGTTATCGTGAAATAATAAGAGCTTTGAAAAAAATCTCAAACAGCACCATAATTATAGGGGGTTCAGGTTTTTCAATTTATCCGGAAGATCTTTTTTCATTTTTAGAGTGTGATTTCGGCATAGTGGGAGAGGGTGAAGATGCTTTATGTGAACTTCTTGAAGTTCTCGAAGCGAAAGAAGATCATAGAAATATAGAAGGACTTGTCTACAATAGTAAAGATGGTATTAAAGCAAATATTAGAAGGAACTTTTTTTCCGGTATTTCTTTTGAAATGGATAAAAGGTTGTCAGATTTTTACTGGAAAAATAGCGGGATGATGAATATTCAGACAAAACGGGGATGTCCATATCGCTGCATATATTGTTCGTATCCGGTAATTGAAGGAAGATCGGTGAGGATTCTGGAACCTGAAACCGTTGTTTCAACAATAGAAAGATCTGTTGAAAGGGGGCATGACTATTTCTTCTTTACAGATTCTGTTTTTAATCTGGATCCTGAGTACAACAGAAAAATTGCTCAACTTTTGATAAGCAGGAATATCAGTGTAAAGTGGGGAGCATACTTTAGACCTGCCGGAACAAGTTTTGAAGACTTTGAGCTTTTTAAAAAGAGTGGTCTTACCCATATTGAGTGGGGCACGGAATCATTCAGCGACAAAGTTCTTAAAAGTTACGGGAAAGAATTCAGCTTTAAAGAAATAAAAGAAATGACAGATATCTGCTATAAACTTAAAATATACAATGCCCATTTTCTGATTTTGGGGGGTTACGGAGAAACGGAAGATACTCTGAAAGAAACATTTGAAAGATCAAAAGAACTTCCGTGGACAGTATTTTTTCCGTTTATAGGTATGAGAATATATCCCCGTACTTCCCTGCGTGAGATAGCTGTTGCAGAAGGTGTTATTTCCTATAATGATGATCTTATGGATTCAAAGCACTATCTTTCCCAAAATGTTGATCTTTCAAAGGAAAGATTGCTTGAGCTTGCAAAAAGCACTGGTAAAAGGTGGGTTTTTCCCGAAGAAGACCATACTTCTGTTTTAAAAAGGCTGAAGAATAAAGGCAAACGGGGCCCTTTATGGGAATTTCTTGTAAATTAAAGTTTTTTAGTATATAAACGCTTGAACTGTCTGTTCCCTGCGGAAATCCGGTGAAAATCCGGTGCTGTCCCGCAACTGTAAGGCAATTGTGCCAAGCCAGATACGCAAAACAGACTTGTAATGAGTACCCCGTGGAGGGAAAA
>SLOD01000121.1 GCA_007132725.1 Candidatus Sumerlaeota bacterium
AACTTTTTTACTGGGTCAGGGAAAAAAGAGGAGCTAATGCTGAAGTTGATTTCGTAGATGTTTTTGAAAACAGGATCGTTCCCATAGAAGTAAAAAGCGGAGCAGCAGGGAAAATGAAAAGTATAAGTCAGTTTTTGAAAGAAAAAACCAACTCTGATGCAGGATTTCATTTTTCAGAAAGAAATTTCTCAAAAGCAGGAACTATTCATTCAATACCGCTATATGCTGTTTGGAAAATATTCAACAAAGAAAAAATGTCAGTTGAATAAGAGGTTGAGTAGCCAAAAATTTATTCACCCATCTTAAAAGACCATCCCTGTTTTTTTGACAAAAAATCGATAACAAATATCATTTTCAGGTAAATAGTTTTCTTATTTGTTTCAGGGAAAGGAGAATTGTACATGAATGAGAGGTCAAACAGTGGGAAAGTAGTAGCTGATGAGGCTGTACTTTTTAAACAGCGGTTGGGTATTGTATTGTGTGTGATCTATGCTTTTGCCTACACAGGCTTTGTTGTAATTTCGGTTTATGATGTCACTTTAATGGACACTGTGATGCCTTTCGGACTCAATCTTGCGGCTTTTTACGGGCTTGGTCTGATAGTGTTTGCACTTTTTCTTGCGATGATATACAGCATCGCATGTACTACAAAAGAAATTTCAGTAGCAAGAAACTCAAAGAAAACTGAAGATGGAGGCTTGAAATGACAGCCATCATTATTTTTGTGGGATTTGTAGTTTTTCTTTTCTGGTTGTCTTACTTTATAGGGAAAAAAACTAAAACTGAATCAGGATTTTTTGTCGCCGGAGGACAAATCCACTGGTTCATTAATGGAATCGCATTGACAGGCGGATATCTGTCTGCCGCATCTTTTCTCGGAATTTGCGGAATGATAGCTTTTAAAGGTTTTGACGGTTTTCTATATTCCATAGGGTTCCTTTCAGGATGGGTAGTTGCTCTTTTTGTAGTAGCAGAACCCATGAGGAGACTTGGAAAATATACTTTTGCGGACGCTCTTGAATCACGCTTCAAATCAAGAACGATACATCTTGCGGCTGGTATAAGCACACTCGTTATAAGTATGTGCTACCTTGTTCCCCAGATGGTGGGAGCAGGAGTTTTGATAGAACCTCTGCTTGGCATTCCTTATCACTGGGGAGTTATCCTTGTAGGTTTAGTTGTCATTGTAATTGTGGCAAGTGCCAGAATGTCATCAACGACCTATGTTCAGTTTATTAAAGCCGGAATGCTGATCACTTTTTCCTCTCTTCTTGTCGGAGCTGTTCTTATGAGGGGAGTTGATACAATGCCGGAAAATGTCAATGTCCGGGGAGAATTTGCAGACCGTCCTCTGCTAAGAACGATGCCTTTTGATATTGAAAAAATGATGGATGAAAACTTTTATGAAGCTGGATTTGATATTGTTGAAAGTTTCGGGGAATGGGTGTTGGTACAAGAACATAGTGCCGATAACAAAAGCTGGTGGAAGCTTGAAACAGGTTCCGGAAACGACATTTCTTTTCTCCGTGAAACACAAAATATTACAAGAACCTCAAAAGGAGATTTTTTTGTAAATGGAGCACCGGCAGACAGAGACAACATACTTTATGCGATGGGTCGAATTTCTCAGTTTGGAGAAAGAACAGGACACAGTGGTACAAAAGGCCCTGTAGGACCATTGAGGTTTCTTTCTATTTTGGCTGACCCGGGGACTCTTTTTGAAATTCCTGTAATTTCTACTGTTAATCACCAAGATAGTGAAGTAACGCTGTTCTACCACAAAACTGTTCCCGGCAATGTAATGATGCGTCCGGGAGGACATTTCAACATCACTGGAAGAAGTAGATGGGGGAGATTGAATTTTATTTCGTTGATGCTTGCTTTGTTTTTTGGTACTGCCGCATTACCACATGTTCTGATAAGATACTATACTGTCAAAGATGCTACTGCCGCAAGAAGATCTACTGTCGTTGCAATAGGATCCATAGGTCTTTTTTATATACTTACTCTTTTTCTCGGACTCGGTGCAGTCGCTAACGGGGTACTGAACCCGCTTTCAGACAATATGTCCGCCCCTCTTCTTGCCAGAAGCTTCGGTGAAGTCCTTTTTGCAATTGTTACAGCCCTTGCTTTTGCAACGGTTCTTGGAACGGTTTCAGGGCTTATTGTTGCAGCATCAGGAGCTGTTTCAAATGATTTGATGGACAAATTTTTCAGAAGAAAAATGGTTGGTACGACAAAAGTTATAGCTGCAAAAACCACTGCGATAACGGTTGGAATTTTATCAGTGATCCTCGGCATACTGTTCCGGGGAGTTAATGTCGGTTTTCTTGTGGGACTTGCCTTTGCTGTTGCCGCCTCAGCCAATTTTCCTGCTATTATAATGGTTCTTTTCTGGAAACACACAACATCGAAAGGAATCATTGCTTCCATACTTGTCGGTACTTTTACATCAATGGGCATAATTCTCATGGGACCTGAAATGTTTGAGATATACGGATATTCAAAAGCTGATGCATGGATTCCGCTTGGACAACCCGCAATAATTGCAATGCCACTGAGTTTCATCACACTGATAGTGGTATCGCTCATTACTAAAAAGGTTGAAAAAACAGGGGAGCCGTTAAGCCCTTTGGCAAATGTTTAAAATTGTCAGGGATATGAAAACAACAGAAAGTCTAATTTTTGACATATTAGATAATAATTTGTATATTTTATGAGAGGATGTTTTTTAATAAATAATTTAACAGAGGGCAATATAATGCTAAGAGCTATTTATGCTTGGACATTTCTCCTTTTGCTTACCGGTTCAGTTTTTGCAGAAGAGAAAATTGTCATATGGAACATTGTTCCGCAGGCTGGAGTCTCGGAGAAAGAGGCGGCAGCCATCAGTTCAATTCTTACCGGAGAAGTAGAAACCGTTTCTAAAAGTAAGGTGATAAGTGAAGCTGAAATGCGTGCTGTGATTGACGGTGAAACAATGCGAATAGCTTGTGGAGCAGAGGACAATGTTTGTATTGCGGAAATTGGAGCGGCACTTGGAGCACCTCTTTCGGTTTCCGGTACTCTTTCAAAAATGGGAGACTACTGGATCATTACCATTCAATTGGTTGATGTTCGAAAAATAGAGGTGAGATCGAGAATTACAAAAAGATTTAAAGGAGAGGTGAATGACCTCGTTGAATCTGTGACTCCCATTGTATGTGAACTGTTCAATGACAAGGAGTGTCTTGAAGAAAGTTCCGAGCAGGCAAAAGTTTTAGAGGATGTATCAACTCCTGCTTCTGTTTCGTGGAAAAAAGTGTCGGGCTGGACTTTTGCTTCAGTCGGGGTACTTGCTATGGCGGGTGGTATAATATCACATGTCCAGATGAAGTCTGCAAAGGAGGACTTTGATAATACCGGAGAAGGCGAAGATAAGTTTAAAACATGGAGAGGTCTTTCTATAGGCGGCTACATAGCAGGCTCCGTTTTTATTGCAGGAGGTGTTACTCTCCTGATCTGGGATGCTCTGGTTCCTGAAAACAAAAAAACCGATAGAGTTTCTTTTTATTTCTTTCCCTACGGAGATGGTTTTGCCGCCGGATTACAGGGAAGATGGTGATAAGTTTATGTATCTTTAAGTAATTTGAAATGTCAGAGCATAGGTTGCAAAACTTGCAAGCCAGTGTTCTCCACCGTATCCGGTTTTATCCATTCCATTAATTCCTTCAAGAAGATGAGTTGCAAAAAGATTTTCAAACAGTTTTTTTCTTGCATCTTTTTCACTGAGGATGCCTGCAATACCACCGTATGCCCATGCTCTTTGAAAGTTAAGACCCACAAGATGTCCTATCACATAGTCTTTGTAGTCAGAAATATGAGGCGATGTAAGAAGGGGCTCGAATTCTCTACTTTTAACAGGAGGAAGAAACTTGTCAAGCCAGTTAGTGAACACCTCCGGTTCCATAACTTGAGACATAAGGTAAGCTTCTGCAAGAGATGGTGAAATAAAGTCAACCCCGCTCGGTTCATAAGCTGCGGGGCAGTTTATGTCGTCTTGGTAGAAATCGAGAGCTCTTGTTTTTATTGTTGCCGTAAGCTCTTTGTCGTTTGCCGTAACAGCATATTTTAAAATATGATCCATAGCAAAAGCAGTGTTTGGGTGAAACCCCGGTCTTACAGGTTTGGGCAGAATGTTAAAGTAGTCAATTGACCTGTTGCGAATGATTTTAACAAGCGGCTCAAGAGCTGTTCCCCAGTTTTTGGCATTTGCTTCTTTTGATACCAGGATTTCTCCCTGAAGCCGGAGCAGCCAAGCCCAGCCATATATCCTTTCAAAAATTCTGTTTTGCG
>SLOD01000120.1 GCA_007132725.1 Candidatus Sumerlaeota bacterium
AAAATGGTTCGGGTCGTAGTAGGTTTTCTTTAAAAAATCAATTACAAGGTTCTTATGAAATTCTTCGCTCTCTGAATCATTAATTCGTTCAAGCAAAGCTGTTAAATTAGTTTTAAATCTTTCAATTTCAGTTCTGCCGGGCTTTACCTTTAAAAATGCTTTGTTGAGAGCTTTTTTCGGTTTTAATACTTTTGTCATCTTTTACCTTTTTATTCATTCCTTACCAAAAACGGAAAATTATATGTCCTTTTGTTAAAAAGACAAAGAAAATGAGAAAACCGTGATACTGTCAACTGACAAATACTTTCTCCACAACGACAATTGTTTTAGACATAAACCACCTCGTTGAGTATCAGGCTGTTTTAAGTTTTTTTCAGAAGTTCATTTGTACTTAAAGCAGTTCTCTTATCTTTTTTTCTGCATAAGCAAGTGCTTCATCCATGAATTTTGGGTCAAATTCGATTGAAGGGGATTTTGTTTCAAATATTCTTTTGGGCCATTTCTGGTTTGCAAAAGAGAATCCTTCCCGGAATTTGAAAGAATATTTTTCTGCATAGATCTGCTCACCGATACTGTTTATTTCTTCTTCTGTCAGATCGAATCCTACGGATTTCAAGCCTCTTTTAATGACATCCATAGTATAGATGCCTCTTGCAAAGAAGCAGAGATTCAAAGAAGAGAGTATCTGTCTCCATTTTTCTTCTTTCATAAGGCTGTCAACAATTGATTGAGGTGTCTCTTTTGTTCCGTCAACTATCATTTTCTGGTCAAGAGAGTATCCTGCATTACAGAGGTGAGAGTGCCTTGTTCCTATGGCATATCCGATATGACATCCGGGACCTGTATGATATCCCGGCATTTCATTTTTGCCAAACGCAAGTGCAAAATCTTCCCCGCCGTAAATTTTTGAAGCGTGAGCCACACCCTTTGCCAGAGCTTTGTAAAAATCGTTAGGTTGATTGACAATCTGTTCAACTGTTTTTATATATGTTTCCCAGTCTCCCCATTTCAGCTCAAGTCCATTGAGTTGTTCGATGTTTATAAGCCCTTTTTCATACATTTCAGTCGTCCATGCAAGTACAACCCCGGTTGACATTGCATCAAGACAGTAAGCTTCAACTTCATCAATAAGTTTAAGCATCCCTTTTTCATCACCTATTCCAAGCATTGAGCCAAGTGCAAAAAGAAGTTCGTAATCATAACTCACCTGAGCAGTTTTATAGAAATAAGGTTCGTTGGGATGAGGTTCTCTGATGTTTGCGATATGAATGCAGCCTACAGGACAGTGGGCACATGCGACTCTTCTGCCAAGATAGTGTTCAGCAATGTGTACCCCGTCAATTTCTTTTGCCTTTTCAAATTTTCCTTCCTGAAGGTTTTTTGTAGGAAGAGCACCGATCTTCTGTAAAGAAAGAACATTCCCTGATGTTCCGATATCGTGGTATTTTTTCATCACATCAGACTTTACAGCGGCATCATATATTTCATTATAAACTTCACGATAAAGTTTTTTATCTGCAAGTGGAATTGAATTTTTTCCTGAAACAACAAGTGCTTTAAGGTTTTTCGACCCCATAACCGCACCCATGCCAAGTCTTCCAAAATGTCTATATGTTTCAGTTGTAACGGCAGAGTATGCTACTCCGTTTTCTCCCGCTTTGCCAATTCTCATTATAGCTCTTATTCCTGATCCGCTTTCTCTTTCTCTTATGATGGCTCCGGCCTGAAAACAACTTCTCATTCCCCATAAAGTGTATGCGTTCCTGAACCTTACTTTCCCGTTATGGATCGAAAGATATACGGGGACGGAGCTTTTACCGTTTATTACAATGGCTCCATAGCCGGTACTCCTTATTGAAATTGCACTCCTTCCTCCGGCATGACTTTCACCCAGATCGCCAGTGAGAGGTGATTTGAACATCGCAACAGTTTTTGAAGCAAGGGGAAAAACTCCTGCAAAGGGACTTACTGCAAGAACGAGAGTGTTATCTTCCGACAGAGGATCAGCTCCCTCTTTGCAGTTTTCTTTGAGGAGTTGTGTTGCAACACCCGTACCTCCAAGATATTTGGAAAACAGGTCATATCTCTCCTCAACAAAAAATGTTTTTTTAGAGAGGTCAATATAAAGTACTTTGGAAAAAGAATTTTCAATTTTCATTTCGACCTCCTAATGTTCTACTATTTCAATTACATGGTGAGGACAATACTTCACACAGAGTCCGCACTGGATACATGCAAGAGGTTTTGCCGTCTCTTCGTTCCATTGGATAGCACCGAGAATACATGCATCAATACAGTTCTTGCATCCGACACAGAGTTCCGGTTTCAGTTTTATTCCACCTTTCGGATTTACAACAAACGCATCCACAGGGCATGCTTTTGCACATGGCGGCTCCTTGCATGCTCTACAGACAATAACTTTGAACCCTTTTGACATACCGCCTGCTGAAACGACATTCATGCAAGTGTTAGCAAGCCCGGCTTGTCCGAATCTTCTTGAACATGCAAACATACAACTTTGACATCCGACACATCTTTGTGAATCAATAACTTTCAGTCTCATGCAACCTCCATTGTGTAGAGAGCTTCAAACGGGCAGAATTATACTTTGTGAATAGTAAAAATTCAACTTAGTATGTTGAAATATAAAAAATCTCACAGATTTTGATTGTTTTTATTTATTTAATTAATCGGATCAAGAGCTTTTGTTTCCTTGAAAAACACAAGAGCATCGTAACGCTTCGGTACTACTGTAGGCACATATTGTCTTGGCTCAGCCGCAGGGTTATACACTACACCTACGGCACGATTTCCGCGAGGGGTCATCATCTCCTCGTGTTCTCTGTCTTTTTCATCAAATATGAGATAGAAAGAGCTCTTTCCAGTCCTGTAGAGTATATCTTCTATGCTGTTTTCCTGAGCTTCAGGAATTGTCATTACTTCCCGTCGTGAACCCCAGCTTCCCCCGGCTTGAACAGTTCCTTTGTATGTAGTAAATCCCACCAGAAAGACATTGTCAGCTCCCAAATGTTCTCTTGACAGCTGTCCTATATTAACCTGATTAGCCTCTATCATGCTGGTAAATGAAGAATCTCCAATGTGAGTGTTGTGTGCCCACACGATGCCTTTTGAGTCGTCTCCATATAATTCAAGCAATCTTTTTGCACTTTTATGCATGTGGTAAACTCTTGCATTCCAGGAATCACTTCGCATTCCCGCAACCGATTTTCTGTAAAACTGTTCTGCATGTTTAACGACATAAGAGTTCTGGAGAAGATAAAAGTAATCATCTTCACTTAAGTCGGAAAGTAAAGAGCGGTTGCCCTCTATAATTTCAACAACTTTTTGGCTTTCTTCGGAACAATTCACGACTCCGTTCCTTACGGCTACAGCGTATTCCCAGCTATCATCTTCATAAGGAAAAAAACAGGAATACAGTTCCTTTACTTTTTCATAAAGAGAAGAATCTTTATTTTTAAGAAAATCAATGACAACTCTTTTTGATCTCCACTCATCATAAACATCCATGCCGTAAAAACCCGCTCTTTTTTCCATAGGAAGGTTTTTATTGTGCTCTTTCAGCCACTGTGCCAGTTTTGCAGTTTCGTGATTTCCCCACATCCATTGAGGCCATCGATCCAATTTGCTAAGCACATCTATAGCAGAAGAGGAGTCTTTGTCTATACCCTTGACATACCTGTTTAACTCATAAAGAGATGCAAAGTCTCCTTCTACAAGTATAAAATTAAAACCCTTTTCTGAAATCAGCCTTTTACTTATTTTTCCACGCCACTTATAATATTCGTGTGTTCCGTGACTTGCTTCTCCAAGTAAAACCAGTCTCTTGTCTGAAGCTTTTTCAATAAGTTTATCAAGATCATTTCCCTCACTTAAATTCACTGCTTTTCTTGCCAGGTACTGATCCAGCGTAATCTCTTTTTCCTGACGGTTGAAAAAAACAAAGAAAAAAACAATAGCCAATCCTGCAAGAGGTAAGATTATCAAGGAATTTTTTTTCATTTGTGCCTCCATCTGTATTATAATAAACAAACTTCAAACATTATATCGAGTTGAATTTAAAAATGAAGTTTAATTCCCGTTCTTGACAACGACAGAGGTTTTATTGTAGTGTAAAGAGCAGACATTTTGATGATGGAGAGTAAAATGGAGAAAGTCAACAAACAGCAGGGAGCTGACAAAAAGAACATTCAGCTCAGGATCAAAAACGATGATGTAGCATCAGGCAGTTATTCGAATTCATTTGCCATAACATTTAATGAAAATGAATTTCTGATAGACTTTATCATGATGCAGCC
>SLOD01000044.1 GCA_007132725.1 Candidatus Sumerlaeota bacterium
AAAGGGAAACAAAAATGATTGAGCCTGAAAATTAATTGTTTCCCTCCCCTTGCTTTTCTAATTTCTCAAAAAACTTCCATTTGCATTAAATCCATAATCTGTTAAAATCAGAAAGAACTTTGAATAAAAGGTAATAGATGAAACTGCTGATATTCATATTTACCATACTGATGTCCTGTACTGCATGCAACTCAAACAAACAGAAAACAGACAGAGATGTTGTTCCTGATACTGACAAAGTCCCTGATACAAAAACGGTGGATGAAACAGTTGATGAAAAGGCAGATGTTCCTGATGAGATCCCTGATGAGGAGCCTGATGAAGAACCCGACGAAGTTCCCGATGTTCCGGATGAAGAGGTTGTCGTTGAATGTCTTGATCTTCGATATAATGAAAATGTTATAAAGACACCTTTCCCGTTTAAAGATAAGAATGGAAGGGCAACCTTCTGCCGTCCCGGATGTGATACACCGACGGAAAACGATCCTCAGTGTGTCAGAAATATATGGGAATGGAAAAACTGGGAGAGGTATCAGGAATATCTTGCAGCGCAGAAAGCTGATCCGGAGCAGACATCTAAAAGAGAATGCTATCCGTGGCCCTGCAAGCTTCCTGATATGAAAGCCAATGCGAATCTCGAATCGTTCAACAGCAAATGTGACAGATGGTTGTCAGTTAACAACTATAGTGCCAATATGGGTATAGTATGGTCACACGGTATGAGTGACGGTGTGGCAGGTATGGATTTTGCTGGTAGCGGAGGTGGACGAGCAACCGAATATGATCCTGAAAAAGATGAATATCTTAATATTGGACAAGTAAAAGGTCTTCTAGATTACAATGAGGGAAGATATGTTACCCTTGTCGCTGATTCTTATCCGGGGTCGAACCCTGGCTACAGAGGGTTTGTTGTGTCTATTTTGAAGAAAGACGGAGAATATTATTATGAACTTATTTATGATAATAAAGATCATAATGCTTTTTTCCCGGGTCCTCCATTTTCCGGTAGAAACTGGGTTTTTATCGAGGTGAGAGAAGGGAAAGACGGACCAAAAACCGAATTCAAATACGCCTCATCAAAAGACTGGGAATGGCACAACATGGAAGGGATACAGAACTATCCCGGAAGGGGGAACATAGTCGGAAATCATCTTACATTCATTACCAATAACAGAGATATATATTACTGTGATGAATCAGGAGTTTGTCCGTTTGAAGAGTAGCTGACGGAGTCCGCAGTTAATCCCCCCGACCCCCTTTGACAAGGGGGAGAATTAAGTCCCCTTGTTAAAGATTTGGGGAACTGAAATCAACTGAAAATTTTTTTTTGGGGGGAGGGGTTATTAATAAAACTTTATTTAAACCTTAAAAAACAATATAATGCTCAAGTCAACTTTATTTAAGTGAGGTTTCTTATGAAAATTAAAAGATTTTTAGTAGTCGCAACTATGATCTGTGGATTATTTTTTACAGTTTCATGTGGAAAGGATGATGACAACGGAGATACTGGAGACACCGGAAATACCGGAGATACTGGAGATACCGGAAATACTGGAGACACTGGAGACACTGGAGACACCGGAAATACCGGAGATACTGGAGATACCGGAAATACTGGAGACACTGGAGACACTGGAGACACAGGAGATACTGGAGATACTGGAGATACTGGAGACACTGGAAATACCGGGGATTCCGGAGATTGCATTGAATTAGAAGTTGAAGAAATTTATCTTGTTCCGGGATACTCAATGATGGAGGGAACTTTAATTACAGATATAGGAGATCCTAACCTTTCCGACATTATATCGATCCAGTTTTACAAAACTGACGGACCGGCACAGGATGTTCTTTCTACAGGAACTTTTGATCTCGGTACCGGACAAAATGATAACTATGCGCAATGTACCGAATGTGTTCTCATCTATGAAGACTATACGCAAGAAGACGGTTTTCAAAAAACCTATTTTCAAACAAGCGGAACTCTCACTATAAGTGATGTCAAAGAAGGTACTTTTGAAAACAATGGTACTTTGACAGTAAAAATGATCGAAGTAACTATAAATCCGGCTTCATATACATCAACTCCTGTTCCCGGAGGAAAGTGTTATGAAATAAAAGATTTTTCCTGGGAACTTATATGTGAACCTGACTGCGAAGGAAAAATATGCGGAGATGACGGTTGTGGCGGAGAATGCGGAGAAGGGTGTCCTGATATTGATGAAACATGCAATGAAGAAGGAACAGCTTGTGTTGATTATGACTGTATTGCAGTAACTCTTGATGAGATCAGCATTGACACGATCCATGCTGATCATAACTATTACTCCTACTCCGGAATTTACTCTCCAAATACCGGGGATGACTCAATTGATGATGAATTTTTTCTTGAGTTCTATAACACACCGCTAACTACAACATATGACCTGACAGGCACAAACTACACTGATTGCGATCAGTGTATTCTCATATTCGAAGATCTGACAGAAACAAGTGTCGGTAGAATATATTTCCAACAGAAAGGGACTATTGAAGTTGAAAGCTTTACTCCCGTTGCAGGGAATGTTAAAGCATCCATCGAAAACCTCAGGCTTATTGAAGTTAACATTATGAGTGAAACCTATGAATCAATTCCTGTGATCGGTGGAAAATGTCTTGAGCTTGATCTTGCAGAAATCGATCTGTAATTTTTAATTACATCAAATTTCAACTTTTCTAATCTCTATTTTTGTAAAAAAAATTTTTTACGCTTATTTTTTGAAGAAATTTTTCATGGTGAAAGATGTTCTACGGAAGCTGTCTTATCTGTTCAAGCCACTTTGACAGTGATTCTATTTTCTGTGAAAAATGTTCAAGATTCGCTTTGGAACTAGTTAGAAAATGTTGCAGATGCGGCGGATTTTCAGTTGTCGACGGGGTTAATGGCTGTAATCTATGTGCCGGCAGAAAGATCGAATTTGACTCTATATTCTCCCCCTATATTTACAGTGGTTCCGTATCACATGTAATTTCAATAATGAAATATGGAAAAAACAGACACTACGCCTCTATTATCGGAGATCACTTTGCTGACCTGTTGAAAAATAAAAAACTGTCACCTAAAACAGTTGTTTTTCCTCCTATGGGCTTTATTGATAAACTTAAAAGAACATTCAACCAGTCAGAAATAATAGCCGAAAAAGTAGCACTTAAATACCATCTTGAGCTGGAGAGAAATATTATAAAAAAAACCCGGCATACAAAGCCTCAGGCATCACTCACATACGACAAACGACTAAAAAATCTTGAAGGAGCCTTTCAGATAAGAAAAAATGTAAAAGAAAAAAATTTTTTACTTGTGGATGATGTCTGCACTACCTTTTCTACTATCAACACTATTGCGGAACTTTTGAAAAAAAATGGAGCCAGGCGGGTAGATGTAGTAACTTTTGCCCGGACTTCGCCTTATTTCGGGTAGCCAGTCATTTTTTATCTAAAATATTATGCAGATCCAGAGTTACTGTGACACAACATCGTTCATTGAATATTTGCCTGGAGATCTACCGGCAAGGAATATCGCGGCATGTATAGCTCCTCTTGCAAAAATATCTCTTGTAAGAGCTTTGTGTGTTATTTCTATCCTTTCACCCTCAAATGCAAAAAGCACCGTATGTTCACCAGGAACATCTCCGCAACGGACACTGTGATATCCTATTTCTTCCGGACACCGCTCTCCTGTTATTCCTGATCTTCCGTAAGTCGGTATAAAATTTTTTGATATCCGTTCCTGTGTAATAATTTTGCCCAGTTCAAGTGCAGTACCTGAGGGAGCATCTTTTTTTTTATTATGATGTATCTCTATGATCTCAACATCGGCATCCATTGTTAAAGAAGCTGTGTTTTTTAAAATATCGAACAGTATATTGACTCCTCTGCTTAAATTTGATGTATGAAGAACAGGAATTATCTCCGCAGCTGAATCAAGAAGCTGATAGTCAACTGCCTGAAGTCCCGTAGTACCCGAAACAAACGGCTTCCTGTTTTTTGCAGCCCATTTTAATGATGTCTTAAAACCATCGGGAGAACTTATATCGACAACAGCATCTATTTTTAATGGATCTATGTCCCCGACTTTTTTAAATCCGGGAAGAGCGTCCACACAGCACTCCACTTCAAAACCGTCATACTGTTCTGACAATGCCATAACAGACTTTCCCATTTTTCCTGCACCACCATTGAGAAGTACCTTGACCATGCTTTCTAACCTCCGAATGTATTAAGTTCATCTTTCAGGCTTCTTGACATAAGTGCTCTTAAGCTTTCATTTAT
>SLOD01000023.1 GCA_007132725.1 Candidatus Sumerlaeota bacterium
ATACAGGCAATACAGGCAATACGGGTGACACAGGTGATACAGGCAATACAGGTGACACGGGTGACACAGTATGTGTCGGCGACTACTATGCAGATGATGTTGAGCTTATAGGAGAATGTGAGATTATAACAGGTTCTCTTCTTATTGTTGAGTCCTCTTCTCTGGTCGAAGTAAACCTTCCCCTTTTAAAAAAAGTATCAAAAGATTTTGTAGTTTATTATAACTATGGCCTTAAAATTTTAAATGTTCCGGTTCTTGAGTCTGTCGGAGAAGATTTTAGAATTGGAGATAATAGTGATCTTGAAAGTTTTAACGCAGATGCCCTTGAGTCAGTAAAAGGAAGTCTGAGAGTCGGCAGTAATAATTCTCTTGTTACATTCAACTTTGATTCTCTTGTTGATGTCGGAGAAGATTTTCAGGTTTCTAACAACAATTATTCACTGGAATCATTTTTTGTTAATGCTCTTACTACGGTAGGAAATGATTTCAGAGTAACTTACAATAGTAGTGCCGATTTTATGTTTGAAGCGAATGCTCTTACTACGGTAGGAAATGATTTCAGAGTAACAGATAATGACGAATTAAGTTCCTTCAGCATTCCGGCTCTTGAAACGGTCGGCAATCATTTTCAGCTTTCCCATAATCATAAGCTTGTATCGTTTGATGCGACTGATCTTTATGAAGTCAATGGAAATTTTCAGATTTCAAGCTGCGGTTTTGAAATACTGGTCATCCCCGAAGGAGTTTCTTCGATTGGTGGAGATTTCAGAATACATAATAACGATGAAATGACTTTTCTGGATGCTGGACACCTGATTTCAGTTGGCGGATCTTTTGATGTGGGGCATAATGATCTGCTTGAAAATTTTGATTTTTCAGCTCTTGAAGAAGTTGATGGCGATTTCACAATAGAAGACAACCCTGAACTTCTCATGTCAATTGCAGAGGATCTTGCAAGTGATATAACCATTGGCGGGTCAACAACAATTGCAGATAACAAGCCTGATAGTTAAACTTCTCGATGGTTTTTAGCTGAATATTTATCTTTCAGGTATTTTTCAAACATTTTATAAAATTTTCTGTTTCTGTACTCTGTCTCTGCATTATTGATGTTTTCACTTTCAATGTTTTTGAGGTTGTACCATTTTTTTAATTTGAAAAAGGAGAAAACAAAAGGGTTTATGGCGTTCACGGGACAACCGTAGATACATCTCATGCATATTATGCATTTCCACCCGAAACGGGGTTTGTCAGGAATCATTGAGATGTTTTGAGTCGGGCAATCATTTGCACACTTACCACATTTTGTGCAATTGTTTTTCACTTTAAGATCTTTACCAAAGAGGGGAGCTCCGAAACTTTCAATTCTGCTTGCAATAAATGTGATAAGTCTAAGCAGAAAAGAGGCGTTTTGTTTTGCCGGTGTAAGTGATGCGATCTCGCGGCGTACAGCCTTCGCCCTTTTTTTTGCTGCTTCAAGGATCTCTTTGATAAAAGGGTCTTTATATCTTAAAAAAATATTTACAGGCATAACGATCATGCTTTCATGGAATACTTCATACCCTTTTTTCTGAATGGATTTTGCAACTTCTTTGCAGCTTCCCCCATCAAAAAAAGGGTCTCCCGGAGACCTCACTACAAAAGCGGAACGACCATTTCCATCGGTAAGATAATTTTTTATAAAATCGTAAAAAATGGAAGGGGCATTCAGTGCATGAACAGGATAAATAAAGCCCGCCATATCAAAATCATTATCAAAGGGATCAATATTCCTTATAATTTTATCAATTTCTTTTATTTCAACACTGAAACTTTGAGAAAGGTTGCTCTTAAAAAGTTCAGCAAGATATCTCGTGTTCCCGCTACCTGAAAAAATAAATAGAGCCAGTTTTTTCAAGCTGTTATCCTCCTGGTGTTTTCGGGACGCATAAACAGTTTTATATACCATGCATTGATAGTGTTTGCCAGAAAAAATATTTTTTCCACTACCTTATAGTTTTTGACATAAATTTCTATTGTGATATAATCTTAGGGCATTATTTATTTGTGCAAAAATGAGGTTCTCTTATGAAAAAGTTGTTTTTAATCTTAACAGTTCTTTTTATGGTTTCAGTTCTGCTTTCCGGATGTTCATCAAGCGAGGTTGACCCTGCTGAATCTGATGAGCCGGGAATGATATCTATCACCATAGGGCATAGTATTACAAAAACTATCTGGCCTTCTGAGTGGGCAGATCAGATAGACCGGTATGCTGTGGTCCTTTTAAAAGGAGGTGTTCCGCTGCTTGAAGAGCCAGTCATTATATATCCGGAAAATATTGGAGATGAATATGTTTTTGATGATCTGGAACCGGGAAGTGACTATAAAGTTATGGTTTCGGCAGAAAATGATAGTGAAGAGATGATAGGTTTTGGAGAAGCTGAAGATATTACAGTAACAGGGGGCAGCAAGACAGATGTTACTGTCAGGGTTTATCCTTCGTCAGATGGTGGCCCCGGAGCTTTTGCAATAACTTTAAAATGGCCCGATGATCTTGAGTATCCTGTTGATAAAATTACAGCACAAAGAAGGATGATAGGTGATGTTGAATGGAGTGACTTGAAAGATGATTTTGATCTGGCAAGCTATGAGATACTTTATGAAATCGATCCTGCTGATGCCGGTTCCCATCTTGTAAGATTTTTGCTTTTTAATAGTGAAGAAGAACTTATTTCTTCTGTTATTGAAGTTGTAAATGTTTTTTCAAATATCATCACAGTTGGCACAATTGAGCTTACC
This sequence comes from Candidatus Sumerlaeota bacterium, assembly GCA_007132725.1. Lineage (GTDB taxonomy): Bacteria > UBP6 > UBA1177 > UBA1177 > UBA1177 > SLGQ01. The sequence goes on from SLOD01000023.1 coordinate 2,779, forward strand.
AAAGAAGATTTTGTTGAAGGTGGTGCCGAGCCTGAAGATCCTGAAGAAAGGGTGGGAGAACTTAATAGCGGTGACCTTGAATTCTGGTTCAGGAATCATACGGAATATGCAACAAACTCTCCTCTTTATCTTCCGGGAACATATAATACTTGGGATCCTGCAACCGATTTTATATCTTTTGATTCTCCTGACAGCGACCTTCTGATAGCAGATGCCGTTGACGGTGAAATCCAGTTTAAAATTTGTAATGATAACAACTGGGATTGCTGGGATTTTGAGGCTATATCCTGGACAATTATCGGTGCCGCTCTGGTAGATGATGGTCATGGCAATAAAAATCTGGCAATTTCAGCAGAGCCCGGTGATGCTGTTCTTGTTGTTGTAGATGTGGCAAACATAACTATCACGGTCTATCATGATGACAGACAAATTCCTGATGACAAAGGTGAAATCGGTGTAACGATCGAAACAGATGACATGATCCCTGATGAAGATCTTGAAATAGAATGGTCGGCTGATGGAGACATTAGAACTTTCAGTTCGTCTTACGATCACACTGAAGGTTATACCCATTCATGGTTTTTTAACGGTGTGTTCGAGGGGGAAAGCGATAGTGAACTAGAAGTCGATGTATCTGAAATTTCTGTCGGGGATAGAATTTCTCTTGTAATAGCCGGGGGACAATTTGCATACAGTGCTCAAATTACCATAACACAGGATATAATAGACGGGATTTAATAAAATGAATAATGAAGGTGGAAAAATGAAAAAAACATTATTTGCCGTTTTTCTTATCTTTGCTTTTTTTATTGTTTCCTGTGGTAAAAGTGGCAAAGGCAAGTTGGATGACTCAGATATTGATCACGATATTGATCATGACATTGATGATATCCTCGATATTGACGATGTCCCTGACATTGACGATGTTCCTGATATTGACGATGTTCCCGACATTGACGATGTCCCTGATATTGATGATACTCCTGATATTGATGATGTTCCCGATGATGATGAATATGGACAAATTGGAGTCAACATTGACCCTGTTGATGAGTTCCCGGGAGAAGATCTCGAAATATCATGGTCGGTTGTCGGGACTGATCGTGTTTTCAGTTGTTCTTATTCCCATAGTGATGAATACAGCTATTTGTGGTTCAGGAACGGTTCGCTTATGGAGGGTGAAACAGGAAACAGCATAACTATTGTTGCGGAAGAGTTGATAAAAGGGGAGCAGTTTACACTTGTTTTGACAACAGATGATGGTTCCCTGAGTGCAAGGTTAAGGATAACTCAGCAAATTATTGATGGAATTTAATTTTATTTTATTTAATCTCTAAATACTCAGGCATCCCAATGACAATATAGTCTTTAAGTCCACCAGCAGTTTTTCCAATATTTCTTATTGATGACCCGAATCCGCCCGTTGTTGTTTCAGGTTGCCAGGGACATTCAACAAGCTCTTGTGCAGATTCAGGAGTTATCTGTGCACAAAGAACCCTTCCATGATCTTTGAAATGTTTTCCACCCGCAACAAGGATCGTTTTTCCATCTTTATCGTTTATAGTGTCAAAATCGGTAAAACTTCCAAGTTCGCCCATATCTAATGAAGATGGAACTGTAACTGTAAATAATTCAGTTAATGTTTCAGGGTCGTAAAAATAAATTGTGCCGTTTTGGGCGGCTTTTGGAGCTATTACACCAAGCAGAGTTTTATCCTCAACTTCAACAAGTTTGATAACTGATCCGAATTGAGAAGTGATCAGTCCGAAAACTGTGAGTGATGGACCGTTCTGCCAGTCTGTTCCGCCATGATAGATATAAACTCCTCCACCGCCTGGAGCAAACTCGCTTCCTTTCAGTCCCCATCCTGAAACTATGAGGTCTTTAACCCCGTCACCGTTAATATCTTCTAGGAGCATACTGCTTCCGAAATACTGCCCTTTTTCTTCAAATTCAGGCAACAGCACCCAGGATTCATTTTCTTCAAGCCCGTTGGCAGTTCCTTTGAAAAATGCAACCATTCCCTGACTGCCGCCACCTGTCAATTCAGGACCGGCATTCTGTCCACCTGCCAAAACATCGGCAAATCCATCCCCGTTAATATCACCGCACACAAGTGACTGGCTCATTGAATCGGCTCTTTGAATGTAAGTGTCAGAAAGTCTTGAAATTGAAGTGTTTTCTGTGTTCCATGGTATCGGGTTTTCAGGACCGGTTTCGCCTCCGTAAAAAACAACTATTTCTCCTGCAGCATAAAGGTCGCCTTTTGTGGCAAGATGTGAAGAGACAACAATGTCATCAAATCCGTTGTTGTTTATATCGCAAACTCCCGCTACAGTAAATCCGAACCCTGCATTAAGAGAAAGATCAGGGTGAGTAAGTCTTCCTGCCATATCGAGCTTAACCTCTGAAAATAACTTAACCTTTGTAGGAAAAATATAAAGAACACCAGTTGCTTTTTCAAAATCATAAGGAGGAATAGATTCATGAATTGCACTCACAGCCCAGTAATCATCATTCAGACGGAAAATGGAATATCCGAAAAATCCCCCCTGCCCAAGAATTGTGTGATAGTTTGAAGGTTTATCAAAAGAAAGATCATGGTTGTCAAAAATAACAATTCCACCAGTCTGGATTATTTCAGGTTCATTTCCATCATTGATCTCATCGGGATACTCGTCTGAATCCTCTTCTAAGTCCTCTTGTGAAAGTTCATCATCAAGCTCTTCCATGATGTCATCAGAGTCATCAATATCCCCCGATATGTCATCATCGATTTTTAAAACTTCACTATTGTTTTTGCAACTTGAGAGCAGAAGCAAAATCAAAATTATAACTGCAATGAAAAATTTTCTCATTTTATTTTTCTCCGGAACAAATTGCTAAAATATTAGGTGGCTCTAAAGTATAACTTTTAAAACAACGAACAATATAAACATATTATATAGTTGAATTATATTGTCAATTTTCAGGTGATTTGATATAATACCAAGCTCAATTTGTAGAAAGTAAGGAGACTGCTGTGAGGAAAATATTTGTTTTTACAACAATTTTAATTTGTTCAAGTTTTTTGTTGTGTGCCGGGTTTGATATAAAAGGGGCCGTTTTAAAGCACCGCTTTTTAAATGAAATTACATTTGACAAGGCAACACTTGATGCTGAAAACAGAAATGTAACCGTATATTTAACAGCCGATATGGATTGGCTTGAAAATATAGATGAGTATCAACTTGAAAAGATCAACAGGTACTATCTTAATGTTCTCATCCAGCTTAATGTCGATTTTTTCAGCATATATTTTCTTGTTAGAGAAAACAGTTTAGAGCCTTACAGGTCTGTCACCGATTTTCTGCCTGAAGTATTTCCTGTACCTAAAAAAGAAGAGGAACAGGACTTTGAACTTAAAGCACTTGTGCCTCAAAAAAAATATGGAAACATAGAGGGGTTTCTTACTGGAAAAACAGTGTTCGTAAGTCCCGGTCATGGTTGGGTTTACAATACTGATAACGGTAATTGGGGAACTCAGAGACCAATCATAAACGGAATGAGAGAAGATGACTCTAATGCTGAAATGATGAGCTGTTTTCTGGTTCCTTATTTGCAAAATGCCGGGGCGCAGGTCTTTTCAATAAGAGAAACCGACAGGCAGGAAAAGATGGTGATAGTTGACGATGCAGATTGGGATCAATATCCCGAAGATGGAATCTATGAAGAATCAGGTGAGTGGTTGGAGACAGTTTCGGGACAGGGTTACGGCAGGACAGATTTTCCAATTGAACTTTATGAAAATGTTTTTGAAAACGGCAAATATCGTTATGCTTTTACGGGAACCGGTTCGTGGGCGAGATGGACCCCCAACATCCCGGAAGAAGGCTACTATCATGTTTATGTTTCCTACAGAACTTTTTCAGACAGAGCTCCTGATGCTGTTTATACTGTAGCCCATGCAGGTGGTTCCACAGAAATTACAGTTGACCAGAGATATCACGGAAGTACATGGATAGATATAGGGCGGTACTATTTCAGGGAAGGGATGTCGGTAGAGGCAGGCTCTGTTACTCTTAATAAGAATGATGACGGAGAAGAAGGAAACATCATAATAGCAGATGCTGTAAGGTTTGGAGGCGGTACAGGAATTTTAAAGAGGGGGACATCGACATCAGGAAAACCAAGATGGGAAGAAGCAGCCAAAGTTCACGCTCAATTCATGGGGGCACCTTCGGCTGTATATCAGCCGACTGCGAACGACCGTACATCAGATGTTACGGCAAGAAGCAGATATGCCGCATGGGAAAATGTGGAAGGTGTTAATGATTCAGTTTATATTTCGTGGCACTCTAATGCCCACAATGGTACTTCGAGAGGTCTTTCGACATATATCTACAGCGATCATACTCCGGGTTGGAACTATGATACGACTCAGGCAGCGGAAGGAAGTGTTGAACTTGCGGAGCTTGTTCATAACAGAATACTTAATTCTGTAAAATCTCTTTTTGATCCTACTTTTGATCAGGTGGGGAATGGAATGTACAGTGCATATTTCGGAGAACTTAACCCTGCCCATAACAGCGAAATGCCTTCCTGTCTTGTCGAACTTGCATATCATGACAATCCTGATGATGCACTGCTTCTTAGAAATCCGAGATTCAGAGATATTTCAGCAAGAGCTGCATACCAGGCAATAGTCCAATATTTTGCAGACAGGGATGGTTATGAGCCTGTTTTTCTACCGTCACCGCCCAGAAATCTTATGACTGTTACAAATGATGATGGATCTGTGACCCTTTCATGGGATGATCCGGAGACAGATCCTGGCAACTTCCACGGTCATCCTGCAACAGGGTTCACAATACAGACAAGTATTGACGGATATGCTTTTGATGAAGGAACCGATGTGGGCAATGTGAATGAAGTTCTGGTAAGTGATGTTGATCAGGGAAAAGCAATATTTTTCAGAGTCATAGCGTATAATGACGGAGGGGTTTCTTTCCCGAGTGGGACAGCGGGTGCAATCCCTGTAAAGACCGGAGCCCAACTACTTGTAGTTGACGGTTTTCAAAGAATAGATGCCTATACGGCAAGATTCAACATGGGGTCTGCCGGTAACAATCGTTACATACTTGAGTACATTAACAGTTATAACTATATAATACAGTACGCAGAAGTTTTTGAGGAGTTGGGGTTTTCAGTTGATTTTACACATAAAGCAAACATCGGATTTATCGATCTGGATCGTTACGATGCAGTTATATGGTATGCAGGAGAACAGTCTACAGTGGACGAAACTTTTACAGTGCAGGAGCAGACATTAGTTGAGCTTTATATTACCGGCGGCGGCACATTTTTTGTCAGTGGAACGGAGATAGGATGGGATCTGGTTGCAAGAGGAGATGCTGCAGACACTTTGTTTTTCAACACGGTTTTCAATGCACACTATGTCAAGGACAGCTCAGATCTTTATACATTTTTCGGGGCAGGGGATTTTCAATCTATTTCAGGTTTTTTTGATGATGGTACGCACTATTATCAATCAGAATGGCCTGATGTCCTTGAAGCTTATGATGAAACAGGTGAAACTTTTCTCTATTACGATGAAAACAAGACAATGGGTGCAGGAGTTTTGACCGTTACAGCAGATAGGAAGGTGGCAATACTCGGATTTCCATTTGAAACTATTCTGGAAAAGGGAACAAAAATAAATCTGATGGATAAGGTGCTTGAAAGATTTGAAGTTTTTCCTAAAGATGTCCCCGAAGACGAAGTTCCTGATGATGAAGAGCCTGATGAAGCGATAGAAGATATTGATGATGATACAGAATCTCCTGATGAAAAAGTGATAGAGCCTGAACCTGAAATAGACGAAGACTACTATAAAGATGTTCCTGATAAGGATATATACGATGAAACAGATGAAACAGAATACGGTACTTCGGAAGAAGATGAAAAAAAGAAAAAAAGGGGGTGTTCTCTCCTTTTTATATGACCCCTGTTTGTTAAGATTTTATTTCAGTTTGGCTGGCATTCTTTTTTTGTTAAAGGACAGTTTTATTTAACGCCGTTCCTCACAGTTTTTTAGCACAGCTTTAATCTTTTCCTAACATTTGTTTCTATAATTTTGGAACTGTATTGTGAGTAGATATGGAGATACTCATGAAGAGAAAGAAGTTGACACCTCAGCTTAAGTTCGAGGCAATGTTTAAGTATATAACGGCATCTTCCGCGACTATTGTTCTGATAATTATGCTGCTTATGTTTATTCAGCTGACTTATAACTCGCGTCTTTCCATAGAAAAGTTCGGACTGAATTTTCTTTTTTCTTCGTCATGGAATCCTGCCACTCATGAATACGGTGCTCTGGCAAGTATTTACGGTACTGTCGTTTCAACATTGATAGCCCTTATAATAGCTGTGCCAATGGGAATTATCATAGCCCTTTTCCTTGTAGAAATATCACATCCTGTTGTTTCTAAAATTACCGGGAATGCTATAGAGCTTCTTGCTGCCATACCAAGTATTATTTACGGAATGTGGGGTCTTTTTGTTTTTGCTCCTTTTTTTGCAGACTACATTCAACCGTTCCTTATAAATAATTTTGGAGATATCCCTTTTATAGGGAAGCTTTTTCAAGGAGCCCCTATGGGGATCGGAATGCTATCGGCAGGAATTATTCTTTCTTTGATGATACTTCCTTTTATAACGGCTGTTACCCGCGATGTTTTTATAATGGTTCCGGCTGTTGTAAAAGAGTCCTCTTATGGAATGGGTTCAACTACATGGGAGGTTACGCATAAAGTAACTCTCCGTTATGGAATAAAAGGTGTGATAGGTGCCTGTTTTATAGGACTTGGAAGAGCTCTAGGTGAAACTATGGCTGTCACCTTTGTTATTGGAAACAGCCATCTTATTTCAGCGTCACTCATGGATCCTGCCAGTTCTATAGCCTCAACTCTTGCCAATGAATTCGGAGAAGCAAGTGAGCCCATATATCTTCATGCTCTCATGCAGCTTGGACTTATTCTCCTACTGATGACATTTTTTATCCAGATACTCGCCCAGATATGGGTTGGTAAACTTAAAAAAAGTATGGGAACCGGACTATGAAAACAAATACAAACATGAAAAGAAGAGAGTTGACAGATCTGTTCATTAAAATAATTTCAAGCATTGCTGCCAGTATTGGAATATTTTTTCTTTTATGGATAATTTTTACGGTTTTTCAAAGAGGTTTTGCAGCACTTAGCATAGACTTTTTTACAAAACTTCCCACTCCGCCCGGCATGGAAGGGGGAGGCCTTGTAAATGCTATTACGGGAACGGCAATAATTACATTTCTTGCTACAATTATAGGAGTGCCTGTGGGTGTTTTGACAGGAATTTATTTGTCTGAATATGGATCCCACAGCAGATTCGGATCACTTGTTAGGCTGGTTGTTAATCTTACAATAGGGATCCCTTCAATTGTTGTGGGTCTTTTTGTTTTTGCTCTTGTAGTAATTCCCACAGGTAATTTTTCGGCATGGGCCGGTGCTTTGGCACAATCTATTATTATGCTTCCTGTCATAGCCCGTACCTCTGAAGACATGCTCAACCTTGTGCCTAATGAGCTCAGAGAAGCTTCTCTTGCCATTGGAATGCCTAAATGGCGCTCCATAGTTTCCATTATATTCAGATATTCAAAATCAGGAATAATGACAGGGGTTCTGCTTGCTGTAGCCCGTATAAGCGGTGAAACAGCGCCACTCCTTTTTACAGTTATGAACAGCCAGTTCTGGATGAAATCACTTAATGAACCGATAGCAAACCTTACAGTTACCATATACAATTATGCAATGAGTCCTTTTGATGATTGGCGTCAATTTGCATGGGGAGCATCGCTTTTAATAACTATGGTTGTACTGTTCCTTAATATAATTGCACGAATGATATTGAAGGAGGCAAAATAATGTCTGTAGTATCGCTTTTACATTCAAAAGCATCGATTCCTGAAGAACTTCAAAAAAATGAAGCATGTCTACCCCTCTATTATGAACATCTCAACACTCCTCCAAAAGTGTCTGTATGCGGACTTGACTTTTTCTACGGCGAACATCAGGCACTTTTAGATAATGATATTGATATTGCTCCCAATAAGGTGACCGCAATAATAGGTCCTTCCGGTTGCGGAAAGTCAACCCATCTTCGGGTTTACAACAGGATCTTTGAACTTTATAAAGACCAGAAGGCAAAAGGAAAAGTGTTGCTGGATGGAGAGAATATTTTTTCTTCCAAAATAAACATTCTCGAATTGCGTCGTAAAGTAGGGATGATCTTTCAGAAACCGACACCTTTTCCCATGAGTGTTTTTGAAAATGTAGCTTACGGATTGAAACTCCACTACGCCATAAGTAAAAGTGAGATATCTATTAAAGTTGAAGAAGCACTTAGGCGAGCCGCTTTGTGGGATGAGGTGAAAGATATGCTCAGTAAACCGGGAATGGCATTGAGCGGAGGTCAGCAACAGAGACTTTGTGTAGCAAGAGCAATTGCAGTTGAGCCGGAAGTTCTTCTTATGGATGAACCGACAAGTGCGATCGATCCTGTTGCAACACTTAAAATAGAAGAATTAATAGACTCTCTTAAGCAGAAATTTACAATAGTAATAGTGACACACAATATGCAGCAGGCGGCGAGAATATCGGATTTTACCGCTTTTTTCTACAAAGGGAAAATAGTTGAATTTGATAAAACAAAAAAGATATTTACAAATCCCGCTCAAAAAAAGACAGAAGAATATATAACGGGCCGTTTCGGGTAAAATCAAGGAGGACAAAATGCTGAGAATGCAAAAAGAGCTCGATAAAATTCGTAAACGGTTCCTCAATATAAGTGTTACGGTGGAGGAAACTTTACAGAAAATGATCCGGTGTGTTATTGAGATGGATCGCGAACTTGCTCAGGAAATAATTATGGATGAGGACAAGATAGACAAAATGGAAGTTGAAATGGAGGAAGAATGTCTCAAGCTCCTTGCTTTATATCAACCTGTTGCTGCAGATCTCCGCTTTATAATAGCTCTTCTTAAGATCAACAATGATATGGAAAGGATAGGAGATCTGTCAGAACATATTGCCCGCAGAGTGTTTTTTTTGCATGACAAAAAAGATATCGACTTCCCTTTTGATTTTAAAAAAATGTCGTCGATCATGCTTTCAATGTTGAAAAAAAGCATTGATGCTCTGATAACTCTTGATATCGAAAAAGCGTATGAAGTGCTTGAAGAAGATGATAAAATAGATGCAATACATAAGCAGATGTTTTACACAGTTGAAGAGACCATAAAGACTTCTCCTGAAAAGATAGGTATGATGATCAACCTCGTAGGTATCTCCAGATATGTGGAAAGGATCGCCGACCACATAGCAAACATATCTGAAGATATAATATATATGATAGATGGGGAGATCATTCGTCACAACCGTAATTGATATATAAAAATCTGATATTTATCTAATTGTTTTCTAACATGACCGAAATGATGAGCTAACAATAGTGCTTTATAGATGTTTCGTACAATACGGTCTTTGAACCCAAAATTTGTTTATTATTAACCCAATTGGAGGTTTGTATGAAGAGTTTAGCAGTTATGATTTTCAGTTTGATTTTTGTAGTGCCTTTGGCGGCACAAGTTAAGCAGATCAATGGTGCCGGAGCAAGTTTTCCTTATCCAGTTTATTCACAGTGGGCACATGCTTACCACAACGCCAAAGGAGTGCAGGTCAATTATCAGTCGATCGGGTCAGGTGGCGGGATTGCTCAAATAAGAGCAAAAACTGTCAATTTCGGGGGAACAGACATTCCTATGAAAGAAGAAGAACTAAATGAAGCCGGTCTTATTCAGTTTCCGACAGTTATGGGCGGAGTTGTTCCAATTTTTAATGTGAAAGGTATCAAGCCCGGAGAAATGAGGCTTACTCCTGAAGTTCTTACAGACATTTTTCTTGGAAAAATAAGAACATGGAATGATCCGAAAATACGGAAACTCAATCCTTCTTTGAAGCTCCCGAAAACAAAAATTACTGTTGTAAGAAGAGCTGATGGTTCAGGTACTACATGGATATTTACCAACTATCTTTCAAAAGTATCGAAAGAGTGGGAAAAGAAAGTGGGTAATGCCAGTGCAGTTCAATGGCCTGTAGGTGTAGGAGGAAAAGGAAATGAGGGTGTCGCTGCATATGTAGGCCGTATTAATGGTTCAATAGGATATGTGGAGTTTGCCTATGCTTTAACCAATAATTTGTCTTATGTTCAACTTAGAAATAGGGAAGGGGCATATGTAAGACCTACCATAGAATCATTTCAATCAGCAGCCGCAAATGCCGACTGGAATAATGCTCCAGGATTTTACATGGTGTTGACAGATCAGCCTGGTAAAGACAGTTGGCCTATTACAGGAGCAACTTATATTCTCATGCACAAAGATCAGCCGGATACAGCAACGGCTTCAGCAGTTCTTGACTTTTTTGACTGGTGTTATAAAAATGGAAACGATTCTGCCATAAAGCTTCACTATGTTCCTATGCCGGAATCTGTAATAAAGGCAGTGCATGATCATTGGAAAAACAATATCAAAGTTTCAGGCAAAGGGGTTTGGAAATGACTTCATTGGATAAAAATTTTATAGAGAGGTAAGAAAAATGATTTTTTCTGCAAAGATTTTCTGTGCGGCAGCAATATTTATTGCTCTGCTTAATTTATCAGGAAAAGAAGGTGTTGAAAAAGAAAATGAGCCTGTTCAGGAGATAGAGGAGATTTCTGAAGTTGGAAAACTTGAATCCTTTATCAAAAAATTTACACCTACTGCCGATGTAAGACTCAGATATCAAGTTGAAAGTTGGAGAAGAGATTGGGGAGAAGGAACCGAAACTCGAAACAGGGACCGCTTAAGGATAAGAGTCAGGGCAGGACTTGCTTTTGACCCTATTGATAGACTTAGGATATATGCAAGGCTTTCTACCGGCAATCTTACTATGGGAAGTGATAACTTCGGTGATGGCCCCAATCAGGAAGTTGCAGCCTATTTCGATGACTACTGGGTGGAGGGGAAACCTTTTTCCTTCCTCACGATAAGAGCCGGAGGGTACTCAGCTCCTTTTGCAAACTCAACTCTTATATGGCACCCTAACTGGCGAGTTACAGGTATAAATGAGAATTTCAGGTTTTCGCTTGGAAACCACCTTCTTTATGTAAATGCAACCCAGATAGTTTACAGAGAGGGAAGTTGGACGGAAGGGAAAAACATTTTTAAAAGTGACACACAACTTTTTGTTCAGAAAGCCGGAATTGATCTTAACTTTATGGACAGACTTAAAATAGCCCCCTCCGCAACATTTCATATCTATACAAATAACATGAACTCAGAAAATCTGGGATTGTCTGCTGCTGATGATGAGAGACATCATTACAGACTTTTTAATCCGTCTCTTGACATTGTATGGTCTTTTTCCAAAAGATTACCATTGAAACTTTATGGAGATGTGGTTTATAATTTGGGAGCATCGGAAGAGAATATCGCTTATGAAGTGGGTGCTGTTTTAGGCCGAACCAGAGAACAGTTTGATTTTTCTCTTGCATTCTACTACAGAAACGCTGATCTTTTCTCCATTGATCCCAACACCAGCACAGATCAGCTTCCGACTGGACTCAGGGTCAACTCAGATGCTTTTCACGCAGCAGCAGGTATAGCTCTGTTCGATTTCTGGGTTCTTCAGGCTGAATTCTATCATGGTAAACCTAAAGACGGCTCTGAACAACATTACACCAATTTCCATATAAACAACACTTTCAGATACTGAAACTCCGTAAAAAAGTCACAATAGCCAAATCCTAACCTTGTCCTAACACAATCCTAACATAAGCGATTAATATGTGGTTGTGTTAATCGGTTTTTAACAGGTTTTTAACAGACCACGGAGAAAAAAATGGACTGGAAAGAAGTGTTTTTTCAAGTGTTTGGCGGATTGGGACTTTTCCTTATGGGAATGAAAGTGATGAGTGAAGGTATGCAGAAGGTTGCTGGAGATAGTTTAAGAAAAATTCTTGGATTCCTTACCTCAAACAGATTCATGGCTGTCTTTGTCGGGTTTGCTGTAACGGTACTTGTACAGTCAAGTTCTGCAAGTACTGTAATGACTGTCGGATTTGTCAACGCCGGGCTTATGAAACTTTCTCAGGCGATAGCTGTTGTACTTGGAGCCAATATCGGTACCACAAGTACTGGTTGGATAATTGCACTTCCGATCGTAAAGTGGGCTTTACCTCTCATAGGTTTCGGTGTTTTTCTTCGTTTTTTTTCTAAAAGCAACCGTTGGAAGTATATCGGTGAAATAATTTTTGGTTTCGGTATTCTTTTTCTCGGGATGACCACTATGAGCAACGGTTTCAGACCTCTCAGAACAGATCCGGATTTTATTGCTCTTTTTACTCTGGTTGACGGCTCGGGCTATCTTTCCATACTTCTTGGAGTTGCAATAGGAACCATCACAACTGTCCTTGTTCAGTCGAGTTCTGCGACCATAGGTATTGCCATTG
>SLOD01000085.1 GCA_007132725.1 Candidatus Sumerlaeota bacterium
CAATGTTACGATAAAGGTTGAACTGATAGTTCCGATAGCTATGGACGAAGGACTCCGTTTCGCCATCAGAGAAGGTGGCCGTACGGTAGGTTCGGGCGTTGTTGTTAAAATTATTGAGTGAAATATAGGCAAGGTGGATAAAGATGGCTTCTAAAAAGAAAATTGGAGCAAGAGTAAAGCTGACTTTAAACTGCTCTGAATGTAAAAGAAAAAACTATACTACTATAAAGAATAAAAAAAATACTGTCGATAAACTGGAGCTTAAAAAGTATTGTCCTTTCGACAGAAAACATACTGTCCACAAAGAGGGCAAGATATAATTTTGTGCAGGCAGGTCAGTAGTTCAACTGGTAGAGCACCGGTCTCCAAAACCGGGGGTTGCGGGTTCGATTCCTGCCTGACCTGCCATTTTTACTTTGTTGAGGTTGCTAAATGAAAGATGGAAAGATCATTGGCGGGCTTTATATCGGTTTTTTTCTGGTATTATCTTATTTTTTCATTCAGGCGGCTGATGCTGTGTTGGGAATAAGAGCCATAGATCTCGCTGACAGAAGAATTTTGGATCTTGCTCCGCTTAAGAGCGTCATAGGTGTTATCTTAGCTGCTGCCACGACCTTTTACTTTTGGAAAGGAAAAAAAGGTTTTTATCTGGATGAACTTCAAAAAGCTGTGGCGGAGCTGAAAAAAGTAGTTACACCTTCCAGAGAAGAAACCAAAGTTACCACAATATCTGTGTTTGTTTTTGTCGGCATAATGGTTGTGGTATTTATAGTATTTGATCTTATCTGGTCGAACATTGCAGCACTTATTTACTAATTAGGCAGGTTCCGGAGTATTTCAAAATGAAATGGTACGCAATTCATACCCAGTCAGGTCATGAAAACAAGCTGAAACAAGCTATCGAAAACCTCATTAAAGAGAAAGGAATGGAAACTTTTTTTGGAGAAATAATTGTTCCTGAAGTTGAGGTTGAAGTTAAAAAAGATGGAAAGAAAAAGATCCAGAAAAAAAATCTGTATCCCGGATATATTTTTATCCAAATGGAGTACACCGAAGATTCATGGCTGTTGTTAAAAAGTGTTCCTTTTATGAGAAAGCCGGCTTTGATAGGAGAAAAAAGAAGACATGCCGGAAAAGGATCATTTGTGGAACCTAAGTCTGTTTCTGAAGCTGAAGTTGCAAAGATCAAGCAAATGATAGAAGAAGGAGGCGTTTCAACCGTTTCTAAGATAATGTTTGAAAAAGGAGAGATGGTGCTGATAAAGGAGGGACCTTTCGCCAATTTCAAAGCAGTTATTGATGATGTAAAAGAAGGAAAAGAAAAACTGGATGTTCTGGTAAATATATTTGGGCGTTCTACACCCGTCGAGCTTAACTTTTCTCAGGTTGAGAAAGTTGAGGATTAACGATTAAAAAGAGGAGTGAACTATGGCTAAGAAAGTGCTTGCAAACATTAAGCTGCAGATACCTGCAGGTCAGGCAAATCCGGCTCCTCCCGTTGGTCCTGCACTCGGACAGCACGGTGTGAACATCATGGACTTCTGCAAAGCGTTCAACGCTAAAACTCAGGAGCAGAGGGGATATTTAATCCCTGTTGTTATCACGGTTTATGCAGACAGATCATTTTCGTTCATTACTAAAACACCGCCTGCTTCCCAGTTGCTTATGAAAGCGTTGAACAAGAGTAAAGGATCCGGGGAGCCCAACAAAAAGAAAATTGGAACTGTCACATGGGACCAGGTTGCTGAGATCGCAAAGGTTAAGTTTGAAGATCTCAACACCTCAGACCTTGAGGCAGCAAAAAAAATTGTTGCCGGTACTGCACGCAGTATGGGAATTGGAATTAAGTAGGAGGTGGAGTATGGCAACTTATGGAAAAAGACTGAAAGATGCTTACAAGGAAATTGACAAGGATATCAAGTATGATATCAAAACTGCTGTCAAACTTCTTGAAAAAGCAAAATCCCAAAAATTTGATGAGACAGTTGAGTTGGCTTTTAATCTTGGTATAAATCCTAAAAAGTCAGACCAAATGGTTAGAGGAGCATGTGTGTTTCCTCACGGGATTGGAAAAACTGTCAAGGTTTGTGCAATTGTTCCTGCAGATAAAGTTGAAGATGCAAAGACCGCAGGGGCTGACTTTGTAGGTGGAGAGGAACTTATCGAAAAGATCATGTCTGAAAATTGGACTGATTTTGATAAACTTGTAACAACTCCCTCTATGATGAGTAAAATCGGGAAGCTGGGTAAAATACTCGGAAGAAAAGGACTCATGCCTAACCCTAAGCTCGGTACTGTAAGCAATGATATAGGTGGTGCCGTGAAGCTTGTTAAAGCGGGAAGAGTTGAGTTTAAAGTAAACAAAGCAGGTGTTCTTTGCTGCCAGATAGGTAAGTTGAGTTTTGGACAGGATAAGCTTTATGAAAATGCCATGGAGCTTGTTAAAGATGTGGTGAAACTCAAACCCTCTACAGCGAAAGGAACATATATCAAGAAGCTGTCCATGTCCAGCACAATGGGGCCCGGGATAAGACTTGATGAAGCTGTTGTTATTAGTGAGGCAAAGTAGTTTTTTTATAATCGTTTTCTGGTCTGAGAAGCCAGGTGCCTTTTTGGGGCTTAATTTCCTGACTGAGACCTGTCATTGTTCTTCGATGACCAGAAACAGTAGCTGATGGAGTTGCTGAATGGAAAAAAGCAAAAAAAAGCAAATTGTTGCAGAGCTTAAAGATTTGTTTTCCAAAGCTTCATCATGCATCGCTGTTGACTATAACGGAGTCAACATGGAAACTTTCACTCCTATTAGAAAAGAGTGTGCACAAAACAATGTCCGTATGGTCGTTGTTAAAAACTCTCTGGCTAAAATAGCAGTGAAAGACACGGAATACGAAGGCATCCTTGATATGCTTACCGGGATGATATCCCTTGTTTTTACAATGGATGATGACCAGGTGGCAGGTGCCAGAATAGTAAAGTCCTTTGGAAAAAAGAGTGATCGTATTACGGTAAAAGGCGGTGTTATTGATGGAAAGATCCTTTCCGAAAAGGATGTGAAAGCTCTGGCTGATCTTCCGTCCAAAGAGGAGCTTCAGTCGAAGCTTCTTGGGACAATGCTCGCTGTACCTCAGAATTTTGTAAGGCTGCTTAATGCAGTACCTCAAAATTTTGTACAGCTTCTTGTCGCGTACAAAGAAAAAATGGAAAAAGCTTAATTTTTATTTAATTTTATGGAGAGAACAATGACTACAAAAGCAGATGTAAAAGAATTCATTAAAGGAATGTCTGTACTTGAACTTTCAGAACTTATTAAAGAACTTGAAGATGAACTCGGTGTAAGTGCTGCTGCTCCTGTTGCTGTTGCCGCTGTTGCCGGTGGCGGAGCTTCAGATGCCGCTGAAGAAAAAACAGAGTTTGATGTCATTCTTAAAGTTGTGGGAGCCAGCAAACTTAATGTTATTAAAGAAGTAAGAGCTATCACAGGACTTGGGCTCAAAGAAGCTAAGGATCTTGTTGACGGAGCTCCTTCTCCTGTAAAAGAAGGTGTTCCCAAAGATGAGGCCGAGAGCATTAAAGAGAAGCTCACTGCAGCCGGTGCTGAAGTAGAGGTCAAGTAAAAATCTTATTAATTTCCTGTTGTTGGGATACAGGAGTTTTATATGGGTAAGTCAGCGGAATGCTGTCTTACCTGCTTTTGTTTTTTGATACGTAAAATTATATATGGTTTATATATATAGCAAAAAAAGACAGCGGGTTTCATGATAACAGAGAGGTAACAATGGGGATTTTAGGACAAAGTAATTTCAGAGAAAGGAGATGGTATGGCGATATTACCAAAGATGTCAGAGACATACCTGATCTTCTTGAAGTGCAGAAGAGTTCTTTTTCAAATTTTCTGCAAAGTGAAACAGCTCCCTCTGACAGAGTCAAAAGAGGGCTGGAAAATGCTTTTAAATCTGTGTTTCCGATAACGAGTTTTAATAACTCCATAGAACTTTCTTTTCTTGGTTACTCGCTGGGAGAACCGCAATATGATGTGGAGGAGTGCAAGCTCAGAGGAGCTAGTTATGAAATGCCTTTGAAGATAAAGGTTCAGCTTGCATCTTATGAAGTAAACGAAGAAGGTGAGCGAGTAAAACTGAATGATATTAAAGAACAGGAAATATTTTTCGGATATATTCCGGCTATGACCGACTGGAGTACTTTTGTTATTAACGGAACGGAAAGAGTTATTGTTAACCAGCTTCATCGTTCTCCGGGAACCTTTTTTGATTTTGATAAAACAAAGTCTGCAAGCGGGAATGAGGTTTTTATGTCAAGACTTATTCCCTACCACGGCTCCTGGCTGGACTTTGAATTTGATTCAAAAAGACTTCTCTATGTTAAAATTGACAGGAAGAAAAAGTTCCCTGCGACAATTTTTCTTAAAGCATGGGGATATACAACGCAGGATATTATTTCCTCTTACTACATCCCTGAGAAAATATCAGCAGACAAAGGTACTTTTGCAAAAATCATAGATTACTCGAAAACAGAAGAGCTTAAAAAACAGAAAATTCCGGTTGATATTTTTGGTGCCGACCAAAAAGAGCTTGCAAAAGAAGGGAAAAGATTTTCCAGTGCTGTTCTTAAAAAACTGGAAAAAGCCAAAGTTTCCGAAATAGGGCTTTCTGCAAATTATCTGGAGGGGAAAAGGCTTTATTCTCCTATTCATGACCCTGAAACAGGGGAAATGATAGCTGATGTCAATGATGACATTACAGCAACTCTTTTGGATACTATTCTGGGAAAAGGGATAAAAGAATTTGAAATAATTTACATTGAAAGCTTTAATTACTCGAATTTTCTTTCCAACACCCTGAAGGTTGACAAAGTGGGCAGCAAAGAAGAGGCTTTGCTTGAAATATACAAGATCATGGTTCCTTCAAATCCTGTGAAACTTGAAATTGCAGAAGCATATTTCAACAACTTGTTTCTCAATCCTGAAAATTATGATCTTAGCGAAGTCGGCCGTTTGAGGATGAATCATAAGTTCAAGGAAGACAACCCTCTTTCTATGAGGCAGCTCAGAAAAGAAGATGTTCTCAATACTATGAAGTACATACTGAATTTAAGTGACGGTCGGGGCAAGGTAGATGATATAGACCATCTTGGCAACAGAAGAGTAAGGCTTGTTGGAGAGCTTCTGGAAGATGTTTTTAAAACAGGCCTTTTAAGAATGGCTCACAGCATAAAAGAAAAACTTGCAGGGAGCGTAGTTGAAACGCTTACACCTTATGAGGTTATAAGCTACAAACAGGTCAGTGCTGTTCTGAAAGAGTTCTTTGCGGGCGGACAATTGAGCCAGTTTATGGACCACACTAATGTTCTGTCTGAAATGACACACAAAAGGAGGCTTTCCGCTCTCGGTCCGGGAGGGCTTACAAGAGATCATGCCAGTTTTGAGGTGAGAGATGTTCATAAAACTCACTATGGCCGTATATGTCCTGTTGAAACACCCGAAGGCCCCAATGTCGGCCTGATAGTTTCACTTACGACATTTTCAAAAATTGACAAATTCGGATATATAGAAACTCCTTACAAATTGGTTAAAGACTGTGTTGTTACCAATGAGATAGTTTATCTTGATGCAATTGACGAAGAACGTCATGTTATTGTCCCGTCTTCAGTTAACTGCGATAAAAAAGGAAAGATTTTAGATGACATAGTTAATGCAAGAAAGTCGGGAGATGTTTCCAGAGTAAAAAGAGAAGATGTAACGCTCATGGACCTTGCTCCTGTTCAGTTGGTTTCCGTTTCTGCCGCATTGATCCCTTTTCTTGAGCATGATGATGCTAACAGAGCTTTGATGGGTTCTAACATGCAGAGACAGGCCGTGCCTCTTGTCAGAACAGATGCTCCTCTTGTGGGCAGCGGAATGGAAAAGTTCGTTGCGAGAGATTCCGGCTATACCGTTTTTGCAAAAAGATCGGGAATTGTTGTGAAAGTGGATGCAAGCCGGATCGTTGTAAAAATCGAAAAAGAAGGTTCTGTTGATGTTGATATCTACAACCTTTTAAAATTTAAAAGAAGTAATCAAAACACTTGTATCAATCAGCGTCCTATTGTTAAGGTCGGTGATATTGTGAGAGAGGGGGATACTCTTGCTGACGGTCCTGCAATAGATAAGGGTGAGCTTGCTCTTGGGAAAAATGCTCTTATTGCTTTTATGCCCTGGCACGGATATAATTTTGAAGATTCTATTCTCATAAATCAAAGGCTGCTGCGCGAAGATATGTATACATCAGTACACATTGAGGAATTTATTTGCGAAGCTCGTGATACGAAAAGAGGTCCTGAAGAAATAACCAGTGATATTCCAAATGCTCCGGATGAAATTCTTAGTAAGCTGGATGAAAGCGGCATCATAAGAATAGGGCAGAAAATAAGTCCGGGAGATATTCTTGTGGGCAAAGTGACTCCGAAAGGTGAAACTGTACTTAGTCCCGAGGAAAAACTGCTCAGAGCTATTTTCGGAGAAAAAGCCGGAGATGTGAAAGACAGCTCTCTTTATGTTCATTCCGGAGTAGAAGGCGTTGTCATTGATACAAGGATTTTTTCCCGTAAAGGTGTAAAAAAAGATGTTCGTATGAAAGAGCAGGAAACTCTTCAGGTGGAAGCTGTAAAAAGAAATCGGGATGACGAGATCAGGATAATAGAAAAACACACCCACGCTCTGATCCGTAAACTTTATATCGGAAAAAAGACAGACCAGGAACTGAAAAGTGAGAAAAATACTTTGTTGGTCAAAAAAGGTGTTGAAATAACCGAAGAAATTATAAATTCAATACCTGAAAACGCTCTCCCTTCCCTTAGTGTCAAAGACAGAAACACAATGAAAGATGTCAAAGAACTTTTTCTCAATATGAGAAGAAAGCTTGACACGGTCAGGAAGCTTTATGATGCAAAGATCAGACAAGTGACTAGAAATGATGATCTTTCCCCCGGAGTTATTAAATCTGTCAAAGTCTTTGTTGCTATAAAAAGAAAGCTTTCTGTTGGAGACAAGATGTCGGGTCGTCACGGGAACAAGGGTGTTGTTTCCATGCTTCTTCCGGAAGAGGATGTTCCCTACATGGAAGATGGTCGCACTGTTGATATAGTACTTAATCCCCTAGGTGTTCCGAGCCGTATGAATATCGGTCAGATCCTTGAAGTTCATCTTGGACTTGGAGCAAGAAGAGTGGGAGAACAGATAAATGAATATCTGAAACAGAACTATTCTCTTGATAAACTGAAATCGGAGCTGAAATCAATACTTGATCCTTCGAAAAATGTTGAAAAACTTATAGATGAATCCAGTGAAGAAGATATACGGAATTTTATCAGATCTATGAAAGGCGGAATATATACTGCAAGTCCGGTTTTTGATGGTGCTAAAGAAGAAGAGATAACGGGAATTCTCAAAAAGGGCGGAGAAAAAGAAAACGGAAAAATGATACTTTATGATGGAAGAACAGGAGAACCTTTCGAATCTGAAGTAACTGTCGGAATCATGTATTTCCTGAAGTTGCATCATCTTGTTGATGAAAAGGTTCATGCAAGAAGTACAGGTCCCTACTCTCTTGTTACTCAGCAACCTCTCGGAGGGAAAGCACAGTTCGGTGGACAAAGGTTGGGAGAAATGGAAGTATGGGCTCTTGAAGCTTATGGTGCAGCCTATTGTTTACAGGAATTTCTTACTGTCAAATCTGATGATGTAGAGGGAAGGAAGAAGCTTTATGAAGCGATAGTAAGGGGCAAAACAAAATATGATATAGGCATACCGGCTTCTTTTTCGGTTCTGGTAAAAGAAATGCAGAGCCTCTGTCTGGATGTTAACATGATAGAAGAACAAAACCAGTAAGGGAGGGTAGATTGAAAGATATTTTTAAAATATTTGAAAAACCGAGAAGCAGCTTTGATTTCAAGGCAATAGAAGTGTCTCTTGCTTCACCCGAAAAGATACTTGAATGGTCTTATGGTGAAGTTAAAAAGCCCGAAACTCTTAACCATAGAACATTTAAACCGGAAAAAGACGGACTGTTCTGTGCAAAAATTTTTGGACCTGTAAATGACTTTGAGTGTCTTTGCGGAAAATATAAAAGGATGAAATATAAAGGTATCGTATGTGAGAAATGCGGTGTCGAAGTTATTGAGTCCAAAGTGAGAAGAGACCGTATGGGACATATTACTTTGGCAACACCTGTAGCTCATATCTGGTATGTTAAAACATCTCCGTTCTATGTCAGCACAATACTTGGAATGTCAAATTCGCATCTTAGCAGCGTGATATACTGCGAAGGTTATGTCGTTCTTGAGTCAGAGATCCCCGGAGTATCAAGAGGGGACTATGTTGACGAAGAAACCTACAATGAGTTGCTTGAAAAATACGGCTTTGACAAAGTTTATGCTGAGACGGGAGCTGCACCTCTTAGAAAACTTCTTGAAGAAATGGATTTGGTCGCTGTTAAGTTGGAATTAGAAGAAAAACTCGCTAACTCGGGAGACAAAAGTGTTCAGGCGAAACTTCAAAAAAGGATAAATGTCATAAACAAGTTCCTCCGTTCAGGGGAAGATTGCAGAAACATCATTCTTACAACACTTCCGGTGCTTCCTCCTGATTTGAGACCTTTAGTTCCTCTTGATGGAGGAAGGTTCGCCACAAGTGATTTAAACGATCTTTACAGAAGGGTCATAAACAGGAATAACAGGCTTAGAAAGTTGATGGAATTGGGAGCTCCTGATGTAATAATAAAAAACGAAAAAAGGATGCTTCAAGAAGCTGTGGACGCCCTTTTTGACAATACCAAAGTTCACAGACCGATACAGGGGACGAACGGAAGGCCTTTGAAGTCACTGAGCGACATGCTTAGAGGTAAACAGGGAAGGTTCAGACAGAACCTTCTTGGCAAAAGAGTTGACTATTCAGGCCGCTCTGTCATTACAGTGGGTCCCGAGCTTAAACTTCATCAATGCGGGCTTCCTAAAATAATGGCTCTTGAACTTTTTAAGCCGTTTATCTACAACAAGTTGCATGAAAGGGGTCTTGTCAGCACAGTAAAGGCAGCAAAGCAGATGGTGGAGGCAGGAGAAGATGCTGTCTGGGAAATTCTTGAAGAAGTGGTCAAAGAGCATCCTGTGTTACTGAATAGAGCCCCGACTCTTCACAGGCTAGGTATTCAGGGTTTTGAACCTGTTCTTGTTGAATCGAAAGCGATAAGGCTTCATCCTCTGGTTTGTGTAGCTTTTAATGCCGACTTTGACGGAGACCAGATGGCAGTCCATCTTCCTTTAAGTATTGAAGCTCAACTTGAGAGTAGAGTTTTGATGATGTCAACTAACAATGTGCTTTCTCCTGCTTCGGGAACACCGATCATAACTCCCAGCCAGGACATGGTGCTTGGCCTTTACTTCCTTACAACAGCCAGACCGAATTTGAAAGGCGAAGGCAAAGTGTTTTTTTCAGACATGGAAGCTTTGATGGCAAAAGATTCAGGAGTAATAGAATGGCAAACTATCATTAAGGTCAGGATAGACGGTAAAATGCATGTTACAACTCCGGGAAGATTGTTAATATGGCATGTTGCCCCCAAAGAGTTGGGTTTTGACCTGATAAACAGGCAATTCAAAAAAAGTGACTGGTCAGAAATTCTTGATAAAAGTTACAGAATAGCCGGTGGAAAAGCTACAGTAATTTTTGCAGATAAAATAAAAGATCTGGGGTTTGAGTATTCAACAAGAGCGGCTTATTCAATAGCGGTTGATGATATCAAGGTTCCGCCGGAAAAGAAAACCATTATTTCTGAAACAGAACTTTCGGTCAGAGAAATTGAAGAACAGTATAATAACGGAGTTGTTACAAGATCGGAAAGATACAATAAAATAGTTGACCTTTGGGACAGGGCGAATGAAAGAGTTTCCAATAAAATGATGGAGCAGCTGAAAGAAAAAAAGATAGATCATCCGATGTGGGGCAATATAACAGTTCCTTCTGATAATCCTGTATATGTAATGGCTGACTCAAAAGCAAGAGGCTCAAAAGATCAGATCAGGCAGCTTGGAGGTATGAGAGGTCTTATGGCTAAACCGAGCGGAGAGATCATTGAAACCCCGATTCTTGCAAACTTCAGAGAAGGACTTGATTCTCTGGATTACTTTAACTCGACTCACGGTGCAAGAAAAGGTTCTGCAGACACAGCTCTTAAGACTGCAAACTCGGGTTATCTTACCAGAAGGCTTGTAGATGTTGCCCAGGATGTTGTTGTAGTTGAAGAGGATTGTGGAACAAATACAGGGCTGTGGATAGAATCTCTTCTTAATGATTCCGGAGAAGTTATAGCTCCTTTGAAAGAAAGAGTGCTTGGAAGAGTTGTCCTTGATGATGTTGAAGATCCTGATACGGGAGAGATAGTTGTTGAATCAGGTCAGTTGATAGATGAAGATATTGCTAACAAAATTACGGAGCTTGGAATAGATTCGATCAACATCAGAAGTGTTCTGACATGCAGAAGTCGTTACGGCATATGCTCCAAATGCTATGGCAGAGACCTTGCGAGGGGACACATGATAAATGTCGGTGAAGCGGTAGGTATTATCGCTGCCCAATCTATCGGTGAGCCGGGGACACAGCTTACAATGAGGACCTTCCATGTAGGTGGAGTTGCATCAAGATCTGTTGAAAAGTCAAGCCATGAATCAAAAAGAGCTGGCAAAGTTCTATGGAAAGATATAAAAACTCTTGAAAAAGATGACGGTACTTTTATTGTCATGAACAGAAATGGAAAAATAATAGTTCTTGATGATAAAGGAAGAGAAAGGGAAAAGTATCCTGTTACATATGGAACTCGACTGACAGCGGCAAATGGTCAAAATGTTAAGTCGAATGAAATGCTTGCTGACTGGGACCCCTACAACACACCTATTATTGCTGAAACTACCGGTGAAGTAGTTTTTGAAGATATTGAAAACGGTATAACTGTAAAAGAAGAGCTTGATGTTCAGACAGGGCTTTCTAAAACAGTTGTAATGCCTTCAAGAGATGCAAAAATGTCACCGAGGATAATGGTAGCTGAAGAAGGAAAGAAAGGAAAAAAGAAAGCAAAACTTATATCACGGGGGGAAGCTGTCTACCATCTTCCGGCAAACGCATACCTTGAAGTGCAAAACGGAACTGTTGTAAAAACAGGAGATGTTCTTGCAAAAGTTCCAAGAGCTGCACGAAAAACCAAGGATATTACCGGAGGTCTTCCAAGGATATCTGATCTTTTTGAAGCCAGAAAAACTAAAATTCCTTCAAAGGTATCTGAAATATCAGGATTTGTTTCTATCTCTACAGAAGGAAAGGGGATTAGAAACAGAAGGGTTATAACAATTACTCCTGAGTTTGGGGAAACAGCACCTCCTATTTCTGTGCCAAAAGAAAGACATATAAATGTTCATGACGGAGACTGGGTTGAGGCAGGAGAACCTTTGATAGACGGATCTGTCGATCCCCATGATATTCTAAGAATAAAAGGAGAAGTGGAAGTTGCCAGATTCCTTGTTCAGGAAGTCCAGAGAGTATACAAACTGCAAGGTGTTCCCATAAACGATAAGCACATAGAGATCATAGTTAAACAAATGCTTAGAAAGAGAAAAGTTGTGGATCCCGGAGACACCGCTCTTATGAAAGGAGAATTTGTTGAAAAAGAAAAACTGGAATCAATAAATGAAGAGACGGAAAGCAAGGAAGGGAGACCGGCCCAATGGGAAACTATTTTGCTTGGAATCACAAAAGCTTCTTTAAATACTGAAAGTTTCTTTTCCGCTGCAAGTTTTCAGGAAACCACAAAGGTTCTTACAAACGCAAGCATTGAAAGAAAAAAAGATGTCCTCAGAGGTATCAAAGAAAATATAATAATTGGAAAAATGATACCGGCCGGAACAGGATTCCCTTTATACAATGAATCAAATTATGAAATCGTATTTCCTGAAAAAGAAAAAGAGGAAGAAGATCTTGACAATGATGAAGATAATTCTCCGGCAGAATAAAATCTAAATATCCTGAATAATCTTTCTGCACATCATATTTTATAATTTGAAAAACACATAAAAACAGGACACGGCATCAAAAATAAAAAACTTAAAAAAAGAGATGTGCGTGAAAGTATGAATAAAATCAAGACGGTAATATAAAAAGACAACAATTTTTTGACAGTGACCAGGTGCTCTATATAATCCAGTTTGCTTTTTTGTTAATGGCAACTATAGGAGTAGTTTAGAGATGCCGACAATTAATCAACTTATAAGAAAGGGGAGAGAGGAGCAGAAGAAAAAAGGGAAAAGCCCGGCACTTCTTTCATGTCCCCAAAGAAAGGGTGTTTGTGTCCGTGTTTACACGACAACGCCGAAAAAACCCAACTCTGCTTTGAGAAAGGTTGCGAGGGTTCGCTTAACAAGCGGTTTTGAAGTAACCTGTTACATTCCCGGCGAAGGACATAATTTGCAGGAGCATAGTGTGGTTCTCGTCAGAGGAGGGAGGGTTAAAGATCTTCCCGGTGTCCGCTATCACATTGTGAGAGGCACACACGATACTTCGGGTGTTGACGGCAGAAAACAGGCCCGCTCAAAGTATGGTGCCAAGAGACCTAAATAGAGAAGGGGGTTGAATAATGCCAAGAAAAAAATGTATTGGAAAAAGAGAGATATCTCCGGATCCCAAGTACGGGGATGTTCTGATTCAGAAATTTATTAACAAAGTAATGTTGTGCGGAAAAAAAAGCATTGCTGAAAAACTGGTTTACAGTGCGATAGAGACTGCATCAAAAGGTAAGAAAGAATCTCCTGTCGAAGTTTTTAAGACAGCCCTTGACAATGTCCGGCCGAGAGTGATGGTCAAGTCAACGAGAATAGGTGGAGCTACATATCAGGTTCCCACCGAAGTCACTCTTGATAACAGCCAGGCGATAGGTATGAAGTGGATAATCACTTTTTTCCGTAATAGAAGTGAAAAAGGTGCCGTTGCTAAGCTGGCGGGAGAGATAGATGATGCGTTTAACAAAAGAGGAAATGCTTTTAAAAGAAGAGAAGACACCTATAAAATGGCTGAAGCCAACAAAGCTTTTGCACATTTTAAATGGTAAAATTAAGGAAAAGTAGTTGAAATGAACGAAAACAGAAGTGTAGCTCTCAGCGATATCCGCAATATAGGGATAATGGCCCATATAGATGCGGGAAAAACCACTACAACAGAGAGAGTACTCTTCTATACAGGTGTTTCCCGAAAAATGGGAGAAGTTCATGAAGGAACTGCGGTTATGGACTGGATGGAGCAGGAGCAGGAAAGAGGGATAACAATAACTTCTGCTGCAACTACTTGTTACTGGAAAGAGAAAAGGATCAATATCATTGATACTCCGGGACATGTTGATTTTACTGTTGAGGTAGAAAGATCTTTGAGAGTGCTTGACGGAGCGGTTGCAATTTTCTGTGCTGTTGCCGGGGTTCAGCCTCAGTCTGAAACAGTATGGAGACAAGCGGACAGATACAAAGTTCCCAGGCTGGCGTTTGTCAACAAAATGGATCGTGTCGGAGCAGATTTTTTTAATGTTGTTAAAATGATGAAAAGTGAATTGGGAGCCAATGCTCTTGCTGTGCAAATTCCTGTGGGAAAGGAAGATAATTTCTCCGGAATAGTCGATATTATCAGTATGCAGACCTACTACTATGACAGTGATGCTCTTGGTTCCAGTTACAGGAAGATAGATGGAGTTCCTGAAGAGTTGTCAGATATCGTGTCGGAACAGAGAGAGAAGCTTTTCGAGTCTCTTTCCGACTATGACGAAGATATAATGAGTATGTTCCTTGATGGTGGTAATATCCCTTTAGAAAAAGTTTACTCTGCGCTGAGGAAGGCTGTTATTGCAAATTCGATATTTCCTGTTTTTTGCGGGACGGCATTTAAAAATAAAGGGATACAGCTTCTTCTGGATGGGGTTGTTGAATACCTTCCGTCTCCTGAAGAAGTTCCGCCAGTAAAAGTTGAAAGTGTTAAAAAAGAAGAACCTTTTTATGTTACTCCTGAAGACAAGGAGCCTGGTGCTTTGGTTTTTAAAATAATGTCAGATCCCTATGTGGGTGAGCTTAGTTTTGTAAGAGTTTACTGCGGCGAATTGAAAACAGGGCAACAGTATTATAATCCGATGACAGAAAAAACAGAGAGAATAGGTCGTCTGCTAAGAATGCACGCAAACAAAAGAGAAGAAGTTGATGTTATTACTTCCGGAAATATCGGAGCGGTTGTCGGGCTGAAATACTCAACTACAGGCTCAACCCTGTGTTCTAAACAGAAGCCTTTTCTTTTTGAAAAAATGAATTTTCCTGAACCTGTGATAAGTGTAGCTATTGAACCTAAAACAAAGGCTGATGAAGATAAGCTTTCTTTTTCACTGGAAAAACTGGTTAAAGAAGATCCCACTTTCAAAGTCAGAACAGATGATGAAACTGGTCAGACGATTATATCAGGAATGGGGGAGCTGCATCTTGAAATACTGGTCGAAAGATTACGCAGGGAGTTCAAGGTAGATGCAAATGTCGGTTCTCCTACGGTCAGCTATAGAGAAACTTTCTCCAAACCTGTAACGATGGAGTACAAACATGTAAAGCAAACTGGCGGAAAAGGTCAGTATGCACACGTCGTTTTTGATATTATCCCGCTTGAATCAGGGTCAGGGGTCAAGTTTGAAGACAGAACAAAAGGTGGCGTAGTTCCCCGAGAATATATAAAAGGTGTAGAAAAAGGAATAGAGGCGGCATCATTCAGCGGGAAATACGGTTTTCCTGTAGTTGATGTCCATGTTGCTCTTATAGATGGATCAGCCCATGAAGTTGATTCTTCAGAGATGGCTTTTCGGGTTGCAGCGGTAAACTGTTTCAGAGAAGCGGAAGAAAAATCTGTCCCCAAGATACTTGAACCTTTTATGAAAGTGGAAATTACTGTTCCTGAAAACTGTGTGGGCGATGTTGTCGGAAATCTTCAGTCAAGAAGAGCTGAGGTTGAAGGTTTTGAAGATATATCGGGCGGACTTAAAATAATCAAAGCCACAGTTCCGCTTTCGGAAATGTTCGGCTATATGACGAGCTTAAGGTCACAGACCCAGGGGCGGGGTACTTTTACGATGCAGTTTTCATGTTACAAAGAATTGCCTGAAAGTATCAGAAAACAAAAGTTTGGCATAATTTATTGAGAGGAGAAAGAGATGGCGAAAGCAAAATTTGAAAGGTCTAAACCGCATGTTAACATTGGTACGATAGGTCACATTGATCACGGTAAGACAACGCTTACAGC
>SLOD01000169.1 GCA_007132725.1 Candidatus Sumerlaeota bacterium
CAGCCAATGAAGGAATGGATGTTGTTACAGTGTGTCCTGTAGGAATTATCGGTCCTTACGATTTCAAACCGTCACAAATGGGTAATATGATGCTTGACTTCAAAAGAGGAAAACTTCCTGCTTATCCGGGATACGGTGGTTTTGACTGGGTAGATGTAAGAGATGTGGCAGAGGGGATGCTTCTCGCTGCTGAAAAAGGAAAAAAAGGAGAGTTTTATCTTCTAACAGGGCACCACACCACTAATTTTGAAATGATGGAAATACTTGAAAAAATAACAGGAATGAAAAAGCCGAAACTGGCACTTCCATACTGGTTAATGTCAACAGCCGGATTTTTTGCTGAATTTTACTATAAATTGAGTGGAAAAGAAGCTGTAATAACAAGAGACAGTGCAAGAATCCTTAAAAGTGATCTGAGGGCATCCTCTGACAAAGCAAAGAAAGAGCTGGGGTTTGCTCCCCGTCCGATCGAACAATCATTCAAGGATCATCTTGAGTGGCTTTTGGAAAATAAATGATCTCAACTTCTTAATTTCTTACAAAAGGATTTTTAAGATCATCTATGGAGTATCCGTAACCTGATTCAAGAGAGTCAATGGTTGAGATCAGATAGTTAAGCCTGTTAAAAGATTTGTTGCTGAAGTAATCATAAAGCTCTTTTTTTTCAGTATGTTTCATTCCAACAGGTATAAAAAGTAACATTCTGTAAATAATTGAAGCCGCCTCAACGAAATAATTAGCAC
Organism: Candidatus Sumerlaeota bacterium; assembly: GCA_007132725.1. Classification (GTDB taxonomy): domain Bacteria; phylum UBP6; class UBA1177; order UBA1177; family UBA1177; genus SLGQ01. The sequence goes on from SLOD01000169.1 coordinate 744, forward strand.
AGTAATCCAGAAGATCTTTGTTTTCACATGTTTTTACTTTTTCAATTCTTTTCATCAACTCCTCAACCACTGAAAGTGCCTTTAGTGCATCCGGATGTTCTTTCACTTTCTCAACATTGAGCAGCTCATTAACCATATCTTTGAAAAGTCCGCTAGTGATCCTTGGAAGAGCTGCAACTACCTGAAGTTGCGTAGTTCCTTCATAAATATTTGTTATTCTTGCATCTCTACTGAGTCTCTCAACTTTGAAGTCTTTCATGAAACCGCAACCGCCGTGGATCTGGACGGCATCATAGGCTGCTTTATTAGCCATTTCTGTAGCTGTGAATTTTATAAGAGGTGTAAGAAAATCAGATCTTGAAGTCCACTTTTTCATCTGATCTCTGACACTTTCACCTTTTTCAGCTTTTCTTTCATACATATCCATGTAGTCAACGGCAAGAGATGTATGGTAAAGGAGAAGTCTCGTGGTTTCAATTTCAACTCTCATGTCGGCAAGCATTTGATAAACTGCCGGGAAATGAACGATCGCTTTCCCGAACTGCTCTCTTTCATTGGCATATTTAACCGCTTCATCGTAAGCTGCCTGTGCAACTCCAAGTGCCTGTGCTGAAACGGCAAGCCTCGCTCCGTTCATAAGACTCATTACATATTTAATAAGCCCGAACCTTCTTTTTCCCACAAGTTCACATTCAGCCATATTGAACTGAAGTTCGCAAGTGGGTGAGCCATGAATACCATGCTTGTTCTCTATTCTTCTGATTATCATATTATTATCACGGTATCTTTCATAAAGCATCATCGAAAGACCTCTTCCATCCTTTGTCCCTTCTTCTGTTCGGGCAAGAACCAAAGAAACTTCTCCGCAACCGTTGGTTATGAATCTTTTTACTCCGTCAAGATACCACTTTCCGTCTTTTTCAATTGCTTTAAGCTGAACAGCCTGAAGATCGCTTCCCGCATCGGGTTCTGTCAGTGCCATTGATCCACTTACTTCCCCTGAGCAAAATTTAGGAAGAACTCTATCTTTCTGTTCATCATTTCCGAATTTGAATAGAGTGACTGCAATATCCTGCAATCCTACAAGGTTCATCAATGATGCATCAGCCTGAGAAACCATTTCAACGATGAGGTTATTGACTGTGACGGGCATGTTCAATCCACCGTATTTTCTTGGAAGAGTTCCACCCATATAGCCTGACTGTGCAAGCATTTTCATGTTTTCCTGCGTTCCTTTTGCCCATTTAACCTCACCATCACAGAAAGAAGGCCCTTCTTCATCTACTGCTTCTGCCCTCGGAGCTATGAACTCTTCACAAATTTTACCTGCATTATCAAGAACAAGCTGATACCATTCATGTGCTTCTTCAAGAGATTTAGGTCCGGTTCCCGACTGGTCTGAAAAGTTATCTTCAAGGTCATTTATAATTTCTTCAAGGTTTATCTGTTCCAAATAGAATTTTTTGTTTTTATCGTAAAATCCGGACATTATCCTTCCTCCCTCAGATATTTTATCATTACAGGAATAACTTCTTTGAGATCTCCAACTATACCCATGTGAGCAATATCAAATATCGGAGCGTTGGGGTCTTTGTTTATGGCAATTATCTTTTTGGACTCTTCCATGCCTGCTCTATGCTGAATGGAACCCGATATGCCACATGCAATATAGAGCTTTGGGCGGACAACGGAACCGGTTTGACCAACTTGCCTTTCTTTTTCTGCAAAACCGAAGTCAACTGCTGCTCTGCTTGCTCCAACTTCAGCACCAAGGACTGCTGCAAGTTGCTCAAGAAGTTTAAAATTTTCTTTGCAGCCCACTCCTGCTCCGCCTGATACGATAATGTTGGCACTATTGAAATTAACCTTTGATATTTTGGGAACTATTTCAATGAAATCATTCTTTATCCAGTCCATATTAAATTGAGCAGAAAACTCTTCAATTTTAAGAGGTTTAGTGACGGTTTCTTCGGGAAGAAGCATTACTCCCTCTCTTACAGTTGCCATCATCGGTCTGTTATCCGGAGTTATTATTGTTGCAAGAATGTTGCCTCCGAAAGCCGGTCTTACCTGAAAAAGTATTTTCCCTTTGTCTTTGTATTCATCAATATAGAGCTGTGTGCAATCTGCCGTAAGGCCTGTTTTAAGAACAGAAGCGACAAGAGGAGCGACATCTCTTCCATTGTGCGTGGCTCCAAAAAGGACTATTTCAGGGTTTTCACTATTTATCATATTTGACAGAATATGTTTGAGAGCTGTAGATTGAAGATTAGAAAGTGCTTCGTTTTTGTAGTAAACAACTCTGTCAACACCGTATTTGAAAAGATCTTCATGATCATCAGGAAGCTTGTCTCCGGCAAAAATACCGACAACTTCACCGTTATATGGTTTTACAAGAGAGTAAGCTTTCCATGCAAGTTCTACGGCTACATTTCTAAGTTTATTCGTCTGATAATTTTTTTCTATATATACAACAGCTTTCATCCTTCTACCTCAACATAGTCTTTCATGATATCACGGATAAGAGTCTTGATCCCTTCATTCTCATTTTCATATAATTTAAGGTCTCCGCCTGCAAGAGTTATGCTTTTTATATTGTGAACTTTTGTAGGGCTTCCCTTAAGTCCGCACCGTTCTTCTTCCAGCTTGAGGTCTTCATTTGTTATAAGAGGAATTATCCGCCCTGATATTTTTGCTTTTTCAAGTTCTTCCGGAGAAAACGCTGTTTCAACATTGCTTTTAAAATATTTCAGCATTTTTTGAGCATTCGGGTATCGTGGTGAATTTATGGAAGAAGTTACTGTAAGAAGTATGGGCAGGTCTGATCTTATTATTTCTGTCTGATATTCACCGTCTCTTTCAACTACAATGCTATTTCCATTGAATTCTTTAACTGAAGAAACATAGGTGATCTGATTGAGGTCAAGCTTTTCAGCAACCTGAGGCCCTACTTGAGCAGTGTCTCCATCGATCGCCTGTCTTCCGGCTATAACAATATCAGCTCCTCCAAGTTTTTTTATTGTTTCTGCAAGAACATATGATGTTGCAAGAGTGTCTGCACCGGCATATTTCCTGTCACTTATCAGATAAACTTTGTCTGCTCCCATGAAAAGAGAGTGTTTAAGAATATCCACCGCTTTTGGAGGACCCATTGTAATTACAGTTACCTCACAGTCACCCACTTGACCTTTTATTGAGAGGGCAAGTTCAAGCGCATTGAGATCTTCAGGATTAAAAACGGCCGGAAGAACAGCCCTGTTGACCGTTCCATCATCTTTCATAGCATTACCCGTAATATTTGCCGTGTCGGGAACCTGCTTGGCTAACACCTTGATTTTTAACATCTTTTCTCCCTCCTCAGAGAATCTGAACTGACATCCGAGTCTAGTAATACCAGAAGTTCATAAATAAGTCAAAAAAATTGAATTTGATAAGAATTCCAAAGATAGGTCAACAGTCCCTTTCGTCACATAC
>SLOD01000013.1 GCA_007132725.1 Candidatus Sumerlaeota bacterium
CCTTCACTTTTTTTATGGTCATCTTCAAGCGGATTTTTGATCCCTTTTTCATTAAGGTACTCGACAGCTTCTTTCAAAAACTCAAAAGCACCATGTTCTTTCAAATGTTTAAGATGAGCTTTTATAGTGTTTTCTCCCGCCGGAACAATATTCTGTTCCATTACTGCCCGCTCATTGTAAGGTTCCGCCTCTCTCTCTTCAACTTCGATAGCTCCTGTGGGACAAGTCCCGAGACATGCTCCGAGTCCGTCACAGAAAAGGTCACTGATAAGTCTCGCCTTGCCGTCAACTATCTGCAAAGCACCTTCAGCACAATCAGGAACACAAAGTCCGCAGCCGTTACATTTCTCTTCATCGATCTTGATTATTTTTCTTTTCATCTCGTCCTCCATCTGAAAACAAACAATTACGACTCCATTGTCCGAAATAAAAAAGATTTGTCAAGATAAATATGAAAAAAACTGCCTTGATTCACCATTATTGGCAAAGATACTTGACAAAAGAAGAGGTTAGGTGGTATCTTAAAAAGCTTGTATTGTAATTTTTATTTTTTGGAGGTTCCTATGAAAAGATTTTTTTCGTTTTTTTGTGCAGTGTTGTTAGTTCTTGCTTTTATCGGTTGTGATGGAAGCAGCACCGATGATAATGGTGACACAGGCGATACCGGAAACACAGGTGATACTGGAAACACAGGCGATACAGGAAACACAGGTGACAGCGACAAAAGCACTTTGATGTACAGGATGACAGTCTGGAACGCTTATGATTCTGATGATTCATGGGAAACTCGGAATATTGATATTGCCGAAGATAACACACATACCTGTGATATTATTAATATCAGACATTTAATTCCTAAAATTCAAGTTACTACCGATGAGCTGGTTGAGGGTATATCTCCTGATGATATAAGCTGGGTAACTATATATGAATCTGACGAAGAAATGCTCCATACCGACAGAAGTTTTTCAACTGAAATTCCGGTCGGAGTTTACAAAGGCTTTAGAATAATACAGAGAAATCTTATGTACTGGGTCTGTTCATGTGACGGTGATGTGATAGAGTTCCCGGGTAATAACGATTCCTACCTTGAAGATGAAGATTTTCTTGAAAACATCATCAGTGACCAGGGATTGTTTGATGTTGATGAAGACGGGCTTCTGGTAATGGCTCAGGACAGAGAGAGGCTTGGAACTTTCGAGGTCAAAGAAGCTGTCACCACAAAAGTTACAAACCGGCTCAACTTAATGACTCTTGACTGGATAGACCATGATGGAGACGGAAAGTGGAGTGAAGGGGATGAGCTTACAAACTGGACAGTTCCCGAAGGCATTGAAACAATGTCTGATTTTATAGTTGAATACGAATAAAATTTTATATCAAAACAGCTTTTTATCCAGATGTTCCCCGTCACAGAACGGGTGATTCTTCGATTTTCCGCAGCGGCACAGACAATAATGTTCTTTTGATTCAGGGCAGGAATTCTGATCGTCTTTAAACTCGATATATCCTTCGATCATAAAAGGTCCGCATTTATCAATTTTGATGGCAGGTTCTCTGTCAAAATCCTGATATCTAACTCCGTCAATGGTGTAACTCAGTGCTCCGCTCGGACATTTCCTGATAATATCAATAATTTCCTCTTTTTTCCCAAGATCGGGCATGATCCACGGTCGTCTCCCCTTTTTAAACACAGGTTTTAAAGTGAGACAGATACCGTTATGACTGCAAACACCGAGATTGAAATGGACAGTAATATCCTTACCCCTGTAATCTTTGTTTTTATCGGGGCATCTATCGGGTGACTTTACCATATTCATCCCTTTTTTTGTATGAGAATTGTCACAGTAAGGTTTTTTTTCCGATTCACCGCACCTGCAAAGCGACATCACAGATTTCGTCTCAAGCCGTTTACCATCTTCATCAAAAAGCAAGTCAACATCTCTTACAATATAAGGAGAATTTACAGTACAACTTATCCCCGGTTTTTTTTGGAGGTCACATTTTTTCATTTTCTCTCCCTGACATCATCATTTTTCTTATTTTGACACCATCTCTCTCCCTTTCAAAAATGAAAGGTGTATATTCAGCCGTTGCCGGCTCCTTTTTCTTCATAAATTTTACAATATCAGTAAGAGTCTCAGTAGAATGGGAAAAATTGCGGTACCGCGAAAACAGATAACTCAACGCAGTAAGCCAAAAATTATTGCTATATTTTTCTATTGTTTTGCGGGGGATGTGGAACTCCTCACAGAACAACTCTCCCCCCGCCCTCTCTTTCACAAAGAGAGGGGGCAATGCATCTCTTATCCCCCTCTTTTTAACTGAGGCGGACAAGGGAAAGGCTCCAGTGGAGCGTTTTCCCCGACGAAGGGGGTTAGGGGAGTTATTCAACTCCTCCCAAAATTGTTTTGCCATAGTTTCTGTGAATTCAGTTTCTCTTTGAGCATTTTTAGAAAGTGTTGAGATATGTTTTTTGTATATTTCACTCCCGAGAGCTTCCGTCAGAGCGGGGATCACGATCTCCCTGAAATGGTTTCTTTTTATTGTTGTATCCTTGTTTGAAGGGTCTTTGATATATTCCTTTCCATCCATGTACTCAATGATATCTTTTTTGCTGAGGTGAAGGATCGGTCTTATCATTGTCACCCTGCCAAGTCTCTGAACAGGTTTGACACCGCACAAACCTTTTATCCCCGTCCCTCTGTCAAAGATCCTCATCAGTAAAGTTTCAGCCTGATCATCAAGATGATGTCCCGTTGCAACATAGTCAAACCCGTTTTCTACCGCTATTTTTTCAATGATCCTGTACCGCTCTATCCGTGCCCGTTCTTCAAAATTTGACCTTGAACCGTCCCAGAAATTATCATCAAATTGAGCCCCGTAAAATTCTATCCCCAACCCCTGACAAATTTTGTCAACAAATTTGAGTTCACTCTCCGATTCAGGACGAATTTTATGATTGACATAACACGCCCCAACCTTTATCCCTTTTTCTTCCTTCAACTCCGCATACATATAAAGCAAAGCCATACTGTCAATCCCCCCGGAACAAGCAACCAGAGTAGATGAACAGCCCCCGGACAACTCAACAACCATGAAAATCTCCTTGATCCTAAGTCTAATCCCCTTATTGAACAACTCTCCCCCCGCCCTCTCTTTCACAAAGAGAGGGAGCGAATCCTTAATTCCCTCGGAAGAACTCTCCCCCAACCCTCTCTTTCACAAAGAGAGGGAGCAATGCATTTCTTATCCCCCTCTTTTTTACTGAGGCGGACAAGGGAAAGGCTCCAGTGGAGCGTTTTCCCCGACGAAGGGGGTTAGGGGAGTTATTCAATAAAGGGCTAGGGGAGTTATTATGAGGTTCCCACTTCCTTCCTTCCCATTATATCCATACCCTCTCCTTTATCAATTTCTTTCTGGCACACTTCTTGCATACTTTTGGGTGTGTATGGTTTTTTGGCGTTTTGTTAACTTATTTCTCGGAGGAGAAAAAGATGAAAAAAGGATTTACACTTATTGAGCTTATGATCGTTATTGCGATTATCGGTATTTTGGCTGCAGTCGCTATACCTATGTATGCTGACTACACAAGAAGAGCAAGAACTTCTGAGGTCGCAGGAAACCTTAGAGAAGTTGTAAAAGCACAGATCGCTTACAGGGAAGACCCTGCAACAGGTCCAGTTTATGCTACTGAAATTGGTTCACTTCGCTGGGTTACCAACATGGAAACAGGACTTGCAAGTAGAGCAGAATATGCCGTTGGGCGGGGCAGCTGTGTAGGACAGCCAACTATTAATCCGAATAGTGCAGAGCTTCCAACTTATGAAATGTCTTGTGGAAGGTATTTTGCTTATGTTGCAAATGGTGGAACTGTTGCAGAAGTTGCTGCAGCTGACTGTGTTCCAGGTGGAGCTCCCGACACTGGTGTTGCCGGAGCCATTGCAATGGAAGAAGATGAAGTTCCTAGAGATTGGGAACATAACTGTATGTCCAGAGCTTTTGGTCACGAAAGAGGACCTTCTTCTTAATAAGAAGCTCAAGTTAGTGTGATTTTTATGAGGCACCCGAAAGGGTGCCTTTTTTTTTCCAGATTTCTTAGATTCCCTATTGAACAACTCTCCCCAACCCTCTCTTTCACAAAGAGAGGGAGCGATCCTTTAATCCCCCCTGCCTTTTCGACAAGCTCAAGGCTGACCCCCTTTGACAA
>SLOD01000186.1 GCA_007132725.1 Candidatus Sumerlaeota bacterium
ATAATAAAAAATATACTCCCATATACTCAATAGTTGTAAGTGCAAAAAATGAAGGTGACAGAAAAAACAGATGGTACATTCCCCTTTATGCCGCAGGAAATATTCTCAGAGAACTGAACTCTGAGTGAGATATGTGACTGAAAGCTATGAAACGCAAAAAGCAGTAAAAAATATTACCGATTTATGTAAAAAGTGGTAAAAAATCTTACCGGTTTGGCTGAAAAGTGGTAAAAAATCTTGCCAGTTTTTGAAAAAATATCGCTCCCGCATGGAAATGGCTTTTGAGGGATGATGCGGTGATGGAGTGTCTGAAAAAACTATAATCTTGACTAAACTGCCATATTTTTCTAAATTTTTTCAGTTGTTTTTTTAGAGAGGAAGTTCAATGATCAAATTAAAGATGACAGAAAATTTTGCCGGAGTTGCCATCAGTGGTGATTTCAATGATTTTTATGATCTGGTCGAGGCACTTCATGAAATTTCAATTGATGAAGAAGATACAAAAAATTCATGGTATTATGATATCTCAATCAGAGTTCTCGGACTATGCTATGATATCAGGCATGCATATCAGGGAGACAGGACTGTTTTGCTTGAAGAAAATGGAATGGATAGAGATAAGATGAAATGGCATGGAATCATAGCTCCTGAAAGCAATGTTTATTATGAATGCCACTGCATATATCCTGAGATGGTTTGTAATATGCTGGCAATTGACAAGCTTATCGAAATAAAATCCCGCACTCTTTCAAAAAACAGATATTTTGAGTTAACTGACAAAAAAGTTCTCTGGAACAAATCATTGTCTATTCTCAGGCTGTTGCAATCTCAATTTGTCGAGTGTGTTAAAGAAATTCATGAACCCCGAAACTTTTCCAGATGGTTCAATCTCGTATCAGGAACAAGTTCAATTGAAAATATCTCTCACAGCTATATTGATTTTGTTAACATCTCTTATTTGAAACTTGACAGAGAAACAAGGCTAAAGAAATTAAACATATACACCAAAAGAGTCACCGAATTTTATCATGACCCCGATTACAGGAAATTAAAAAGAGAGCTGGAACAACTCAAAAAAGAACATGGACACTCCGATTTCCGACTGAAACTTGATTATCCTGAAGAAATTGATTGGTGAAAGAATCCTAAAAGAACGCAAAGAAAAACCATATAGCCACAGATTTCGTCACTCATTTCATTCACTCCTCTACACAGATTAAGACCGCAATGTTTTCCAGTTCACTATTCACCATTCACAGTTCCACCTGTCCTGAGTTCATCGAAGGACTGCGGCTTTGCCGCTTTCTGTGTCGAGCAAAGCGAGATCTGTGGCAGTTATTGTCCGCTTCGTGCTCTTCGTGCCCTTCGTGGTTAACTACATTTCTTAGGCACCCTTATAAAAGGACATTCCTTGTATTTATAACCATCACAGAACAACGACAATTATTTTTTCCCGGTTTTCCGTTGGTTTTTCGCCATTTTTCTTTAAGTTCGGGGGGGGGGGATGTTATTTCACTTGAACTCAAAATCAACCGTTAAATTTTAAAGAGTTGATTTCTGTCTCTAGGTTTTTCAGTATGACTAATATTTCATCAAAGCTTGCAATCGTTCCAAAAATCATACTCTGCATTGCTTTATAATCTTCTTTCAGCTCTTTATACCGGTATTCAGGTGGTATAAGTCTCAGAGTTCCCGGCACTGCTTCTTCATATTTTGCCCAGTTGCATGTATAAAATTTCTGCTTGAATTCAATTACGCTTTTGAGTAGCTCCATATCTGCCAAAGCCTTCGTTTTAACATCAGCCTTTGCCATCATTGCCAAATCATAATAATGTCTGGAGTAACGGAGTGGTATCAGTTTGTTTTCAGATCTATTTGCCTGTTGATGCAAAATGGTTACTTTCTCCCAGAATGTTCTTTCTGCAAACACAGCTTTTACAGGGCAGAAAGGTGTTCCAAATAGATGAGGAAATTCTTTTGCAGCAAAAGGAGTTATTTCAAAATCACCGGAAGGCAGCCACAATGCCAGAGGACCTATTTCCAACAATATATGAGGGAGAATAGACGAATCGCTAAACAAGGCTGGATATTGAATTTCAATTGAGAAACCGTCTTCTTCTTTTATTTTGCAGCCGCATTGTGGCTTCAAAACTTCTGAAATTACAGGAAGCAACACATCTTTTATATATATTTTTGCTTCTTCATTAATGGAAACATTAAAAATGTTTTGCTGTGTTTTCGATCTCTTTGCGCATGGATCTTCATCTGTTAACAATTTCCAGTTCAGGATAAGATCAATGTCTTCAGAAAACCTTTCAATCAGTCCATAGACTTTAGAAAGGCTGGTGCCGCCTTTGAACATTAAAATTTTACTTAACTTCTCGTGAGAGAACAGCTTTCCTAAAACCCATACGACCCAGAAGTCTTTTTCCACGATTGCATTTTTCGTGTGGATTTTACTCGCTGTTTCGCTGAACAGTTCTCTTCTTTCTTTATCGGGAAGTTGGGCAATCTTATACATCGGAATCCTCACTGCAGATTTTTTTAATGGCTTCATAAATCCAGATCTTTGTTGACCTAGTTTCAGTTAATATTTTATTGTATTTTTTTGGGTCTATTTTTTCCCGTATCTTGCTTATAATTTTTGAGTTAATTCGATCTTTACCCAATGCTTTTAAAGCCTGAACAATCAGCGAACTCTCTTTATGATTGAAGCCTATTTCTTTGAGAGCTGATTTTTTAAACTCCAAGGTTGTTCCAAAAATATTATAAGTTCTGCTAGGTCCGTCGCTCAGATAAATATACTTAGCTACTACCTGGGTGGATAAACCCAGCACATTTAAAGCAGTATCTCCCGATATCTCTATTCTCCAGTTGAATTTTCGGGCAAAAGCTCTCGCTACCTGGTCAATATCCGGACTCAGCACCTGCTTTAGCAAATCACTATATTTAGGGTAGTCATATAATCCGCGACATAGTCTTCTTATCTTCCCGATCTTTGCCAGATATTTCAGGCAATCATCAGCTTCTCTCCGAGTAAAAATTCCAGTTAAGTCACTTGATGAAAATACCCAACCCCTACGATGTCCAGCTATAAAGAAAAGTGCCTTTTCATAACGCTTCATGACAAATACCTCCAAACAATTTTCCTGAAAAACTTACCATTTTTTCGGGGAAAATCAAGTTTTTTCTGATTTTGTCAAGCGACAATTATTTTTTCCCGGTTTTCCGTAGGGGCGAAAGATTTTTCGCCCTTACGATAATTCCCGGAAATATTTTTCATACATTTTCCTGATCGTTTCAAGCCATTTTTCTTTAAGTTCAGGAGGAGAGATTATTTCACTGTCGGGTGAATAAGCGAGTACTCTTGCAATTATTTCGTTGTCCCTTTCACCGACAGGAATGGTAATTTCCAAATACTTCAGACCGTTTATTTCGCCTTGTGTAACTTCCTGATCTTTATGCCATTTCTGGTTCACTACAAAATACATTGCAGGCTCATGTATCCTTATAACCGCCTTTTTTGTGGAAGAAGATTTAAACATCCCGAAAGATCCGCCGGTATATTCTTTAAGTTCTTTCCGGGTGACAGAGTTTTCATGGTCTTTTTCAGTTGCTTTGCTTGAAATTATCCGGGAAATAAGAAATGTTGCAAGCTCACTTCTTTGGTGACAATATGCCGCGATATACCACTTGCCCAGATAATTAGTAAGAAGAAGCGGCTCAACCAACCTCTGTGATTTTTCCCCCTTTGCATTGCAGTATTCAATTTCAAGAATTTTCCGGTTTTTAATAGACCTCAGTATGTTCCTGAAATGATTGATATCCATTTCATCAATATCGGAAGAATCATAAGTTATGCTGTCAAAAATATTTTCATATTCACCGGGAATGTAACTTGATATCTTTTCAACAATATCTTTTGAAATTACAGGAATATAAGGAGCACCGTCAAGTTTAAGGGAATCTGTTATCCTGTGGATGAAAATATAATAAAGAACAGCATCTTCAGTAGCACTGAAAACAGTTTCAAAAGGCTCACAATAAACATATCCACCAGTTGACGCAACATACTTCTGCTTTACGACAGGGAATCCACTCTTTGAAAGGGCATTCCTTGCCTCATGATACCCTGACATCATCTTAAGTTTTGCTCTCACCTCCTGTGGAGCCGGTAAATTCTTTTTCA
>SLOD01000115.1 GCA_007132725.1 Candidatus Sumerlaeota bacterium
GTCGGATACTTATCAGTGTTCCGGAAATCTTCTTTATGTGTGTGAAGATGGTGCATGGAAACTTTCTGAAAACTGTGGTGAGAAAGGGCTTACTTGTAAACAGGGAGAATGTGTTTGATCTGGATGAGGCTCTATTAAGCTAATAAAAAACCTTTAGAGTTATGAATATCTGCAATAGAGCTGCATATATTCATAAAGTTTGAAGCTCCCCCAAAAAATCTGAGGAAAACCCCGAGATTCTTCTAAAAACAGCCACCTAGTTAAAAAAGAAGTGAAGTCGCAAAACGGGCAACACAGTGAATTTGCATTAAATCCATAATCTGTTAAAATCAGAAAGAACTTTGAATAAAAGGTGATGATGAGAAAGATTTTAATTATAATATTTTTATTGTCACTGTTTATGGTTGCTTCATGTGATGGTGGTGATGCCTGTAGCGGAATTTTTCCCAATTATCATGAGGGTCTTTGCTGGTCAGATCCATTTCTGGACACAATGAATTGGTCTGATGCAAATACCCATTGTCAAAACCTTGGAGGGAGGCTTCCCACCATAAGTGAGCTTAGAACACTTATACAGAACTGTCCCGCTACACAGACAGGCGGTAGTTGTGGTGTTACAGATAGTTGTTTGTCTAGTTATTGCAGAGACAGCTCCTGTGACGGATGTTCTTCTGACAGTAGTGGAAAATATAATGTTTTTGGTCACACGGGTTGGTTCTGGTCGTCATCTGCTTATCTCTATAATGCAGATTTTGTCTGGTATGTTCTCTTCATTAATGGTGATGTGCTTACCATCCTTAAGTCCTATACAAACTATGCCATGTGTGTGAGGTTAATGGCGGAGCCGCAGTGATCCGTGACCGGTGAAGAGTCACGAATAAACACAAAACTTTTTTCTCACCCATTCTCAGGCTGGGAGAACCGGTTTTACCTTGTGTTCAAAATAATTTGAAAAAAAAAGAATATCTCTTCAATAAAAATCGGTTGACCTTGTCACTAAAAGTCAGTATGTTGATTTTCTGTTAATTTGAGGAGGAAAAGATGAAGAAGTTAATTTCAATTTTAATGGTTTTTGCAGTTTTTATGTTTTTTGCTGCGTGTAGCAGTTCAGATGACAATGATGACAATGGGGATACCGGGAACACTGGGGATACTGGAGATACTGGAGATACTGGAGATACTGGAGATACTGGAGATACTGGAGATACTGGAGATACAGGAAACACCGGCAACACCGGCAACACCGGTGAAGAGGAAGATAGTGAAGTACAGCTTAAATATAAGAAAGCTGATGAACATGCAGAAAATGTTTCAAGTGAAATTTCGGAAGCAAATACCGCTTTTGCGGCAAAGATATTCGGTGCTCTTTCGGAGGAAGAGAAAGGTAAAAACATGATGATCTCTCCCCTTTCAATTTCTATTGCACTTGCAATGACAATTAACGGAGCAAGCGGGGAAAATCTTGAAGAGATGAAAGAAGTGATGGAATTTGGTAATATGGACATGGATGATGTGAACGAACAGTTCTACCACCTTATTCAGAGCCTTGTTGAAGCAGATAAAGATATGATACTTGCCATAGCAAATTCAGTTTGGATGGATCTTGTTTTTGAGCCGAGAGTAAAAGAAAAATTCCTTGATATTCTTGATGAATTTTATGATGCAGAAGCTTTTGCTTATGATTTTGCTGATCTTGATACAGTTGATGTGATAAACGACTGGGTTAAAGAAAATACGATGGAAAAGATAGAAACCATCATTGAAGAGATAGGGCATGACACAGTAATGTATCTTATCAATGCGATCTATTTTAAAGCGGCATGGACAACCACCTTTGATAAAGAATCAACCTATGATGGACAGTTCACTCTTTCTGATGGGTCATACAAAACTGTCAAAATGATGACTTTCAAAGAAGATCAGGAATTCATGTTCTACAATTCGGGTTGGGAAGCGGATGACTACAATGTTGTGAGACTTCCTTACGGAAGAGGTAAATTTGCGTTTTACGGAATAGTTCCAAACAGTGGATCAATTGACACACTTATTTCCGATATAGCAGAAAAAGGTATAGATCATTATATCTCAAGCCTTGTTAAAACAGAGATTCCAGTGATGATGCCGAGGTTCAAGTTCGAGTATGAAAAATCACTCGTTGATATTTTTCAGACACTTGGAATGGAAAAAGCATTTGAAACAGGCGGACTTCTTGAACTTGCTGAGGATGGTGAAGATCTTTATATTTCCGATATAATCCATAAAACCTATATTGAAGTAAATGAAGAAGGGACAGAAGCCGCTGCTGTAACTGCCGTTGAAGTAGGTGAAACATCAATGCCCGCAGGATTTTACGGAACCAGACCGTTTGTATATTTCATAAGAGATGACCGCTCAGGCACGATCCTTTTCATCGGTAAAGTTGAAGATCCCACAGTGGAAGACTAATCTTTCCCAAAATCAGTATCTTCAGGAAATTATTTTATTTGACATTCTGTCTGGAAAGTGGTGAAAGAATTGCTACTGAATTGATCGCTTGTCAAGTGATATAGTCCAAGTTTTTTATAAAAAGGTTAATCGTGTTAATTGAATATTGCAGGTACTCACCTAATACAAAAAACCGAAAAGATAGAGGGGGATTTCTTTTTTTCCTGCAACAAGAATGTCATCTTTTACAAGAAAAGAGTTGTCAATATTTTGTATTTGTTTTGTTTTTTTGTTTTTTCCACCAACTTCAAATGTGTATCCTTCAACTGTGAAATCTCCTTCATTTGAATAGTGAGCTTCAAGTCCTCCGTTTTGGATCATGGATAGAAAAAACGATTCTCTCATTGAACCGGTTGAGTTGTTGTCAAGAACATCATGCGAAAGTGTATGATATAAAGAGCTGTTGTTAAGATAATACTTTACGGGTTTTCTCAACATCGTGTGTCCACCTGATCTATAGGTGAGAGGTCTGACGAGTCCGGTTTCAGATAAGATTTCAAGGTAATTAATGACAGTCTTATCGTCAACTTTAAGGGATTGAGCAAGATTATGTATGCTGAACTGCCCCGGAGGAGAAGTTGAAAGAAAAAGAAGAATATTTTTAAATAAATAAAGATTCTGTGTTTTCAGATTGTAAAACCCGGCAATGTCAATATGTATGGTTTTATCAATTATCGAAAGAATTTTGTCTGAAAAGGTTTTCCGGTTCTCAAGTGAAAAAGGATAGTATCCGTATTTCAAATATTCTTTAAAATGTCCTGAAATTTTCGGAACCATTGAAAGAGTTTCCGAGATTTCTTCCCTGTTTTTGATAAGCTCATCAAATTTGAACGGTTCAGTTTTATAAATATCAAGCATGTAGAGATATTCTCTGAAAGAGACACCTTCAAGTCTTAAAAGCACAGCTCTTCTTGAAAGATCGTATTTCCCTTTTATAAGATCAAGCATGGAACTGCCTGAAAAAACAATTTTAATATCGGGGAACGAATCATAAATGTTTTTAACTTCCTGGCTCCATGAAAAATAACGATGGATTTCGTCAATAAAAAAAATTTTTACACCCTCTTCAAGGTAAGTTTTTTTAATGAATTCATAGAGGCTGTTTTCGTTAAAATAGATGTGATCGGCAGAAAAATATAAAGCCTCCGTTTTTCCGTATAAGTTTTCTTTAATGTACTGAAGCATCATAGTTGTTTTCCCGACACCATGCGGACCGGAAATACCCACAATTCTTTCATCCATAAAAAAACTTTTATACATGTAGCGATGAGTTTTTATATCGAGACTATTTAACAGCCGGACATATATTTGCCTGAACTCCATTTTAGACTCCATTCCAAAAATCAACTATCTTTTTTAGAGTGTACTCTAAACGGCATCTTTGTCAACTAAACTTTAAGTTTTATTGATCAAGTTGCCTGAAAACAGGATTCTGTTTTGTTGTCAAACCTTTACTTTTAAATTCAATTTGTTACAATATTTTTAGTATTTCCAGATTTTAGGGGGAGGGTGATATGATCAGGTTAAAAAAAATTCTTTTACTTTGTATTGTCCTGGCAGTGTTTTCTTTATTATTTCCGGGATGTGATGACAGCACTAAAAGGATCAGCCAGGGGACAGATGACAGTACTGTTGATAAAGATACTTCAGCGGAAACTGATCTTGAAAATTATGAAGATGAAATCCCTGAAACATGCGGGAA
>SLOD01000007.1 GCA_007132725.1 Candidatus Sumerlaeota bacterium
ATGGCTTTGTGATTAAAACTCATTTCTGCAAAGATCTTTTCAGCATATTCCCGGGCAATGCAAAAAATTTCTTCTTTATTAATTTCATCTTCAAGGATTAGAGTTTCCGGCAGAAGGTCAATATATTCAGCTCCATCAGATTCCCCGTCTTTCAGAGGATTGTTAAGCGACACCTCCTTATCATCTTTAATATCTTCGGAATAATAATGTCTGATGCCATCTCTTAAATATAGATGAAAATATCTTTTTAATAGACCCAAATTGTTTTCGACTTTTTGTCCTGCAATGTGAAAAAGACCTTCTTTGTAAGTTTTACCTCTTTTCTCATCTTTTTCCCCATATTTCTTATTAATGGCATGCATTTCAAATATAGAAAATGCCATTCCCTGCATAAAGTCTGATGAAATAAGATTGCTTAAAGAAAATGTAGTGATTTGCCACTTCAAAACTCCATCACCATAATGATTAAGTATCTCACGATTTTCCTTTGAGCACTTTTTGATGTCGCATGTCTCTTTCCAGTCAATCCATGCATAAACTTCTTTCATTGTTTCAGACATTATTTATACCCCCGGTTTTTCAGCCATTTTTCAAGATTTTCAAACTCTTCATCGTTCAGCTTTGGTTTTCTATGATTCTTTTCAACCATTTTAATATAAGGTCTGTCTAATGCTTTTTCTTTGGGAGATTTTGGTTTTTCAGGGGACTTTCCATATAAAAAATCTTGAATCATTAATGGAACAAAACAGTTTCCAAACCAACTTTCAGAATCTTCTCCGAACACCCCTTTAACTGGAAAAGATTGTTCTCTTTTTTGGCTTGAACCAGTCAGCACTGGAATTCTTTCTGTGCCGACTACGGGAGTTTTTCTAATTGAAACTGCAGGATGACCCTTTCTCGTACTGTTTTGATCGTATTTTTGCACCCGGAGTTTAATCAGGTCTTCTTTTACAAACCAGAGAGTCCCGATAGAGTAATCAAATAATGTGTTTATTGCTTTTTCCAGCCTGTCGCTCATTTTTCCTCCTTTTCTTCTTAATTATTCTCCCAACTCGTGGAACAAGATTACAATATACAGGTTTTGAAGTCAAAATATTAAAAAAATATTTCACTTTTTTCCGGAAATGCTGGGAAGGGAATCCTTTTAATCAATAGGTCATTTTTAAACGGAGGCGACGATGACAGACAACAACACAAACAAAAAGGGTTTTTTCCGGACGATAAAGGACTTTATCATTAACTTCATTATATTTGTGATTCTTCTTTTGGGGGCGATATTTCTTTATGAGGTATTGTTTATTAATAAAGATATTTCAATAACTTCAACGGGTGCTGTTTCAAGAGAGAGGGTTCTTCGTCCCCGGTCTGTAGAGGTTAAAAGAGAGCTGAGTGAAGAGGAGTTGTCAAGGATAAAGAGCCGTATAAGACCGGTCATAGCGGAACATACTTCAAAGATTGACAGGTTGGCTGATAGTTATGCACAGGAGATAAAGGATCTGATAATAGAAAAGAGCGCAAATTCAAGAAGTTTCGGAGAAGAGGTTTTTTCATTGGTAAATACTCTCAGGTTCCTGGGATACTGGGCTACTTTTCAAAAGGAAAAATTTGATGGGCAACTTACTAAGATATGGGACGAAAAGATGTTTTCAGATGATGAGCTTACAGAAGAGATATCTGAGATCGTAAGTGACTTTGAAAGGAGTGTGGAGGCGATAATAAACCTCATGGAAGCATCCGTTGAGATCGAAATAGAAAAGATCGTTTCAGACAGAGTGGTTCCCAATATTGAAATCGCTGACATAAGATTCCTGTCAAGTGAGATAAAAAGGGATTTCAATGTTCACGCTTCAGTAACAGTAAAAAAGTATCTTAAAAAGTTGATTGCTTATGAGATCATTGATTTTGTTCTTGTATCTGCTGTTTCTAAGTTCGTCATAACAAAGGGACTTACTTTAATAGGGCTTTCAGCTTCTTCAACGGTAGTGTCGGTCTCAGCATTTGTCTTTGCTGTGGGTGCAGGTGTTGCTATAAATGTATATCTTGTGAATTCCGCAATAAATGAGATGGAACCGATGATAAATGATGCTCTTGAAAAGTTTGCTGAAAAAACTGTTGAAGGGGAAGAAGGGATCCGGAGTGAAATGAAGAAAGTGGCTGCAAATATAAATGCAAGATATGACTCTCATGAGATAGACAGGCTTTTAAGAAGTAATATCAAGGTTAAACATTTTATTACAGTTTATGAATAACAAGGGGGACAAGATGAGAAAAGCAACAACAATCACAACAATTACAGCGGTTTTATTAACATTGAATTTTTCAGTAATTGAAGCATCTGTTGCGGGAAAATCGGCAAAGTATTTAACGAGAAAAATAACAGGTGAAGCGGTTGAACAGGGTACAAAAAAATCTTTAAGAGTTGCTTCTAAAAAGATCGGCAGAAAAGGAGCTCAGAAAGTATTCAGGAAAGCGGGAAAAGAAGGGGTTGATTTTGTAGCCAAATATGGAGATGACGGTGCAAGATTCGTAATGAGATATGGGAAAAGGGGAGTCAGAGTGGCTTCAACGGAAGGGGCGGAAAGAGTTTTCAGGCTTGCCGGAAGATATGGAGATGATGTTATAAAAGTTGCACACAAACATCCGGGTACGGGACTGAAAATTGTTGAAGAGCTTGGAGAAAAAGGGCTTCACATCGCAAGACATTCAGATAGTCTGACAGTTAACAGGACACTCCGCTATCTCCCTGAAATGACAGAGAAAGGGTTAAGAGACAAATATGTCAGTGCAGTTGAAAGAGAGGGGGCTGGACTATTTAAAAGAGCTGGAAAGTGGGTTGCTGATAATCCTTTTAAAACTGCCGGACTTGGAGCGGGATTATACTTTGTCATTGATCCTGAAGGTTTTGCCGACCGTGTGAACAAAGGGGTTATGCCGATTGTTAATGAGGGTGCAGAAACCGGAGCAAAAGCAGTCGGTACAGTTATTGAAAAGTTGGGTGAAGGAGCGGGCAAAGGAGCAGGGTCGTTTTTTAAAGAGTTGGTTCCTCAGTGGGCTGTAACTACAGCGTTTTTTGTAATACTGTTTGCCCTTTTCATAAGAATTTCAAAGACAGGTGTCTGGATTAAAAACTTCTTTAAAAATCTGTTTAGAAAAAAAGTTCCGGAAAAGAAGGATGAAAGTTCCTTTGAAGACAAGGTGGTTGGTTAATTTGTGCGGAGGGTACCGATGAGAAACTTCATATCATGTGTTTTTGTTCTGATATTCATCATTATCGCTTCATTCATTTACGGGTGCGGTGGAACTGTTGTAAAAGAAGAAAAAGATGCGGCTGATGAAGTTTCCAAAGTTGAGGATGTTAATGCAGGAAGGAAAAGGGAGTGCGGATCTTTGTTTTCAGTTATAAGTAATGCTGATTATGAAAACTTTATGAGTAACGCTCAGAAATACAGAAGTCTCAGATGCAATGATTTTTATAACGGTCAAAAGATAATAGAAAGAGCTGAGCAGCTTATAAATGATATAGATGCAAGTATGAGAAACGAAGTTGAAAAACTTTCAATACCTATATCTTCAGTCAATTTGAGTGATATTCAAAGAATATGCCGGATAAATGAAGTTAAGCGGGCTAAAATAAAGAGCCTCAGAAGGCTTGGTGCAGATGGTGACATTAGCATTGAAACGGCAAAAAGACTTTGTAATAAGATAAGGGATTTTGTCCACTATAATCTTAATCTCAAAAACAATAACCCCGAAAGGATTCTTGCAGTTATCAGAGAGAGTGAAAGGGTGATGAAAGGATGTGAGACATGTGCGGAAGAATTTGCTGAAATAAAAAAATGGAGTTTGTTCTATAACCGTTGCATAAAAGAGAAAAACTGTGAAAAACAGGCATCTATTGTTGTTGAAACAACGAGCAATATCAACAAAAGAAGTCTTTGGAGCAGGGTTCTTGGGAAAAATGATGTTGGTAACATTTCTGTAAGAATTGAAGTTGCAAACAGTGATGTGGGAGTCATAGATCTTAATGAAAGAGGAAGAAAAATAAATGGATACAGAAATGTAAGTGTGAGACATGGTGAAGTTTTAAAAGTGTATCTGATTAGAGAAACCAAATCTTTAACTAAACACTTGAACTTCATGAGCGTTGAGATACTCCCTGATTTTTGCGGA
>SLOD01000094.1 GCA_007132725.1 Candidatus Sumerlaeota bacterium
GTGTTGCACTGAATCCCCGCGGTGAATTTTACACAGAAGAAAACATTGCTCAAAGACTCTCAATGAGAAATTTCATGGACGAACTCCGTGGTGCCGGAGTTGATACCGGTGGACCATCCACATTTTCAAACAGACATAAGCAGGCATTTTCTCAGGCACTTGATAAATTTCTGGCGAAGTATTGATCTTTACTCGCACTCACATTTTGAATTGATGCAGGTTCCTGCAAAAAGTCCGCATTTAAAAAAGCAGTCGAAATCGGTTTTACATTCAGGCCCTTCTTCAGGAAGACACTGCAATCCTTTTGCGTAGTAACCTTCATCACACTTGCAGTAAATTTCACCTGCAAACTCTTTACATTCACCGTGTCCGGAACAGTCAACATGTTCACAGGTTACATTGCTCTGATGGATACAGGTCTCTCCATCAAAAAAATATCCTTTATCACATTCACATGTCGCTTCTCCCTCTTTTTCGACACATCTCCCATTCTTTCCACAGTCAACATCTTCACAGGGATCCGGTCTATCTTCTTCACACCCCCATTCGTTTTCAGTTGGAACATAACCTTCTTTACACTCACACTTCAAACCTTCTTCTATCGAAACGGAACAGTCGGTATTAGGTCCACAATCAACATAATCACATGGATCACCCGAAAGATTTTTCAGACATGTTAAACCTATAGGAATAAAACCGGTATCACAGTGACACAGAGGATCACTTAAAAGTCCTCCGGCATCAAAGCAACTCCCACCATCAGAACATGTTACACCTTTACATGGAGAATCAGGATCATTTTCCACACATTCCGGGAATTCATCATGGTAGCCTCTACGACAGAAACATTCTGCTACACCGTCATTCAAAAAACAGAAACCTTTCCCGCTGCAATCAACATTGTAGCAACTTCTTGCAGGCTCATCATCATTTATCTCAAAATCCGGATATTCATCATACTCTTCATGATCTTTATCATCAGTCTCAAAATCAATATCGAACCCGATATCATCCATTCCGTCAAGATCTTCAGCATCAACAGGAAAGTCATTGAATTCTTTCTGGTCGATATCTGTCCAGTCACTATTTTCAATGGTGAAAACTTCCGGAGCACATGATAGAAAAAGTGTAGTTAAAATAAAACCTGTTATTTTTAAACTTTTTTTAAACATCTCCCAAACATCCTCCGCTCTTTATGACACATCAATGCCACCTTTTGTTGTTTTTAATAAAAAGTAAAATCAATCCTTTCAACAACTTTACACTCTCCATCAATGTTGACAAAAACAAGTCTGTACAAATATCCCTGCATAAAATCTATATTCCCTTTTGTGCTGTAATATAAGTGTTCTACATATATTTTTCCTGAATCAGCAAAATAATAACCCTCTTGAGAACCGTCATTTCTTTTAAAGAGGTAAAGTGTATTCATGAAGCGGTTTTCAATGACATCTGTTTCAAAGCAGAGGTCACTGTCACCAAGCTGTACTTCAGAAAAATTTCCGATCAAAAGGGCACCGGAACTTTTATCAGCACTCTCTTCCATTTGAAAAGTAAAAGAACCGTCATTTTCGCTTTTAAAAAGAGTTTTCTGCGTACTGAAACTTATTCTTCTACAGTGAGTTCCAAAAAATGTCTCTATGCTTTTATCACATCCTGATAAAAGTATGGCAAAGAAAGTTATCAGCAAAAATCTTTTAAAATTCATAGCTGATCTCCGCCATAATAGAGTGTATGGTTCTGCTGTAATCCCCATAGTCGGCATAATCCTCACCAACATTTGAAAAATTCCTGTGAGCCAGATAAGATACTCCTGCTCTTATGTTCTCTGTTATATTATAATTTGCACCGATATTCATCTCTATCGTATTGTCAACTCTTGTTTTTTTATGAACCACCGCTTTTTTTTCAACATCACTCCAATATAATATTCGATGAGTATCACTTGAAAAAGATCTTGAGTAAAAATAGCGGAAAGTAACAGGGAAAGAGAAGTCACCGATATCAAAACCTGTTGTAAGTCCTTTTGAAAGCGAATAAAAACGCCCGTCAATGACAAGCTGTCCATAGTAAACATCATGGTGCCTATGGTATTCAACTATCTGGTCATCAAAAAAAGAAATCGAAAAAGCCGCCAACCCTTCAATATAAAAATGTTCTGAAATAAATATCCTTCCACTGCTTTCAAAACTTGAAAAAAAACCGTTAAGATATTTTAAAAGATCTCCCGTCGATTTATACCAGCTTGTTGACAGCCTGAAAAAGAGAGAATATATATTGTCACTGTAATAAATATGGGCAACAGAAAATGTTGTGTCGATATAAAGTGATTCCGGGTCAATGAAGTTGACCGTTGCATTATGAAAAGAGAGAGAAAATCTCATAAGGTTGTTTTCATTGAAAGGAAAAAAATATCCTCCGGCGATCATTGAGTCTAGCTTAGAGTTTTCCATAGACATGAGGCTTAATTCTCCTCCGATAGAAGCATCAATTGAAAAACCCCTCTCTCTGGATGTATGCAATCCTCCTTCCGAGTTAAAAAGAAATATAGCTCCGCCTTCATTCCCTCCTCTTTTAAATATTTCTGAAGCGCTTGAAAAAGAATATACGGGATTGACATTGTTTTTCCACCCGGTGCCGATTCCTACCTGCAAGTATTTTTCAATACCCGGTAATGCCCCGGATAAAAAAACTGCATGAAAAAACATTAAAACGATAGTTTTAACTAAAAAAGATTTAATAGACCCGCCTGTCTTCAATTCGCCTGTTCCCTTTTTTTCTGCGCATCATCTCTTTCATTTTTCTCATTCGTTCAGAACTGTCAACTTGTTCTTCATCATTTTCTTCATCATCAGGTTCTAAGACTGGACTTTCTTCTGTCTTAACAGGCTCTTGCGCTATATCTCTATCTTTATGTTCCATTTTCTTTTTAATTTCAGTTTCAATAGGATCCCGTTTTGATTTTTTTCCGGCTATTTCATCAACAACCGATTTTTCTTTTACCGGAGTCGTTTGATATGCTTCCATATCTTCAGCCGGTATTGCAGACTCAGGTAACTGAGGCTTCTTTATAACAGGCTCAGATCGTTTTTTAATTGGAGCCGGTTTTATAATTTCAGCATCTACCGCTTCCATGTTTGAGTCTACTTTGAGTTCATCTTTTTCACGGGGATCAGCATCAGGAAAAAGTCCAAAGAATCTACTCTCCCAGTCAGCGAACTCTTCCATTTCTATATTGTTGTAGAATCTTACTGTACTTTCAAGAGGACTTTTTTCTTTGTTTTCTGAAGCACTCACATTGATAAACATCAGAAAGGAAAAGGATGCAATTAAAAACCCGGTCATATCTTTTCCCTGATCTTTTCGGGAACATATTTAAAAATTTTCACTAAAGCCACATCCTCTGAAGCATCAAGTGTTATTCTGTGTCTATGAGAATAGCCGTTAAATTCTGCTACTGTCATTATCTCCCATTTACCGCTTTCAACAATATTAACTACAAAAGGTATTTTATTCGATCCTTCTTTAAAAGATCCTTTCCAGACAAACTTTTCAAGATCTTTTAAAGATTCGTCTTCACTATGGAATTGAACCCCTCTATCAAGCTGAAATTCAACTGTCACTTCACTGATACTTTGTGGACTCTCATATTCAATTATAATTCCCACAGGCTCTCCGGCAGAAGTTGAATAAACTGAAAAAAGCTCCTGCTCCGGTACGGCTTCATCATATTCATATTTTTCAAGATCCTCTGTAGTTTGTGTAGTTAAAAGAAACAAAGCAACCGACATAACAACAATAGCGAGTATTGAAAAAGAAAAGGCCGGCCTGAAAAACGATCTTTCCTTTGTTCTGATATCAATGTTTTGGACACTATCCAGTTTTGCAGCAAAAAGATCATTAAACTGCTCTCCATCCGGATCGTCCATAGCGGGATCGTATTGCTTGAAAAGTTTCCGGGTAATCAGATATGCTTCAAAATAGTCACTGCATTTTTTGCATAGAGAAACATGTTCTTTAATGAAAGAATTGTCGCTTCCCTCACCGCTTTCTATCAGCTTTCTGATTTTCCTACAACTCATAAAAAATCTCCAACGCTCAACCCTTCAACGGCTTTTTTTCTTTCAAAGTTGTCTCTTTTTTAATTTTTTCTTCTACAATTTTGACAA
>SLOD01000152.1 GCA_007132725.1 Candidatus Sumerlaeota bacterium
ACTATTTCATACAGTAAAAATTTAAATCCAAAAGCGAGGGCTGTTTTATGAGCGACTATAGTAAGAAAATTAATGTCTCGACGATGAACCGCTTGGTAAGGTTTTTAAATGTCTTGACAGGCACAATACTTTGAACTACCTTGACACACTATTTTGCAGAGAACTCGCATCCACAATAATTTTGACGATATAAGCCATGTTTTTTTGACAACTCGATCGATCTCTTATAATCCCACTTTTCAACAAACCATTCTATCCCATATCTTTTTGACAAAAGAATGCCTATTTCGCTCAACCAGTCAAAATTTTTATAAGGACTTGTTGCCAAAGTTGTTGTAACAGAACTTGCGTTCAGTTTTTGAGCTGTATTAAAAGTTTTAAGTAATCTGATATAATAACACATGCGACATCTCAGACCGCCTTCTCCACTGAACTTCAACGGTTCTACAAGAGAATACCAGTAGTCATGATCATACTCTCCTCTTTCAAGATAAACCCTGTCTCCGTAAGAAGTCTTGAGAAAACCGACAAGCTCTCCATATCTTTTTTTTTCCTCTAAAAGAGGGGAGATGTTAGGATTATAGTAAAATAAAATTAAATCCGGATTTTGATACAGAGTCAATATTCTTTCAACCGCTGACGTTGAACACGGGGCACAACAGATATGTATCAGTACTTTTTGTTTCATTTAGGAGAAGATGGTTTCTCCGGCTGTTTTTCAGGAGACTTTTTGTCATCAGTTTTTGCCGGTTTTGGGGGCTTGTTGTTGCCTTTTCTCCTACCTCTTATAACCTTATCTATCCTTTTTATCAATTCGTCTACAGTCTGATCTTTAAGATTTCGTCTGAACTGTTCACGATAATTCCTTACTACACTGACTGTATCGAGTTCTATATCAAAAACTTTATATACACCATCAACAATGTGCATATGATATATAAGTTCGTAAATAACAGGTCTGCCTTTATGAATTACCTGAACTTCTGAAACTATATAGACACTTTCGGGGACACCTCTGATATATTTCTTTCTGACACCTTTCTCAATGTATTTTTTTTCATAGGCTTTATTATAAAAAGTATCTTCCAGGTATAGTTCGGTAAAAAGCTCCCTTATTTTATCAAACAACTCCTCTCTTTCAGGTTCCGGAGTTGATTCCCATATATCATCAATTATATAACGTGCAATAAAACGGTAGTCTATCAATTCATCAACTGTTTTCTGCATCGCCTGGTTCTTCTTTCTAAACAGATCTGTCCCCCGTCTTACTTCAACTTTAGCCCATTTTTCCAAAACCTGCTCTTTTGCTTCAAGATATTTCAGTGCAGCAGCCGGGTCCAATGTCTCTTTTTTGGCTTCATTATCTGCACCAAGAAAGAAAAACAAAAAAAATATTGCCAACAACATCTTGAATTTAATCATACTACTTCGCCCCCGTAAATTCTATTATCTCCTCTACCTTGATATTATAATCAAAAATCGACTTAATATAAAGATATTCGTTTTCAAAAAAGGCTTTGACAGAATCTATCAGGTCGTCAGTATTGTTAAAGCCACTTCCGTAGTTGGCCATTTCGGCAGTCATCCATCCTCTTGAATATCTTCTGGCATTACCAATATGTTTTATTTGATATCTAAGTGCCTTCAATTCATTGTACATCTTTTTAACTTCCAGGGGAACAGTCCTTTCTATGAATCTTGCACGAGCCTGTATAGAGTTCAACTCAGCTCTGGCTTGCTGAATATTTCTTGCCTGTTCAAGGAAATTAAGATTAAATGTAAAACCGATCCCGACCTCTCCCGTGGTACTGTTATATGGGCTGTTAGCGTAGGGGTAATCAGCATCATGAACAGAACTGGTATACCTTATGGCGAAGTTCCCTGCTATACCGAAATCAGGGAGTATCCTGGCTATTTCAAGTCGGTAAAGACTTTTATATGCTTCTATCCCACTTTTAAGGTACTTGGATTGAGGACTTTTAAAAAACATATGGTCAACAATATCTTCCAGAGTATTATCATACTCAACTTTTTCCAAGTAGGTATCCGCAAAACTCCACGAATCTCCAAGCACCGCATCTATAACAGCTTTCAGAGTATCGACCTGGAGAAGAAGCCTTTTGTACTGATAAGCCAACTTCTCTTTTTCTATTCTGAGTTTTATAAGGTCTTTTTGAGAAATTCCTTCCTTTTCATTATAAAGCATTTCTTCTAATTTTTCTTCAGCTTCATCAATTTTAGCTAAAGCAGGCTTCATAACAGAAATCATATCGTTAGCCATAACCCACGACCAGTAAAAAAGAGCTGCTTCTTTTCTAATATTGAGTTCTCCTATTTCTTTTTCGGCTGTTTTGACTCTTATATTGGCCTGAGCTGCCTGTCTACCTCTCATTATTTTTCCGGAAGTAAAGATAGGCATCATAAACTCACCACGGGTTCTTATCGCCACACCATATTCGGAAAAATCCCAATAACTCTTTTTCCAACGGTCATGTATTATGGAGTACTCTCCATCACCATCTCTTTCAAGGCTCATTGCTTCATATTCATATTTAGGATGAGGTCCTATACCGAACATAAACCTTAATCTGGGGAAATACTGTGAAAGAACTTTTTGATGTTCGATCTCGGCACTCTCTATTTTGAACCTCAAAGAATCAAGTATGTCGGCTTTGCTTACAAAAATATCGACGAATTCCTCTTTTGTATATACAACAACTGACTCCTCACCGTCATTTGTAATACTCCCGCTATCTTCTTCCCCGTAAACAGGAGTTTGAAAGGAGTAAAGCATTAAGATAGTTGCAAGCAGTTTTATAAAAAGATAGTTTTTCATAAAAAGATCTATTTAAGCTGAGCAGCTACTTCGTCCGCAAAGTTTGATGATTCCTTTTCAATTCCTTCCCCGAGTTCAAATCTTGCAAAACGGGTAACCGCAAGGTCTACACCAATTTTTTTTGCAGTTTCTTTTATAAAATCTTTTACTTTTATATCTCCTTTCATGACAAAATTTTGCTCAAGCAATGTATTCTCTGCAATAAACTTTTTCAATTTACCTTCCACTATCTTTTCCGCTACATTTTCAGGTTTCCCCATTTCAAGCACCTGTGCCATAAAGGTTTTCTTTTCCGCTTCAATTTTTTCCTCAGGGAAAGAAGACTCATCAACACACTCAGGATACATTGAAGCTATTTGCATTGCAATACCGTCTGCCATTTCTTGAACATCTTTGTCTTTTTTTACATCAACCGATGAGGCTTTAATTTCAACCATAACCCCTATTTTTCCACCCATATGAATATAAGAATGAAGGTAAGAGTTTTCATCACATTCAAATTTTATAAATCTCCTTGGCTTGATGTTTTCACCTATTTTTGTAATAGCTTCTGTGGTATAGTTTTCAATCTCTTTATTATAAAAACTTTCTTCCATGGAAACTACAGATCCCTCTTCTTTTGCATTTTCCATGAAGTATTCACTCATTAAAGATGCATAACTCTTAAAACCTTCACTTTTGGCGGCAAAATCTGTTTCGCAGTTCAGTTCAAGCAAAATACCTTTGCTGCTGTTACCACCATTATCTATCAAAGAAAGGATACTCCCTTCAGAAGCTACTCTTCCGATCTTTTTAGCAGCTTTGGCAGCTCCTTTTTCCTTAAGTATCTGCATTGCCTGGTCCATATCTCCATTTGCCTCTGAAAGAGCTTTCTTACAATCCATCATCCCCGCACCGCTTTTCTCTCTCAGTTCTTTTACCATACTGGCTGAAATATTCATACTGTTACCTCCCCGGAGTTAATCATCTTTTTTTTCATCATCTTTTTTTACAGTTTCATCACTTTTTGTCTCATCCTCAGTTTTTTCGGGTTTTTTAGTCTTTTTATTTGCAGCTTTAACTACTGTTTCCTTCGTTTCAGTTTCCTTGGACTTTTTGGTTTTCTTAGGCTTTTTAGTTTCCTTAGTTTCCTTAACTTCCTGAGGCTCTTTAACAGCTTTTTCAGGTTTTTTGGTTTCTTTATCTTTTTTAGGTTCTTCCGGCTTCTCTTCCGCTCCCGTCTTCACCGATACATCTTCGGGAACTGATTCTTCCTGATCTGACTGGTCACCATCCTCTGAGGTATATATCCTTTTGACCCGGACTTTACGGCCTGCCACACTCCTTGTTTCTCCTCTTACAGGTTTTTCCTTTTTCTCTTTAATTTCAGAAACAAGTTTTTGCTGGTAGATATCATGACCTTCAATGTAGGCATCTATTATATCAGTTATGATCAATGAAATTGTTCTCACCCCGTCATCATTTGCAGGAATAACAAAATCTATATCTTCCGGGTCACCGTTGGTATCAACTATAGCAATAACCGGGATTCCCAATATTTTTGCTTCATGGAGAGCAATATGCTCTTTTACAGGATCAACAATAAACATAGCTGAAGGCTTTTTTTCCATTTTAACGATTCCTGAAAGATTTCTCTCAAGCTTGGCTCTCTTCTTATCAATAGAAGAAAGTTCCTTTTTTGTATAAAGCCTTCTTCTTTCTTCCCCAAGCATTTCCTCATATTTTTTCAGTTTTTTTACTGACTGGTTTATCGTGGTAAAATTTGTAAGCATCCCTCCAAGCCAACGAAAATTCACATATGGAATATCCGCTCTTTCTGCCTCTTCCTTTATAACCCCTTGTGCTTGTCTTTTTGTGCCGACAAGAAATATCTGTTCCCCGTTCATTGCCAATTTTTTTACGAATTTTTTTGCTTCTTCAACCAACTCAACAGTTTTTTGAAGATCGATAATGTGAATGTTGTTGCGTTCTGTAAAAATGTATGGAGCCATTTTAGGGTTCCATCTTTGTTTTTGGTGGCCAAAATGAGCACCTGCTTTTAATAGTTCTCTAATTTCAGGCATTTTTTCCTCCTAAGATTTTACCTGTTGTTTATCTTCCCCCTGATATCCTGCTCACTCTATAAAAGAGACAGGCACAGGAAACTAGCCAGGGGTGCCAGTTAGCTCGAGGTTTTATACTTAGAAATTATACCAAGTCAACTAATTTCTCAATTTGCGTTTTAAGAACTCTCCTGCTATAATCACATGATTTGTTTCGTGAATGGATATTATTATGATAAGAGTTTTGAAGCTTTTCTTCAGGATATTAAAAAACCAGTTCCCGGTACTCTTTTTCTTTATATTGTTTTTTTCTATTCTCCATATTTTAAACTACCTTGACAACATCTCTTTCTGTTTCCCGGTAACGGTCATTGCAATAGACCGGGAAATCATTGATGACATATCAAAAAAAGAAGGTGTTTGCAGCTCTTATGTCATATCAGAAAAGATGACCTTTGATTCCTCAATTTTTAACCATTATGAAACTCCACCGGTGAAAGATATTTTTCTTTTGACTATAAAACTTCCATACCATGAATGGGAAAACATAAAAAATATTGACCATATTACTGTTGAAGCTAACCCATTCATTGAGTCCACTGTCGAAAAATACTTTGAGTCGAGATTAAAATGGCTTTCAATTGCCTTTATACTTTTGTTTCTTGCCGGACTTTTCCTTTTTGCAAGCTCCATGCCCTCTAAAAAAGAAAGCTCCGAACTTTTTAAAATCAACACTATTGTCACCTTTGCTTTATTTTTCAGTTTTTCCATCTATACTTTTTTTAATTTTTCTTTTAAAATTTTTCCTTTGGCAGCTTTGACCTTGTCATCAACTTTCTTAGTTTATATTATGTTCTTGCTTCTTTATTACAGATTCGTATTTGAAAAAAAAACGGGAGACAAACAGAGTTAAAACAGAAACCCTGCAAATATAATGAAATTCCACTGTTCCATTTTATATTTCTGCCCAAAAAGACCAAGTTCAACAATACTGGGTGAAATATTGAATGCTACACTGAGTTCAAACCACTCTATCCTTTGAGAAAGAGAAAGAGTGATAAACTCTCTTTCAAACAATCTTCCTCTGGTGTCATAGAGTTCCATCTTGAACCCTGTGGAAAAGAAGAAACCATAGAATCTGAAAATATCAACAAGAAGAAATAAGCCATACGATTCCCACGGAACACTTTCTCCGTTATCAAAAATTATGTTAGAACCTTTTTTAAATTTAAAACCCAATTTTAAAAAAGCCAAGCCAGCTGAAAAACAAAAACCGCCGGCCCACCTCTCTTCTGTAGAAATAAAAAGTCCGGCACTGAATCTTGATCCGGAGTGAGACCACGGGAAAAACTCCGTATGGTCATTAATTCTGAGACCTTCAGTTAAAAAAGGCCTCCCTCTGTCATGTTCTGTTCTTTTTTCTTTTTTATAAAGACTTTCAACCTCCGAGAACTCCTTTTCATCATAAAGTTCTGTCTCTGAAACATGTGGCTTTTCAGAAGGGATACGATCTATCATCGTTTCCATGACATTAAAAACATCTCTCGCCGTAATCTTATCAAGAGGGAGTTTCCTGACATGCCCATCCTGTGATATTATTAAAAGTTCTGATTCCCCGTGCAGCTCGATCAGAAATCTTGCTTTAAGATTATTTTCCCTGTAAAGGATTGATATTTCCGCTATCAGTTCTTCAGGAACATTCTCATCATAAAGGATATTTGCTGAAAGAAAAAAAAAGACGAATTGAAAAACCACTAGAAAAATCAGTCTTTTTTTTATCTTCATTCAACAAATCCCATTTGTTTTGCACTTTTCAACACATCAGGGTTGCCAGGATCAATGGATAACATCTTTTTTACCTGTTTTTCGGCTGACTCGACATCTCTGTCTTCGATACTTTTCCTTAAAAGAAGAAAACCTGTGTGAGGGAACACTATTCCTGTGTCATCAAGTTTTACTGTTTCAATGTTTTCCGTTATATAAAAAGTATAAAGCTCATCACTTCCCGGGACAAATCTCTTGTCATAAAATTTATAGTTAAGCTCATAACGACCGGGTTCTCTTTTTTTAACACTTACTGTGTCAACTATTCTGTAAACGAAGCAGTACTCATCAAATGCATCAAAAGAATATTTTTTTTTGCTTAGATCTGACAACATTTTGTAGGCCTGATCAGTGCGTCCATCTTTTCTCAATTCAGCGAACCGTTTTATTTTTTCAACCTCATTTTGAGCAGGATCTGAACAGGAACTCCTGTATGAAAAAATCAGCAGTAATATTAAAATTATAAATATTGGACTTAATGCTTTTAAAAAACCCGCTTTTAACATGTATTCTACTGTTCCGCCCAGGTTTCAATTATTGATACCGACCTACTGCAACCGACTCTGTCAGCACCGGCCGCTATCATTGCAACAAGATCTTCTTTTTTCTTTATTCCCCCTGCTGCTTTTACTCCGACAGATCTACCGGCAATAGCTCTTAGAAGTTTAACATCTTCAATATAAGCCTGTCCATTTACACCCGTCGAAGTTTTAAACATGGAGGCTCCGGCAAAAAAAGAAACAAGAGCTGCATCTATTTTCTCTTTTAATTCAAGTGCAGATGTTTCCAGTATTACTTTTAAATAAACTCCAAGATCATTTACACACTTTATCAAATCATAGCTTTTTTTAAAATTACCGCTTTTCACCATCCCTATACTTATTACAAGATCTATTTCATCAGCCCCGTCCATCAAAGCCTGCTTTGCTTCTGCAACTCTTGCTGTTTCAGTAGAAGCTCCCAATGGAAAGTCAACAACAGTGGCAACAAGAAATTTTCCTCCCGACCTTTTTCTCTCTTCAAAAGCCTTTTTAACCCACACAGGATTTACACAAACTGCTTTAAAATTATATTCATGTGCCTCATGACATAGATTCTCTATCTCTTTTTCAGTTGTGTTGAAAGAAAGAGAAGTGTGATCAATAAAGCCTGCTGGAGTAAAAAGATCAGCTTCCGGGAAACGGTATGTATCTTTCAGGTTTTTTTCTATCTTTGTAAGTTCGGATTTTGGCAAAGACAGTTCACTAACAAGTCTTACCGCCCTTTTTAAAATCAACTCCTTCATTAGAGCACCTTGATAAAAAGCCTGTCATGGCACTTGATTATATCAAAAGAAATATTTTTTCAAAGTTTGAGTAAAGGAAAATCAATGTTGCGTTGTAAAATCTCTGATCTTTTCAATAGCCTTAGCTTCTATCTGACGCACCCTCTCTTTGGAAACACCGTACTTATCTCCTATTTCCTGTAAAGTCAAAGGTTCTTCAGACATATATCTGTTCCATATTACAAATCTCTCTCTATCATTCAGAGAAGTTATAGCTTTGTTCAATCGGTAACTGAATGTCTGATCATCCATCTCTACATCAAGGTTTGTACTGTCTTTTAATTCCAGAAGCTTTACTCCGCTATCTTCAATAGTCTGATCAATGGAAATATCGTTATAAGAAGAGACTATCTGCATTGTTTCTATGACTTTTTCCGGAGGGACACTCAGCCTTTTTGCAACTTCCTGAACAAGTTCCTCTTTTGTTATCTCACCGTCAGTATCATAGCTCTGTATCTCTTTTATGGCCGCCATCATATTAAAAAACAACTTTCTCTCGTCTCTACTTTTACCGAACCTGACAATACTCATCTGACTGATAATAAATTCCTGTATTTTAGCTCTGATCCACCATGTTGCATAGGTAGCAAAGCGAACACCTTTTTCAGGGTCAAATTTTTGAAGAGCCGTTAAAAGTCCAAGATTGCCCTCCTGGAGAAGATCTGTAACATCTCTGAATTTTCTGAATTTATAGGCAAGATTGACCACAAGCTTAAGATTGCTTAAAACAAGTTGTTGTGCAGCACTTTTATCCCCTTTTTCTTTGTATTTTTTAAACAGCCTCAACTCTTCTTCTTTTGAAAGATCTGAAATTGCCAAAACACTGTGAATATAAGAAGATACAGTATTTACAGAAAGAGCCGGAACATAGTTGTTCAAGATAGCCTCCCGTTATCTGTCATAAAGAAACAGTTTTTTAAAAGAATCTGCTTTAAGACTCGCTCCACCTACAAGAGCTCCGTCAATATCTTCACAGTCCATCAGACCTTTTATATTATCAGGTTTGACACTTCCTCCATAAAGAATTCTCGTCTCTTCCCTGTCATACCTTTCTTTCATGATCTTCCTGATAAAAAGATGCATTTCCTGAGCTTGTTCAGGAGATGCTACCACCCCTGTTCCAATAGCCCAGACAGGCTCATACGCTACCACGGCCATTTCGTTTTCACACCAGAGATTCTGATCGAAAGCCGTATATATCTGTTCTTTTATAACTTCAAAAAGGTGTCCTGTCTCTCTTTCCTGAAGGGTTTCTCCGACACAAAAAATTAGCTTCCAGTTGTTTTCCTGTGTAAATTTAACTTTTTTTCTTATCAGCTCCAGACTTTCTCCAAAAACATGTCTTCTCTCACTATGTCCGACAACAACAGCTCCTACACCGAGGTCATTGAGCATTTCGCCTCCAACCATTCCTGTAAAAGCACCTTCCGCTTCCGGATAAACATCCTGAGCTGCAATGATTATATTTTTATCTTCGGAGTTTTTCACCGACATCTTAAGGTATGGGAAAGAAGGAGCAACGATGATCTCTCTATCGTTGAGATGAAGTGTGGAATCCCCAAGAACCTTAAAAAACTCAACAACATCCCCACTTAAATTATTCATTTTCCAGTTTGCGGCAAATATCGGTTTTCTCATAACTTCTGTATCCTCCAAAAATCCGGAGGTATTATAGCAATAAAGGGAACAAATGAAATTTTTTTGTTGCATTCATCTTGCCATATCTTTTTTTTCATGTTAAATTCAGCCGGAATCTGAATGGAGAACGGAATTGAAATTAAAAATCTTTACTGTTTTATTTATTTTTATTTTGCTTTCTCTTTTTTCCTGCTCAAGAGAAATAAACATCCCTGTCATTGTAACAACTGATATACACGGAGCCCTTTTGCCAGAGAAAGAAGGAGTGACCTCTCTTGCTTCAGCAGCAACTTTTGTACGAGAAATAAGGGGGGAAAATGACAACCTTCTGCTGCTTGACAATGGGGATGTCCTTCAGGGAACTCCCGCTCTTTACTATTTTAATTTTGTAAACACCAAAAATCATAAATTGACAGCATTGATGAATTATCTCAAATATGATGCAGCAACAATAGGAAATCACGATATTGAAGCAGGCAAAAAGGTTTGTCAAAGAATTGAAAAAAAGTTTAAATTCCCATGGCTTTCAGCAAACATAATTGTCAATGAAACAGGAGAACCTCTTTTTTTACCGTACACGATCATTGAGCGTGAAAAAGTAAAGATTGCTATTTTGGGGTTGACTACAAGATCTGCTCAAAAAGCTTTAAAACCGGAAGATACTCACCACATAACTGTAACAAACATGATTGATGCTGCAAAAAAATGGATCGGGCATATACAAAAAAAAGAGAGGCCTGATGTTATAATAGGTTTATTTCATGAAGGAATGGACATCTCTATGGACATTGCTAAAAATGTAAGCGGTTTTGATATTATTTTTACAGGACACGATCATCTTGAACATAACAGGTTGATCACCTCCCCTGACAACAGAGATGTTCTTATACTCGGAGCAAAGGACAGAGGAATATCTCTTGCTTTTGCACAGATAAGTATCCGATCAGGCAGAAAAAAGATAAAAGGAGAAGTTATTCCCCTAAAAGAAACTCCTCCGGATATTTATTTTATGCGATATGGCAAAAAATATTCAGATATGGTAAAGGCTTATGAAAGTCGCCCGGTTTCTGTAACAGATCAGATTTTTAAAACATATGGTGACAATGAACTTTATTTGAACTTATTACACGATACCCATTTCAAACTCGCAGAAGAAGCTCAAATTTCAATAGTTGCTCCACTTGCAAGAGATGCCTCTATCGGGCCGGGCAAAATAACGAACGAAGATCTTTTCAAAATATATCCTTTTGATAATTATGCTACAGTTATTGAACTTACCGGCAGGGAAATAAACGATCTTCTTGAGTATTCAAAGATGCTTCAGCGTACAAATCATGAAAGAAAACGATATTACAACGACCTTTCTGCCCGGTATAAAGTTAAAACCCCGCTTAACAAAGAAGTCTTATACAAAGTAGTCATGAACTCTTACCACGCCCGCAATGGAGGCAGGATGCTGTCAAAAGGTGCCGGGCTTAATGAACAAGAAATTAAGGACAGAACGATCAATATCCACAAAAAAAATATCCGTGAACACCTTTTTAAATAAAGTTAAAGACAGCACCTTATCTTTGACCGGAGAAGCTTTACTGCAGTGCAGGATGGGATATTGATGGTTTATAGAGAACTTCTTTGTATCCGATATACTCAGCAAAAACATCGCTTACTATGAAATCAGTGACATTTCTATCAGTTATTTGACCTAACATATCATAACCGTTTCCACCGTAAGCAATATATGAGTCTGTGGCAAGGAGATAATATTCATCAGGATCCAACGGCACGAACTCACCTTCACGAAAAACAGTGAAGTTGACAGCTTTAAAGTTTTCAATTTCATATTTCATTCCATAAAGGTATGGAAACGAACCGTAGTGGGCACCGTTTGAAATAAGGTTTAAACTGTTGTTCACTATTTTTATGAAATCTTCTCCTTTAACTTTCAGCACAACTATATCGTTAAAAAAAGGAAGTGTGTCATTTATTTCACCGAAAGTTACCTCTCCCTTTCCTAAAGGCCTTCTGACACCCCCGGCATTTTGAAGTGCAACATCAACTACCGTCCCCTCTTTACCCAACCTCCA
The DNA here is from genome assembly GCA_007132725.1 of Candidatus Sumerlaeota bacterium. GTDB lineage: Bacteria > UBP6 > UBA1177 > UBA1177 > UBA1177 > SLGQ01. The sequence continues at coordinate 11,749 of SLOD01000152.1, forward strand.
TACCATAGCTTTGGCAACAAGAGGTGCGATATCGCTTCCCTTCTCCCAATCATGTGAAAGGTTTTCCCCTATTTCTCCCACAACTTTTCCATATTCCCCGGAAATAATATCTCTGTAATGTTTCACCTTTTTCAAAAGATCTTCTTCTGGGTCAACCACTCTGAACATATTTGTGGGAGACCTGTCTAATCTGAAAGGTATTTTTGTCCCCTCCCTGAGAAGGAACGAAGTTTCTCCACTCCATGATCTTATGTTTCCTCTAAGATCGAACTTCAGCTTAAGCTTTCCAAGTGCCCTCGAGTGATCCCAGGCATGTGCAACAAGAACCTTTTTTCCATCAGGGCCTTTAACTACTTCCGGATAACTGCCTTTCACACCTAAACACTCAAGCCCCGTATACCCTAGAAGTGTATGAGAATGACCACCGATTATGACATCTATTCCTGAAACTTCGCTTGCAAGCTTTTTATCTTCTTCAAAACCGAGATGGGACAGAACAAAAATCCTTTTTACCCCCTTATCTCTCAATACTTTGACATATTTTTCAACACTTTTTGCAGGATCAGTAAATTTTATTCTGTCTCCCGGAGAAGATATTCTTTCTGTTTCCGGAGTTACGACACCTATAATTCCATTGTGCCAAGGCCAAGACCCTGTTATTATATAGGGTTTCACTACTTTTTCCAACTCAGGCAGATTATTGATCTCAATATTGGCTGCCAAAACAGGGAACCGGGCATGTTCAAGAAGATCAGAAAGAAACTCCGGGCCTCTGTCAAACTCATGATTTCCAAGCACCATAACATCAAGCAACATCTTGTTCATGAACTTAACATCCGGCTTTCCCTTGAACTCTCTGAAATATCTTGTACCGACAATTAAGTCTCCGGCATGCATGAAAATCGTTTCACCTCTTTTTCTTTTTTCTTCTCTTACTACTTGACCTATAAGATCGTACCCTCCAAGTTCTATATTAAAATTCTCAGAATCATGCTGACAAAACAGTATCGCTCCATCAAGATGGGAGTGGGTGTCACCGATGTGTATGATAGTGACATCCTTTCCACATGAAGAAAGAAGTACGATCAAAAATAAAAAATTAAAAAGATTTTTCATTTGTACCGCCACAAAAGTTAAACCATTTTAGACAAAATCATTCTATTAGTCAAATTTGGGGGGAAATACAGTCAAGTTACTTTGATGACATTATCAGGAACGAGATGATATAAATAAGAACACCCATTCCAAAAGAAGCAAAGGTGCCTATTACCCAGAGAATTCTGATTACTGCGGGATCAACATCAAGATACTCACCTATTCCACCGCAAACTCCGAGCAGTTTTCTGTCATGTGAAAGCAAAAGTCTTTTCATAGTAACCTCCGGCAAATGAACAGACCGCTTATATTTAACTTTAACGGGGAACAGTGTCAAGTCACTTTTTTATTACATCAGTTCTGAACATTCTCAGCAACCGCAGTCACCCATTCTTTAATTTTATCCCAGTCACGGTGATCGGCATCTTTGGCTTTCATCATTTTCATCATTATTTTAAGGAAGAAATTTAGTTTGCTTGAATCCATTTTGCCTGCGAATCTCCCTTCTAAGACAGGCTCAACCATCGCCCTTTCTTTTTCAAGATATTTTTCTTCCGCTTTTCTACTTTCTTCTTTGTCTTCAGTCAGAGACAAACATGTGAGGAAGTATGCTACTTTTTTTTCTTTTAATTTCTCTTTGTTGTTTTTAATAAAATCCGTTACTGGCCCGGGCCAGCTTCCAGCCCAGATAGGACCACCCACAATTACAGTTTTATATTCGTCAACCGATTTCACATCCTTTGCCGGCTTCAAGTCAACTGTAAGCCCTTTTTTCACAAGCTCCGAAGCCATAAATTCAGCAACCTCCGTAGTTGAACCCGATTTACTCCCATAAGCCACAAGAATCTTGTTTTCCATATCGTCCCCCTTTGAAAAAGAAATCGTCTCATATCTGCAAAAGATTATATCTATTTTAGCTGAAAAATCCAAATTCTTCCGGAATTATTCTCTTGGAATGGTTATTGAAAAAGTGCTCCCTTTTCCGGGGGTGCTTTCAACTTCCACAACACCGTGATGTGACTGAGCAATATGTTTTACAATTGCAAGACCAAGTCCGGTTCCACCGAGTTTCCTGCTTCTTGCTTTATCAACTCTGTAAAACCTTTCAAAAAGTCTGTCAAGATGCTCTTTTTCTATTCCGCAACCGCAATCTTTAACGCTTACGGTTATTTTGTCATCGATCTGTGATGCTGAAACTTCAACTTTTGAACCTGATTCACTGTATTTAACAGCATTGTCAATAAGATTGAGGACTGCCTGCTCAAAAAGCCTGGGGTTTATTTTTGCAGAAAGTTTTTCAGGACAATTAACCTCAATTTCAACTTCCATTTGGGATGCAAGTCTTGATACTGTTGATACTGCATTTGAAATAACAGGGAGCACGAGATGGGGAACCATCTCAACACTGCTGTTACCGTTTTCCCGCTCGATTTTTGAAAGACAAAGAAGATCCTCGATTATACTACTTAATCTTTCAGTCTGTCTTGAAATTATCGCAAGGAATTCAAGTGCATTTTCCTTGTCATCAATAGCACCGTCCCTGAGAGTTTCAATGTAACCTTTGATACTTGTAATTGGTGTTTTAAGTTCGTGGCTTACATTTGCAACAAATTCTTTTCTTATATTTTCAAGTCTTGCAAGTTCGTTTCTCTGTTTTGTTATGGTATCAATCCTGTATTTAAGCTCTGTAGCCATCTGATTCATATTTTCAGAAAGCTTTGCAAATTCATAAGCTCCTGTAACATGAAGTTTTTCATCAAGTTTGCCCTGTGAAAAAAGTTCAACGCCTGAAAGAATATTTCTGACAGGCTTAATAACAAACATCGAAAACATAAATGAAAAAAGCATCGCAATAAAAGCTGTAAAAAAACCGGCTATGATAAACTTCATCATCACAGGTTTTAATGTTTCAACAAGAGTAAGAGATGGAAGAGAAGTTCTTGCAACTCCTTCAACAACACCATCCTTTAAAAGTGGTATTGCAACATAGAGCATCTCTTTGTTTAAAGTTGCAGAATATCTTGAAGAAACACCTGTGTGCCCTTCCAAGGCTGAAATGATTTCAGGTCTGTCAGAATGGTTTTCCATCTTTCCGATATCTTCCTTCGAATCTGCAATGACAACTCCGTCAGGCATTATAAGGGTTATTCTTGTCCCAATGTCCTTGCCGGTTTTTTTGAAGATGGAGTCAATTTTTGAAAGACCGTCTTTTTTCTCCCTTAAATAATATATCTCCTCAATTAAAACCGCTTTTGTTTTAAGATTGTGAACTGTCTGGTCAACATGGAATTTTTTTACAGCATCCCACATAAAAAAAGTAACTGC
>SLOD01000080.1 GCA_007132725.1 Candidatus Sumerlaeota bacterium
CATAAGGGGATTCATCACATGTATTAGTGTCCCAGCCCAGACAGTTGTCAAGACATCTGGCTCTGCCGCTTGTATATTTCACAGGATCAAGTTCGACACAATCTATAAGGTTTCCGTCACACACCTCACCTTCATCAACAATTCCATCTCCGCAAGTTTCAGGAATAAAATCATCGAACTCATTGTCATCTTTCACTTCATCATGATCATGGAAAAAATCATAGTCAGTTATATCATGGTCACTTTGTCCCGTATCATCGTGAGGTCTAATCTTTTTTACTCCGCTGTCGCAACTTATCACACTAAAAAGAATAGCTGAAAGCAACACATAAGCTACTGAAGTTAATTTAAAAGAATCCATACTTTTTCTCCTTTCCGGTTTTACTTGCACACATGGAAAATAATAAAGAAAAAAATAAAATTGTCAATAAAAGTAAAATATTATAAGGATATTTTTATTGTGAATAATCTTTTATTGCAGTTGCAAGTCTTTTCACACCTTCAACGATCTGTTCTTCATCACAGAAAGAGAAGTTCATTCTAAGAGTGTGCCTGCCGCTTCCATCACAATGAAAAACATGTCCGATCACAAAAGCAACATCATTTTCGATCGCTTTAAGGAACAGTTTTTCGCTGTCCATGTGTTCAGGGAGATAAACAAAAAGGAAAAGTCCCCCTTCAGGATCTGTCCATCTGACATAGTCAGGCATATATTTTTTAAAGCAGTCCATCATTACTTTCTTTTTGTGACCATATATTTCTATGGTTTTTTCAAGGTTTTTTTCAAAATAGCCTTTTTCCATGTATCTTGCAGCTATCCTCTGAACAAAAGCCGGGGTGCAAAGATCGGCCGCCTGTTTAGTGGTAACAAACTTATCTACGATATCGGGATGAGCAATGATCCATCCTATTCTAAAGCCCGGAACAAATATTTTTGAAAATGTTCCAAGTGTAATAGTTGTACCTTTTTCATCAAGCTGATAAAAAGTCGGCTGATCTTCGCCTTCAAACCTAAGTTCTCTGTAAGGGCTGTCCTCAACTATAAGTACTTCATATTTATGTGCTATCTCAATAATCTCTTTTCTTCTTTTTTCAGGCATTGTTACACCGGCAGGGTTTTGGAAGTCGGGAATTACATAAATGAATTTTGGTTTTTCTCCCTTGTTCTTAAGCTCAAAAAGAGTTTTATCAAGGTTTTCTGAGCTCATACCGAACTTATCGTGTTTTACTCCTACAAGCTCAGCTCCGTACATGCTGAAAGCTTGCAGTCCACCCAGATAACTTGGAAGTCCCACGATCACTTTGTCCCCCGGATCAATGAATATTCTGCCGAGAAAATCGAGAGCTTGCTGAGAAGATGTTGTTATCACGAGATTTTCTTTTGTAATGGGAAGTCCGACATTCTGATATCTTTTGGTAAGCTGCTCTCTAAGCAGATCATCTCCTTCTGTCATTCCGTACTGAAGAGCAAGTCCAGCTTCTTTTTCAAGAACCTCTTTAGTTACCTCAATGAGTTCTACAGAAGGAAAAGTACATGGGGCGGGAAGGCCTCCTGCAAAAGAAATAAGCCCCGGTTTTTTTGTAAGCTTTAAAAGCTCTCTGATCACTGACTTTTTGACACGGTTGGTCATCTTTGAAAAATTTTTTTCTAAATCTTGATACATATCTTCCTCCTGAAAATTTAAAACACCAACATGTTATTAAATAATGCTAATAATATTTTTGCAAGAATTTTTTATACATTTATGATTCTTGACAAAAGAGAGTTAATATAGGACAATTCTGCATGGTCTTTTTGTCTAACCGGAGGTTTAAATGCTGACTGATTATGAAATTGCTTCAAAAGTAAAAATCAGGAATATTAAAGAAATTGCTCAGGAAATGGGACTTAACTTGGAAGATATCTATCCCTGGGGAAGAAATGTTGCAAAAATATCGCTTGATGCATCAAAAAGAAACGGGAAAAAAGCAAAAACAGTGCTTGTGACTGCTGTGAGCCCCACTCCCGCCGGAGAAGGAAAAACCACTCTCAGCATAGGCTTAAGCGAAGCTTTTAATAAAATAGGGAAAAAATCTATTGTAACACTCAGGGAACCCAGTCTGGGTCCTGTTTTCGGTGTAAAAGGAGGTGCTGCAGGAGGTGGATATTCTCAAGTTATCCCTATGGATTCGATCAATCTCCATTTTACAGGAGATATACATGCTGTTACAACTGCTCACAACCTCCTTGCATCGTTGCTTGATAACCAGTATACAAGGGTTAAGCAGCAGTGTCTTCTTCCCAAAGAAATAATATGGAACAGAGTTGTTGACATGAATGACAGAGCTTTGAGAAATATTGTTATCGGTCTGGGAAAAGAAGCCGGGATGGTGAGGGAAAGCAAGTTTGATATAACGGCATCTTCCGAAATAATGGCGATACTTGGACTTGCTACAGATATGGACGACCTTAAAAAAAGACTATCAAAGATCATCGTTGCAGAACTTAACACCGGGACACCTCTTACAGCCGGAGATATCGAAGCAGGAGGTGCAATGGCGATAGTTCTTAAGGATGCAGTGATGCCGAATCTTGTTCAAACTCTTGAAGGAAATCCGGCACTTGTTCATGCGGGACCATTTGCAAATATTGCACACGGTACGAACTCTGTAATTGCAACTGATATTGCAAAAAGATACGGTGACATAGTTGTGATAGAAGCGGGTTTTGGAAGTGATCTCGGTGCAGAGAAATTTTTTAATATAGTAAGCAGATCAAAAGGGATGGAACCTCCTGATGCGGTTGTGATCGTTGCAACGGTCAGAGCTTTAAAATATCAGGGGGGAGTGAAAAAAACAGCACTTACAAAACCTGATACGGAGTCGGTCAAAAAAGGTTTTGCCAACCTTAAAGGACATATTGAAAACATGAAATCTTTTAACAGACCTGTGTTTGTTGCACTTAATGTTTTTGGCAGTGACACAGATGAAGAGATAAACACGATAATAGAGTTATGTAAAGAGTGCGGAGTTGATTGCCATAAAGCAGAGGTGTGGGCAAAAGGTGGAGATGGAGCATTGGAACTTGCTGAAGCGGTATACAAAGGTGCCTGGAAAGAAATGGGAGAAGTTGCATTCACTTACGATTTTGATGATCCTCCGGAAGAAAAAATAAGAAAAATTGCACAGAAAGTATATGGTGCCGATGATGTTATTATTCCAAGAAAGGTAGAGAAAAAAATTGAAAAAAGGATGGCATGGGGAATAGGAAAGGTTCCTGTTTGTATGGCGAAAACACAGTATTCTTTTTCTGACAACCCTTTGCTGCTTGGCAAACCTTCAGGATTTAAAATTGAAGTGACAGACATAAAATTCTCTGCAGGAGCGGGATTTGCGGTTGTTTATACAGGAGACATAATGACAATGCCGGGGCTTCCCCCAACTCCTGCCGCATCAAAAATGGGAATAGATGAGGAAGGAAACATAGAAGGATTATTTTGAAGAATTAAAATGCCCGGAAAAGATTTAAAAGAGCTTGAAATAGAATTAATAAACCGTGCAGTAAAAGGAGACAAGAAAGCTTTCTGCACTTTAGTGAAAATGCATAGGGTAAAGCTCCGCTCTTTTGCTGTAAATATAACGGGAGATCAGGCAACTGCCGATGATATTCTTCAGGAAGCCCTTTTAAAAGCGTTTTTTGCCTTACCCAGATACGAGAACAAAGGATCCTTCACTACCTGGCTTTGGAGGATCATAAAAAATGAGTTTGTAAATTACCTCAGGAGCCCTGCTGCGAAAGTAGTTACTGCTACTGTGGATGTGAATGAAAATGATGGAATATTCAAAACAAGTGAAGATGGTGAAAGCACTTTGCTTGATAAAGAAACAAAAAAGAATATTAAGGACTTAGTGGCCGAACTTCCTGAAAAATTACGCATTGCAATAATACTCGTTGACTTGGAAGAGATGTGTTATGATGACGCCGCAGAAATTATGGGAATATCTTTGACCGCTTTAAAGGCAAGAGTTTTTAAGGGAAGAAGAAAACTTGTCAAAATTGTAGAAGAAAAAATTAAAAAAGAGACAACTTTGAAAGAAAAAAAGCCGTTGAAGGGTTGAGCGTTGGAGATTTTTTATGAGTTGTAGGAAAATCAGAAAGCTGATAGAAA
>SLOD01000059.1 GCA_007132725.1 Candidatus Sumerlaeota bacterium
TAGAAACAGCCAACAGTGAAGAAGGTGCCGTCAAACTGATGGAAAATTTCAAACCTGACTTGGCAGTCCTTGACCTTATGATGGATAACTATGACAGCGGCTTTATTTTAAGCCATAAACTGAAGAAACTTTATCCCGAAACTATTATAATAATAGCTACAGGAGTGACCAAAGAGACCGGCTACAGATTTTCAGCTGACTCCGAGTACGGAAACAACTGGACAAACGCCGATCTCATAATGGATAAAGGGATAAGACCTGACCAGATACTTAAAGAGATCAAGAAGTTTTTTAAGGAATGACAAAGGAGAAAACCATGAATTATCTCAAGCTGCTGATCGTTGACGATGATCCAAGAATGAGAGAAAGCTGTGCCATGCTTCTTGGGTCTCTGAAAATAAAACTTCCCTGGCTTGACGATGAATATTCGTTCAAAATATTCGAGACAGGGACAGCAGAAGAAGCTCAGACGATCATTGATGAACAGGGAACTGACATTATGCTTCTTGACCAGCGGCTTCCGGGACTTCAGGGCACAGACCTGCTTGAATATATTGCACAGAAAGAGCTTGACATACAGACTGTCATGATAACAGGCAATGCAACTCTTGATACTGCTGTAAACGCAACAAGAAACGGTGCGAGCGAAATACTTGTAAAACCGTTTACCCCCGAAGAACTCAGGGCAAGTGCATCAAAAGCTGCAAAATTCCTGATCCTTCAAAGAATTGTGTCCAAACTTGATGAAGAAAGGAAAAAGACAAGATTTGAATTTATAAGAGTTCTTTCTCACGAGCTCAAAAGTCCGCTCGGAGCTGTTACAGGATATCTGAATATAATAAAAAGCCGGGCTCTTGGAGATGATATGGCATCTTATGAAACATCCATAGAGCGGTCACTTCTGAGACTTGAAGGAATGAGAAGACTGATCTCGGATATGCTTGATCTTACAAGAATAGAGTCCGGAGTAAAAGTAAGGAACATAGAGGAATATAAGCTTTCAGATATCACAAGTGATATGACAGAAGGGATAAAAACTGCAGCTACAGAAAAAAATATAACAATAACTGCGGATATTCCCGATTTTACAGTTTCGGTTGACAGGGTCGATCTTGAAATAATACTGACCAATCTTTTGACAAATGCCGTAAAGTACAACAAGGAGGGTGGGAAAATAAGCCTTACGGCACACAAAATAGGAAAAGCTTTAAAGATCCAGTGCAGTGACACCGGAATAGGTATGACGGAAGAAGAGACCGGCAAACTTTTCAAGGAATTTATCAGAATAAGAAATGAAGATACAAAAAACATCCTTGGAAACGGGCTGGGGCTCTCGATCCTTAAAAAAATAGTGTCCCTTTACAACGGAGATGTGAGCGTAACATCAAAAAAAGGGGAAGGAAGTGAGTTTACCGTCATTTTACAGGGCGTTATTAACTAAATTTAAGAAGGAGGCTACCATGACAACTACAGCAAAAAAAGTATTTCTCGTTGACGATGACCAGGATATCATCGCACAGAACAAACTTATCCTCGAAGCAAAAGGATTTATCGTTGAAGATGCAGCAAGTGCAAAAGAAGCCGGAGAAAAGATCGGTGATTTCAGTCCGGATGTCATTATTCTTGATGTAATGATGGAACATCCCAGAGCCGGACTTGAATTTGCAGGAAAAATTGCAACAGAAAAAGAAATGCCGAAAATCCCGATCATTCTTCTTACAAGCGATGGACACAATCCGGCATGGCTCAGTTCACCGAACTTCACATGGGCAAGGATAGCTCATGTTCTTGACAAACCTGTAACTCCTGAAAAACTTGTAGAAGCTATCAACTCTGTTCTTTAAAAACGAATCTGATCAAGGGGCGGATATTTCCGCCCCTACTCAATCTTTTTTTCTATTCTTTCCTGTGTAACAGGATCAAAAAAATGTATCTTTTCGTGTTTTACATTGAGTTCTATTTTGTCTCCGATCTTGTAGTTTCTGGCAATTGAGCTGTCAAGCTCCGCCGCTATTTTTACATTTTCAGACAAAGATACATGTACCAGAGACAATCTTCCCAAAGCTTCCACAATTTCAACTTTTCCCGATATTTCGGAGCTATCATCAGCTATCATGAAGTCCTGAGGTCTTATCCCGACAACCAGTTCTTCATAAAAAGCACCTTCTTTAAAAACCACATCTATGTTTATTCCGTCTGTTACAAGCGTAGCGTGGTCTCCCCTGTTTATAGTTTTCAAATTCAGAAGATTCATTGAAGGACTCCCTATGAACCCTGCAACAAAAACATTTGAAGGTGTGTCAAAAAGTTCTGCCGGAGTACCGATCTGCTGAATTATCCCTTTATTAAGTACCACTATCCTGTCAGCAAGTGTCATCGCTTCGACCTGATCGTGAGTCACATATATGATGGTAGTCTTCAATCTTTCATGCAACTTTTTAAGCTCCACTCTCATCTGTGTTCTTAAAGATGCATCAAGGTTTGACAAAGGCTCATCAAAAAGAAAAACCTTCGGGTCTCTGACAATTGCTCTTCCCATTGCAACTCTTTGTCTTTGCCCACCGCTCATCTGTTTAGGAAGTCTGTCAAGAAGATGTTTAATATCAAGAAGTTCAGCAGCAGCATCCACCCTTTTTTCGATCTCATTTTTATCAAATTTTCTAACTTTCAAAGCAAACGCCATATTATCCTTTACAGTCATATGGGGATAAAGAGCGTAGCTTTGAAAAACCATAGCAATATCACGATCTTTAGGGGGAACACCGTTAACTGTTCTTTCCCCTATCCTTATCTTTCCTTCAGTAACACTTTCAAGACCTGCAAGAGTTCGAAGCAGAGTTGATTTGCCACATCCGGAAGGCCCCACAAGAACAAGAAACTCTCCATCTATCACTTTCAGATCTATACTTTTAAGAACAACAACTTCTTCACTGTATTTTTTAACTACCTTTTCAAAAGTAACAGATGCCATGGATTGCTCCTTAAAATTCACTGACAGATGATTATACACCACAATAAAAATATTTGAAATTTTATCGTAACCTCGGTAGCATTAAAACTTGTTTTGGTGTTTTACAAAAAGAGGTAGGCATGAAGTATCTTTTCATTTTCTCAATCCTTCTAATTAATTTTAACATTTACCCGAATAATATCTGGATAACTCAAAGGGCATCCGAATTTACCACAGCATCAGGTCAGTTGATAAGTGTGGGAACTAGAACAAGAGGGTACGCAATGGGGACGGAACAGGGCAGTCAGGGAACTTCACCCTACTGTTTTGTTATGCTTGATGGAATGAATTGGGAGAACTGCTCCCCTAACCTTACAGGGCCAATGAAGTTCGTAACACCGGCAAAAGTCCTCCCTGATGGCAGAATGGTCGGGGTCATCACTGAAATCCAAGGATGGACCAATGTCCTTTCCTCATTTATTGTCAGTGATGATCTTCAAAACTTTATCCCTGTTTATTTTTTTGACCAGAACGACCCTGATGATACTACTAGCGGATACCCCAGATCATTATCTGTTGTGGGAGACAATATATGGCTTGGAACAAAAAATGGAAAAATAAAAAAAAGTCCCGATATGGGAATAACCTGGAAAAACATTACTCTCAGTTCAGTATCTGACATGCAGATCAGCATGGTAGTTTTTACAGACGAGTTAAACGGTTTTGCAGGTGGAGGAGTTATTTCTGAAGATACAGATTGGGACGGTAACAAGGTAAGCACGGTAGAAAAAGCAGGTGCCATATGGAAAACTTCTGACGGTGGAGAAACATGGGAGACTGTTCTTGACAATGTAGAGATACTGCCCCTTCACATAATAGAAACATCTTCCGGGAGATTCTTTCTGAAATTCCACGACAGCGACACAATAGACAGTGATGCCGGCTCTAAGCGGATAGTATGGAGTGATGACAAATTTATATCTTTCAAAGGCTACAACGATAGTTTTGACATACCTGTTCCTTCAGGAAATTTTTCGATGGGCAACACTCTGGGTATGGATGGTGGTGCAACTGATGAAATATGGGTGGCTGGATATTGTGGCTCAGGGTTTAACTTCAATGCATGCACAATTGATACTATTGATGGTGGAGAAACATGGTGGGAAAAAATTGTCCCCGA
>SLOD01000202.1 GCA_007132725.1 Candidatus Sumerlaeota bacterium
ATTGTTTCAACAGCCAAAGAAAACCTCCTTTATTAACGCATTTTTTGAGTTTAAGCAAAACCATATCGTAGTCAAGAGATAAAAAATTTAAAAAGATTGGAACTGAAAAATATTAGGCTATAATCACTTTGTATTTTGTTTTGCCGGATGTGAAAGTAAAGGTGAAAGAATGTACGGGTCTGACATAGAAAGAGCTGAGTATGTAAAAAATATAAAAAAAGTTTCTGTTGTAGGACTTGTCTCAAATCTTGTTTTATCTGCGGTGAAAATATTTGCCGGATTTGCAGGGAACAGCCATGCGGTCATTGCTGACGGTGTTCACAGTGTTTCTGATTCTGTTACGGATCTTGCGGTCATAGTAGGGGCGGCATACTGGAGTGCTCCTCCCGATGAAGACCATCCTCACGGTCACGGGAGGATAGAAACCGCTGTTACGATATTCATAGGTCTGTCGCTTGTTGTGGTTGCTGCAGGAATGGGCTGGAACGCACTGGATACTTTTTTTGATAAAAAAGCCCATGTCCCCGGGAAAATCGCTTTTTTTGCGGCGGTCATATCAATAGTTACAAAAGAGATACTATACCGTTGGAACAGGTCTGTAGGTGTTAAACTGAACTGCCGTGCAATGATAGCCAATGCATGGCATCACAGAAGCGATGCTTTCAGTTCAGTTCCTGCCGCTCTGGCTGTTATAGGTTCCATCGTTTTTCCTGAATATGGTTACATTGACAATATCGGGGCTTTGATAGTATGTCTTTTCATTTTTTATGCCGCATTCAGGATAATGTGGCCTGCACTGAAAGAACTCACCGATGCCGGAGTGGGAGAACAGGAAAGGTTGAAAATAGAATCCATTGCAAGAAATGTTGAAGGTGTGAAAGATGTTCATAAATGCCGTACCCGTTTTGTGGGTAGCGGAGTCCAGGTCGATCTCCATGTGCTTGTGGACCCGGAAATGAGCGTGAGAGATGGTCATGATATCAGTGGAAATGTTAAAGCTGAACTGGTTGAAAGAGCAAAAAATGTTGTTGATGTCATTGTCCACCTTGAACCGTTCGAGGAGTGATCCTACTTTTTCATACTCAGAGTAAGTCCATGACCTGTCGGAACGATAGTGCTGAAAAGGTCATCTCTTGAAAAGACAGCTCTGTTATACTGGTCGGTATGTTTTCCAAGATTCTCCCTGATAGATCCGTCAACTTTGAAAAGTGTATCATCAGCGATGATAATGCCGCCTTTTCTACACAACTTTATGGTGGTTTCAAGCATGGATGGGTAAAGGTGTTTTCCGCAATCCTGAAAAATGAGATCGAACTCGGTTTTTTGGGAAAGAAGATTTTTTACAGCAACTTGGGCATCTTCAAATATAAACGCTGTTTGATTTGAAAGGCCTGCTTTTTTTATGTTTTCAACTGCTTCAAGGTGAAGTCTTTCCTTGCTTTCAATGGTTGTCACTTTGCCGCCTGTTCCTTTTAAAGCGGAAGCTATCCAGATAGTTGAATATCCGTTTGCAGTCCCGATCTCAAGCACATTTTTTGCATTTATAAGTCTTATAAAAAAAGAGAGAAGCTTTCCCGTTTCAAATTCAACCGGAGGCTGAATATCATTCCTTCCCGAATTTGCCCTTTCAAGCTCTTCTAAAAAAGAATTGTCAGCCTGAACCAACTCTCTTATGTATTTACCGTAACTCATAATCCCTCTGAACAAAAATCCCACTTAGAAATGTTTTTAATCCTTTCTTTTAAATAGTCAAGACCTTTATCATTTCGGAGCCTCTTTGAAAGATCCCGGAAAAAATGTTTCGGCTTTTCCAAAATGGATGCCGGAGTCGTTGAAATGTTGAAGGCAATTTAGCTGGGAGGTTCTCTTTTTTTTCTTTACACCTATCTCTTAGATTGATAAATTGTTTTAGAGAATGAAGAAGTGAGCAGAGAAAAAGTAAGATGTTAAGAAATATTCGCAACCAGTTTGCACCCGGTGCCGACACACAAAAACAGGATGAACTCCGAAAGTTCATTGAGATGGGTGGGGTGGTTGGTCCGAGATGGGATCCGAGATTTAATTGATGAAAGAAAAGGAGAGCTTGGGAAAGAGGAGGAGTGCATGAATGATTTTAATTTACCAATATTACCACCGGATATAGAGCTTGAAACAAAGATTGTCCTCAAAAAATGCTCGCAGGCAAACCGTCATCTGGCAGAGTTGAAAGGAGTTTCTCAAACAATTCCAAACCAGAATATTCTTATTAACACTCTGGCAATACAGGAAGCTAAGGACAGTTCTGCAATAGAAAATATTATCACCACCCACGACGATCTTTTTAAAGAAGAGCTTTTTTCCGAATTTATGCAAAATGCTGCGGCAAAGGAGGTTCAGAATTATACTTCTGCTCTTAAGAAGGGCAATCAGCTTGTAAATAAAACCGGCTTGCTGACAAACAACACGATTATTGAAATACAGGCAGAGTTGGAGAAAAACAAAGCTGGATTCAGAAAATTGCCTGGAACTGAATTGAAAAATGAACGAACTGGGAAAACTATATATACTCCTCCCCAAAATGCGGAAGAAATTGTCTCTCTTATGAATAATCTTGAAAAATATATTAATGATGATTCGTTTTCGACTGTTGAACCATTAATAAAAATGGCGGTCATTCATTATCAGTTTGAAAGTATCCATCCATTTTATGATGGAAATGGAAGAACTGGCAGAATTATCAATATTTTGTATTTGGTTCAGAAAAAACTCCTTGATATTCCTGTACTTTATTTGAGCCGCTACATTATCCAAAACAAATCAGAGTATTACCGTCTGCTGCAGGAAGTCAGAGACAAAAACAACTGGGAAGGATGGATTCTTTATATGCTTGATGGGATTGAGCAGACATCAATTGATACTATCGGAGTAATTGGGCAGATCCGTCAGTTAATGGGCGAATATAAACATCGTTTGCGTGAAAATTTTAAATTTTACAGTCAGGATCTGTTAAACAATCTCTTCTGTCATCCCTATACAAAGATAGAATTTATTCAGCGTGATTTGGGTGTTACGCGAAAAACAGCGGCAAAGTATCTTGAAGAGTTGAGTTCTGCAGGGCTTTTAAGAAAAGAAAAGATAGGAGTAAGCAACTTCTTTGTAAATGAGTCATTGTTTAATATTTTTACCCAAAAGAGAGCCTGGTATGGGTAAAAAATTGCAAAACTTACCCATATTGAGCCGAATATAGGTAAAAAATGAGGATTTTTACAGTATTTGTGAGAAACCCATATTATCGGGGACCAGACCCAATGAAAGAAGTATTGTGGTTCTACAACAATCCGGACGGAACCAGAGGTTTTGTCAGAAATCCATTCGCTCCTGGTGCTAATTTCATTTTTTTGATTTAGTTAGAGCTTTTTTCTTTGATTCGATAATTTCGTACGGTTCATAAAGACCTTCTTTTTTAAGCTTTCTTTTTAAATTGCTCCAGTATCTTCTGGAATTTTCTGATTCCGTTAAAACTTCAACAACATCAATAACCAGGCTGGGAGTCAGGAGAAAATAAATATATGATCAGTGGGAGTCAATTTAGCATTATATCTGGTAGCATAACACTGGTATTTATAATTATTATGTCAATACTCGAAACCCGTAGCAAGAAAATGTTTGAAAATGGAGCGTGTGCTCTGGAAAGATATCCTTTTCTTTCACCATGAAACTCCGCTTGGAAAACCGGGTGGATATGAGCAAAAATTTTATATTGGCGGTGCTCTCAAAGAAGAACTTTTGTATATAAAAGATTTTGTTGAAAAAAGAAAGAACGGTGAAGTTCAGCAAGGCTAATTAAAAGAGCTTAAAAGTTTGATGTAGGATCCAAACACCCTCTGCAAATTGCCAAAAACAGTTCCAAACACCCTCTGCAAATTATCAAAAAATAATTTATTTATTTGATTTTATTGAATTGTTTGGTATTGTGTTCTTCGGGAGTGTTTTTTTGTTTAAAGAGAGGATGTTTTGAAAAGAAAAATCTATGGATATTTGCAAAAATGGAAAGATTCAAATAATCGGAAGCCATTGCTTGTCAGAGGAGCAAGGCAGGTTGGTAAAAGTTACATTGTTAAAGAGTTCGG
>SLOD01000153.1 GCA_007132725.1 Candidatus Sumerlaeota bacterium
AGGTGATGACAGCGCCGTGGAACCACCTGATCCCATCCCGAACTCAGAAGTGAAACGCGGCAGCGCCGATGATACTGCGGTCAGTGGCCGTGGGAAAGTAGGTCGTCGCCTCATTTTTTTTTAAGGTTCGTTTTCAGATTTTTTTCTTAATGAATTCAATTATATCATAGGATCTTTTCTCATAGGTGAGTTCCTTCGTATCTCCGTAGGCCTGCTCTCCCAGTTTCTTGCAGAGTTCAGGGTTATTTAAGAGTTCTTTTAGTCCCTTATCTGCTTTTTCAAAGTTATCAGGTTCAACGAGTTTTGCATTGACATTATTTTTTAAAACTCCCTTGAAATCAGGTGAGTCTGGTCCGAAGATCACTCTGTTACAAGCCATATAAAGAAATGTTTTTATTGGAAGAACAGTGTTGCCGACTTTTTGAAGCGGTCCAACTGTCGGCGGTATGAGCAGGATGTCTGCTGCATAAAGGTATTCAACAACTTTATCGAATTTAAGCCACGGAACTATTTTTACATTTTCCATGTTCTCTGCTCTTTTTTCAACTTCAGTTCTTTTTTTTGATCCGGCAATAACAAAGTATGCTTCTTTATTTGAATCTGCAAGATCAAGCACTTCCAGAAGTCCTTTTTCAGGAGAAACATGTCCGGCATAGGTGAGAATTTTTCTGTTTTTGGGTAGGTCAAGCTTTTCTCTTGCTTCATCTTTAGAAAGTACCGGCTGTATTCTTTTAGGGTCGTAACCATTTGTTTTTGCAATGATCTTTGATGGAACATAACCGATTTTTAAATAGCTGTCTGCGGCAAACTGTGAATGGAGTATGAGTCCTGCAAAATTTTTACAACCCTTTAACCTGTTAAAGAGCCAATTCATAAATGGAATCTGATCTGGCCAGTTACGATAAGTTTCATAAAAAATTTTTTTATTTGAAAACATAAGGCCGAAAACTACTGTGGGAAGATTTCTTGTATAGATAACATCTGTTTCTCTTGCTTCTTTTGAAAATATAGAGAAAAATCCGTGAGCAGGTTTTTCTATCCATCTTACAGTTGGGTAAAAGCTTTTAATGTTTTTAATTTTGAATGTTTTATCTACTTGGTAGTATTTGGCAAGTTCTTCAATCGTAGTTCCTTTTGAGAACCATTTTCGGGGAATGATGAACAATACTTCACAGTCAGTTTTTCCCATGTTTGAAACCGTCTGCATGATTTGTTCACAGTCAGTATCTGAACATGGAAATATCTGATCGTTAATGTATGCTATTTTCATAGTTTTAATTTTCAAAATATCTATTGATAATTATTTTGGTTTTTTCTTTTTTCACAAGAGTTCTGTATGCCGTTTCAACTGTAAAAAGATTCATCAGTGTCCAGCCGTTCAAAGCTCCCGAATGATGTTTTTTCCATATCTTTTTCAAAGAGGCTTCTTCAATAAATCCATCTTTTGCGATCAGGCAGTTGTCAACAAATATTTCCATTAAATTTTTAAATGGGGGGATTTTTCTCAGCCAGTAATGTTCCCCTTCTTTAACAGGTTCAAAAAGCCCCATTGTGATCAAAGGTATTATTTTTCCTGTATTTCTCAAAAAACCTTCGTGCCGGAATTTTATTCTGTTTTCCTGCCGGGTTGTTTTGTATATCGACAAATTGGAAGTTTTTTTATTCAGTTCTGAATATCTTATTCCATAAACTGAAGGATGTTGATCCATTTCAGGCATATATTTTTCAAGCATAAGAAATCTTGCTTTGTTATACATCCCTGTTTCCCATGAAGAATTAAAAGCAAAATTTAAAGCATTGATGCTTGCTCCCGGTGCAAAGTTTAAGTAATTATCTCCTGTTACAGGGAGGATGGCGCCAGTGTAATTTACAGACCGGCATAAAATCTGTTGAATAAGTCCCCCTTCAAAATTGTTTCCCGGTAAAAATTCATCTCTCTTTTTTATATTTTTTCTGCACTTCGCCATTAATTTGTCATAGTCTTTGAAAAGTTCATGGTGACATGACGGTGAACCGTAAGTCATGTTCAAGATGAAATCGGAAGGGGAAAAATCTTTATTCAACTTGAACTTCGGTCTTATTCCCATAAGAGAGTCCATCAAATATCCGTCAAATCCGATCATTTGTTTTTGAGGCATGTCAAACATCAGATCGAAAAGGTAATTCTGATGAAAATTAGTAAGTCCGGCAGTTCTTTTCAGCCACTGTTCAATTATTAACCTGTGGTCTATCTCAGATATGTTTTTGAGTTTAAGAGGGATTCCAAGTGCTTCACTTATAACTTTGACAGGCTCTGCATCAATTTTCTGTATGTCAATATGTCTTAAAAGAGAAGGAGTATTCCCGCTTTGCAACAGTGTCCCAAGAATATGTCTTGAGTCAAAACCGCCGGTAAAAGGAAGTTGTATCTCAAGATTTTTAAGTAACTTGTGGTTAACTACCGATTTTATGTTCCTGTCAATTATTTCAAAAATTCTGTCAGCCATTTTTTCTTTTGTATCATACTCTTTCTTTTCAGGAATATGAATGTCATAGTTTTTTTCAGGCTTTACAGTGTTTTCTTTTAAGGTGAAATGGTGAAAAGGTTTGTTCCTTGATATTTCTTTTATTAGTGTGTGGTCACTCAATGTATAGTTGTATAAAACAGTTTCAAAAACTGCATTTTTGTTGAGTTCCATATCAAGATTTTTTTCTGCAAAAAAAGAGGGAGTAGGTGCAACTGAAAAAACAGACCCTTTTTGATAAAAATACCAGGGTTTTGTTGCAAGAACATCTGAAATGAACTCAATGTTGCCGCTATTTTTGTGCAAAATAGCTATGTTGAAGTTTCCGTTTCTTTCCACAATGGCTTTAATCCCGTTCTTTGTATATATTTCAAGAGCAAAAGAGGCATCATCCCGATTGGTTTCGTTGTCAAAGAAAATCCCGTCCATGATAAGTTCTATCTTTTCATTTTCCGCTTTTGTTATCAAGGTCCCCGATGCGGAAAGTTTTTTATTGTAGCAGCATATCCCGGGTAGAATAAAGTTCATATCCGCCTCTTTCCAAAAAGGGATAGAACAATTTCTTTTTCTCTATGCAGAATAACGAGAATAGCTATAAAGGAGCAGAAAATTACAGCAGAAACTGTTGTCAGAAATGGAAATTCATGATGATATTTTGAAAGAAGAAGTTTTATCATGAAACAGATAAAGCCTGTTACGGCAAGTATTGGAAGCGAGGAGAAAAATTTAATGGTAAACTTAATTGGAGACAGTTCCAGAATTGAAGCCCCGAAAAATATAAGTATCATAACCATAAAAGGGTAAATAACAGTCCATGACCATGCAACGGCAAATAGACTGAACCTGCTTGCCACATAGAAACTTAAAGGCATTCCGACAGACATACAGAGTGAATAAATAAAGTTTTTCCTAGCTTGACCGACGGCATTTAACAATTGAGGTATTAAAGGGGATATGGATCGTACAATTCCCACTCCGGCAAGAATATAAGCAATTGGTACTGCACCTGACCATTTTTCATATCCTCCGGCAATAAGTATCCAGTCAATAAAGACGACGATCAAAACGAGAATGCTTCCTGTGAAAAGGAGAGAAAACCTTGATATGGTAAAAAAATATTTCCGTAACCGTCCTATTTCGTTTTGAAGTTTTGAAAAAGTGGGGTATGCAACTTGGTTAACTATTCCGGCAAAGGTTCTGACAGGGTCGGAAACAAGCCTGTATGCAAGAGTATAAACCCCAAGAGCTTCAGTGCCAAAAACTTTGCCGATTATGAGATAGTCTGCATGAGTATAAAAGTTATAGAGCAATCTTGATCCGGTTGCGTAAATCCCGAAATAAAACATCTCTTTTATTTGGGAAAATTTAAAAAATAGTGACGGAATAAAAGGTTTTGCAGCAAAACAGCCTAAAAGTTGTACGAAGCGGTTTGTGATGTCTCCGAATATTATTGACCATGCTCCGAAACCGCTGTAAGCCATAAATATCATCACCGTTGCTGCGAATGACATTGCAGTATTATCAATGATAGCCAGTTTTTTGAATTCCAGAT
>SLOD01000022.1 GCA_007132725.1 Candidatus Sumerlaeota bacterium
GGAAGAATGGAGCGGGGGATATTGAATTCACTAAGCAATTTTTCATCCCAATTCAAGCTGTTGATATTAAAAAGCATTGTCCTTGAAGCATTTGAAACATCAGTTGCGTGGACTTTTCCTCCGGTAAGATTGTATAAGATCCAACTGTCAACAGTACCGAAACAAAGTTCACCATTTTCAGCCATTTCCCTTACACCACTCACATTATCAAGTATCCAGGCTATTTTTGTCGCTGAAAAATATGCATCAACAACAAGCCCGGTCGCTTCTCTGATATAATCCTGCAACCCTTTTTCTTTAATCTTTCTGCAATGATCTGCTGTCCTTCTGCATTGCCATACAATAGCATTATAAACAGGCTTCCCCGTCAACCTGTTCCACAGAATCGTCGTCTCTCTCTGGTTTGTTATCCCGATCGAATCGATCTCTTCAGGCTTTATACCGCATCTCTTTACAACCTCTCGAACCACAAAAAGCTGAGTATTCCATATCTCAAGAGGGTCATGTTCCACCCATCCAGGCTTTGGATATATCTGAGGAAACTCTTTTTGAGAAAACCCGATTATGTTACTTGAGCTGTCAAAAATAATTGCCCTTGAACTCGTTGTCCCTGCATCAATTGAAAGAATGTATTTTTTCATAAACTCCTCCTGTTTACTGCTGCAGCACTATTTTTATCCGTCATTTTTAAAAAACTTCTTGATCCTCAATATGATCTCATCAGAAGTAAGTGCTTCGAATTTTATATCTTCTGTGACAGCTTTTATAAAATCTTTGCCGTAGCTTTTTCTGATAACTCTTTTGTCAAGTATGGTTACAGTTCCTTTATCATCTTTTGTTCTGATAAGTCTTCCCAGCCCCTGTTTAAATTTCAGGATAGCATTGGGAAGTGTATATACTGAAAATCCGCTTTGTCCTGTTTTTTCTTCAAGTTTCGCCACATACCTTTTTACGAAAGGGTGGCTTGGAAAACGGAAAGGAAGTCTTATTATCACAAGGTTTCTTAAAGTGTCTCCCTTCATATCAATACCTTCCCAGAAAGTGTCTGTCGCCAACAATGTAGAGTCTTTATTGTCCCGGAATTTTTTTATAACAGTTGAAACTGGAAAATCCCCCTGTGTTATTATTTCAGTATCAATGTCCTTTATTATTTTAGCGGCTTCTCTTTTGTGTTTTATTGAAGTAAAAAGAAGAAGTGCTCCACCGTTAGATGCTTTTACAATATTTTGTGCAACATCAATACTGCATTGGTCGAACTCTTCTTTTTCAGTTGCCGGACAAGGAATATCGTTGCAAATGAATGCCTGTATCTGTCTGGCATAGTCAAAACAACTGGCAAGATGTACTGTCCTTTTTTCTCTTTCTGCCATATCAAGTCCGCATTCTCTGAAAAAGAAGTCAAAGCCTGTTTTCCCCGGACCGGTTGCAAGAGTGGCGGAAGTGAATATTACCGAAGATGTAACATCGTAGATATGTTTTGCTAAAATAGCTTGTATCTCCAAAGGAGTCATTGAAAAAGCAACAGATTTTGTTTTTCTATATTTTTCTCCCCAGTAAACAAAAGATCCGGTATTTTTGCTTTTGCAGAAATCAACAAAAAAATCTGCAAAACCTTGAAGTTTTTTTACAGTTCCTTTTATATCGGTAGAGAGAGAAAATATAAACTCCTCTGTGGGGTTTCTCATAAATTCATTTTCCTCTCCCATTTTTTCAAGTTTTTTAATAACGGGTTCAATATTTACCGAAATCTCCTTTATATGATCAACAAGCTTTTGCAGTTCGTTGAAAAGGGGTCTTCTCAATTCGATAGAGTCAAGTTCCAGAAGGTTGTCGTCTCCCTCTTTTATCGTTGAATAGATCTCAGGAACAAGAGAATAATTGAAAACAGGAATGAATTTTGAAAGAGAATCTATTACCTTTTCAAGTTTTTCGGCAGACTCGGCATCAACCCGGTTATCAAGGAGCTTTGTGGTAAGCCCGTATTTTTTATCAGGGTTGAAAAGCTTTTCCAGTTGTTTTGTAACTTGATGAGTTGAAACACTTTGGCCCAGAAAACTTATCGCACTTTTGAAAAGGTTATGAGCCTCGTCAATTACAAGTATATCGAATTTAGGTAAAATTCCTGTAGAGTCCTCGGTTTCCATTTTTGAAGCTACATCGGCCATAAGGAGGTGGTGATTTATCAGAATGAGAGATGCAAAGTTAGCCTTTCTCCGGGCTCTGAAAAAATAACAGTTACTGAAATATCTGCATTTACTCTTTTCGCAGGAAAGTTCATCGGCACATATTTCTCCCCACATATCAATAGCCACAGACCGGTTCATAGTAGTTTTTGATCCGTCATTCCCCTGATTCATCCACAGATCTATTTCTTTTATAGCTTCAGTAATACCGTTTTCTTTCTGTCCTATTTTTGACTGAATGTTTTCAATCCTGAAAAGAGTGTATCTCCTTTTGCAAAGATAGTTACTCCTGCCTTTAAGTACTGCGACAGTAGTATCTTCAAAGTTAAGTTTTTTAAGCAGAAAAGGTATATCTTTATCGTAAAGCTGTTCCTCAAGAGCGATAGTGGATGTACTGATTACCGCTTTTCTCCCTTTGTTTTTTGTAACAAATAGAAGTAGCGGAATAAGATAGGCAAAACTTTTTCCGGTTCCGGTACCGGCTTCTACAGAAAGAAGCAGATCCAAATTGATAGACTCTGCAACCTCAACAGCCATATCTATTTGAGGTGACCTGAATTCAAAAGGCTCAAAAACTTGTTTAAGCAACCCGTTTTCACCCAGTATGGATACAACATCGTCAGGATCGATGTTCTCGACATCTTCTGTTTCCGGAGTAATTCTTTCAACGATCGGAAATACAATGGAAACATTGTTATCAATTATATAAGAACCGATCCCTTTTTCTGCAGCCCTTGCCGCAATATCAAGATCGGCACTGCTTGGCTTTACATCTCCGGAAGGATGATTGTGTATAAGAACTTCTCCCGATTTTGCGGCGGCAATTACAGCCGGAACAGAATATTCGTTCCCCATAGCTGCCCTGTGAAGTTCACAGACAAGCCCCTCTTTATTTATCCTTCCCACCATAACAATTTCCGATCCACCGTTTTGAGAGATCAAATGTCTGGCAAGGGGAACAGTTTCTTTAGAAAAATAATCTTCTATTTTGAAAAACATAATTTGTCTGTTATGTTATAAAAACTGCAAAAAAAAACCACGCCCTGCTATGAAGCTGAGCGCGGCTGAAAAAATCAATAACTTTAAATATCAGTTGTTAATACGGGTAAGAAGATCTTTTCCTGCTTTGAAAAAAGGAAGCCTTTTTTCCCCGATCCTGATTTTTTGACCGGTTTTAGGATTTCTTCCTTCGTATGACCCATAATGACGGATAACGAAACTTCCGAAACCTCTTATTTCAATACGATCTTCCTGTATCATTGCACCGATCATGGCGTCAATCATAAGGTTAACAAACTGCTCTGCATTTCTTTTTGAAAGGTCAGCTTTTTCAGCCAATACATTAATTAAAGTAGATTTGTTCATCCAATTCCTCCTTGTAAAAAGATCATCTGTCGCCCAACTCAAAAATGTTTATTCATTTTTTTTCTTAATGCAAGTAAAAAATCCATCATTTTGATATATTAAGTTTATAAAGTACTCCCATATCGCTTAAAAGATAGATGGAGCCTTGGTGATATATCCCTTTTGCCGATATTCCGTTAGGGACCATTATCGAATACAATATTTCGGAGTAGTCGTTACTTAAAAGATAAATAAAACCTTCATTGAAAGCGATCATAGACCCTGACCCTGTAGTAGTTACCACCCTGTATCCATCAGCATTTATATTATTTGTAACATAGTTGGTTGACTCAAAAGGCCTTGATAAAAAATTTCCTGTTTCATCAAAAAGAAATATTCCCCCCTCACCGTAGCCGGTAATAGAATTGTCTTCTTCTTTTACAAGTTGAAGATTTCTCATGTTTTCGAGGCGGTTCTTTTTGCCGTCAAGAATGATCCCTCCATATTCTCCTCCGGAGAAAAC
>SLOD01000127.1 GCA_007132725.1 Candidatus Sumerlaeota bacterium
TAATGGGGAGTACTTTCATTGGATTGCCACCGCTTTATGACGGCATTCTCCCTCACGACTTTGTTCCCCGTCTAAGAAATATTTTAAGAAAACTCCGCTACGATGAACTAGTTCCACCATTGAATGCTCAGATAAATTCTTTTAAAAACGGAAAAAGTATCCTTGAGGGAAATGAAGAGTGTTTCATTAAAGAAGGCTACGACCAGCTTAAGGATGATATTGATTCCATTATTCTGGAAGCAACCGCTTTGCTTGATCACATAGAAAAATTAAAAAGTGAAGGAGAGGCAGAATACAACAAAGAGATACTCCGTCTTGGAGCAATATCCCGTATGAGAAATGTACTGCCATATCCATCTTTAACACAGGCTGACAGAGAGTTTCTCGGATTCTGGATCGGAGCACTTTACTGGAGACTCAGGGGAGGCGGAATAATAAAGCTTGGAGGAACGCAGGAATGTAGAAGACTGGGATTAAGAAGACCTTTCAATGTAATAGGTGAGTTTGCGGGGGCAGATCACGGGAAAGAAGCGGCAGACGGTATATACTGTGAAATTTTCAGTGGTTGGGGCGAGTGGTTTGATATGGGAACCAGCCCCGGTGAAGATAAATACTACGATCTTGTAAAAATGACAAATCGGGGCTATGAACAGATAAGGACCGCTGTTTCAGGTTCATCTATTTTAAATTCCTGTACTATTCCGGATCCACCATTTGTTTTGGAGATAGAAGGTTTAGGTAAAAAAAATTATGACACGACAGAATTAACAGCAGCAGGTCTTACAATGGGACCTTGTTATTATTTTGCGTGGGACCAGTTGCATCCGTGGACTTATGCTGTTGATGTTGAACTCCCGTATTTTTGGGTTGTGGATCTACCCACCGCTATTGGAGAATTCTGCATAGGGGGATCCCTTGGACTTGGTCTTGTAAGAGTTCTTATGCAAGGATGGGCGACAGGTCAGCCGCCGACATGTATAATTGACTGTGAAGGCAGGGAGTGCGGAGATGATAACTGTGGTGGAGAATGCGGTTTTTGCAGTGACGATCTTGTTTGTAATGATGAAGGCCTTTGTGTTGAGTCAATAGAGGAGGCTGGGCCGGATGAAGACGACTATTTCCCTGATGAAGATACAGAGTCCCCTGATGAATCAACAGACATCTCCGATGATGATACTTCTTCAAATGATCACTCAACACCTGCTCCTGATGAAGATAGCTTTGATGAATACATCACTGATGATAAAGACTCAGAAATCGATGAAGACCGGATCGTAGATGAAAGCGGTTGCAGTTGCAGTATTATTTCATTCGGGAGTATGTAATGCAGCATATTTCAATTCCTTGTTTACATGATCATCACAGCCATTTTTCCCTTTATGCGGGCCTTGCAAATTCACTGAATATCAAAGAGATGAAAAACAAGGATGAAGTTCTTGGTATCCTAAGGACTTTTCCCGATGACAAGTTGAACACGGTCTATGGTTGGAACAGCGGAAGTTTCAGATTTTCTGATACAGAACTGGAGTCACTTCCTCCTGTTCTTATAGCCAATCTTTCTCTTCACGGATTTGTGTTAAACAGTTTGGCAGAAAAAATACTTAAAGATGAGTTCCCCGAAATTATCAAAAATTATAAGAATATTGACTGGTGTGAAGAGCATTTGACAGAACTGGTTCTTTTCTTTTCGAGAATTTTTCCAACACCTCTTGAGACAGTTCTTGAATACGCAAAATTTCTTGAAACAAAATTCGGTATTTATGAAACTGAAGATATGCTTCTTCCATCGGAAGATTTTTATCAAATGATAAAAATCTCAGAGCTTTCAGACAGGGTTTTTTTCTGGGCAGACTTAAAGACATTTAAAACCTTGTCGCCCGACACACAAAAAAACATAAAAGGGATAAAACTTTTTACAGACGGTGCAAACGGTGCAGCAACAGCGGCAATAGGAGAGCCTTATATTACCGGCGAAAAAGGATTTTTAACATATCCGGACAGACTGCTTGCAGAACTGATGGAAGAAAGTGTTGCAATATCAAACGGTGTAGCAATTCATGCAATCGGTGACAGAGCGATAGATCAGATAATATCGGCTACTGAAATTCTCCGCAGAAATAATCTGACAAAACCTGTGAGAATAGAGCATTGCCAATTCATTTTTGAAGAAAGTGCAAGGAAAGCCAAAGACTTGGGGATAATACTCTCTTTACAGCCCAATTTTAACGAAGACTCTGTTATTTATGCAGATAGAATCCCCCGAAAATATGTAGAACAGAACAATCCTTTCAGAATGTTGATAGACAAGGCAGGGTTTATCCCGGGAAAAGATCTTATCCTCGGTTCCGACGGAATGCCTCATGGCGTTGAGTTTGCTCTTGAGCAGTCTTTATGGCCCCCTTTTCCCATACAGAAACTGGAGTTGCCTGAATTTATTGACGGCTACTGCATAAGCGACAAAGCCAGACTCCTCCATCTTCAAATTGATGAGCAAAACAGGAAAGTAAAAATTTCCGGGAATTGAAACCTTTGACTGGAAACTTATTTCACTGTATAATTTCTGTGATGATCGAAAGAATGGAAAGAAAGAATGGAAAGAAAGAACATTTTTATATTTAAGGAGTATTTGCTATGAATGCAATTTTAAAAAAGATTAAAAACATTAAAAGCGACAACTGTGTTACCATTATTTTAAACACACACAGAACGAGACCCGAAAACAAACAGGACTCGATCGTTTTAAAAAATCTTGTCACTGAAGCGGAAGAGAGACTGTTAAAGACTGACACAAAAAGAGATGTCATGGGCATCGTTAAAAAGATGAAAGATCTGGGGGAAAAGATAGACCACAATTACAATCTTGAAAGTTTGATCCTCTTTATAAATGATGAAGTAGCTGAATTTGTCAGACTTCCTGTGCCTGTTGAAAACCGTGTAGTAATTGACGACAATTTTGCTACACGGGATATTGTGAGAGCAATGCATTCAAGTGCAAATTACTACATTCTTCTTTTAAGCAGGGAAAAAGCACGACTGGTCGAAGCATTCAATGATAAAGTGATCGAAGAGGTTGGGGGTGATTTTCCTGTAAAAAACGATAAATTTTACACTACAAGCGGAATTGAAGCATCAAATGCCACTCGTTCGGACAACCTTATGAAAGAATTTTTCAACAGAATTGATAAGGCGGTCAACGGACATAGAAAGAACAACCCCCTGCCCGTTTTAATATGCACAGAAGAAAGCAATTACTATGAATACATCAAAATTGCTGATGAAAAGTCAACGATATTTGATACCTTTTTAAATGGTAATAAACTTGAAGAATCTGCCCTTTCTGTTGTTGCAGAAGGCTGGAAAATAGTTGAAAAAGTAAGCCGGGACAGAAATCTTGAGCGGAAAACAGAACTTCAAAAAGCGGTGGGGGCAAACAATTTTTTAAGTGATACCAATGAAGTCTATCAGGCAATTAAAAATGGAAGGGTCAAAACTCTGTTTGTGGAAGAAGGTTTGTTTCAGCCGGCAGTTATAAAAGATGGAAAAATCGTTTATGTTACAAAAGAAGAGATGATGATTCAAAAAGAAGTGATAGATGATATTTATGATGAGCTTATCGAAGAAAATATGAAGTATGGCGGAGAAACTGTTTTCCTCCCCAAAGGGGAACTTCCCAAATTCAACGGATTCGGTGCAATAACAAGGTATTAAGTGGTTAAAAAACAACTTCCTGTAGATCAACTGTGTTCAATACCTGTGAAAGGGCTTAAAATGCTGTTTTTAGGAATGAACTTTATTTTTTTCCTGAAAATGTTATAATTAAGTTGATTTAACTATTGGGGGGAATTCATACTATGAGAAGGGTTGTAATTTTAGTTTTGGCAATAGTTTTTCTGTTTTCATGTGATGACGGTATTAAAAGAGTTGTTTCAGGAGAATATGATCATACTGAAGAAGATGTTTTTCCTGATGAAGAACCAGACGACACAGGAGATACCGGCAACACAGGAAACACAGGAGATACGGGAGACACAGGAGATACGGGAGA
>SLOD01000102.1 GCA_007132725.1 Candidatus Sumerlaeota bacterium
ATGATCTTCGTGAACAAGAGGGGGTGAAGCTATCGGTGCGTTACCTGAAATGCTCCACACTTCGTTAAAATCTTTATCAAGCATAAATAAAGAATTTGATACCGGAACAATAAGTTCATTATCATCAGTAAAAATAGATGGGAAATAAAAATCACCGTTAAAAACGGCAGTTTTTTTCAGTTCGCCTCTGTGGGAAAAAAGATGCATTTTTCCACATCTTGTTGTGACAAGAATATTATTGCCGAAAGAAGATATTCCCCCCAGCTCTCTTTTGTTGACCCCCACAAGATTTTTTTTCAGCGGTCTTGCCCATTCAATAAGGAGCTCGGCAGAATCAAGAGTAAAAGAAAATATTATAAATGTTAAAATTAAGATCGCTTTTGACATCATCACAACTCTTTTTCTTTAGCAGGTATCTTGTCAATGATCTTTGGAGTAAGAGAACTTTGCGGATATTCATTTCTCAGCCTTTTGAAATAGGCGATAGAATCATCTTTTCTTCCCGCTTTTGCAAGACTTTTCCCGATATAATAAAGTGCATGGTCTTTATAAAAATCAGTTCTTTTTGCCAACCATTTTTTCCAGATAGCCGCAGCTTTTTCATATTCATTGTTATCGTAGTAGGTCAAAGCTTCCCCTTCGTAAGCTCCGAATGAAAGTTCTTCGCCAAGGACATTGCTTTTCCGTGCTTTTTGAAAAGCCTCCCTCGCTTTACCGAAATCATTAAGACGATAATAAGCTTTCCCCATATACAGGTAAGATGCGGCGGCATTGATGTTTCTTCTTTGGTTTTTCACAATGTTTTCAAAAAGCTCAACAGACTTTCTCAGTTTTTCTGCCTCTGTGTTAAACTCCGGAGACTCTTCAACCCGGGTAGTATAAACTTCTAAAGCATTACTGTACTCAAGGGATAGTCTGTCGTTTCTGCTCTGTACCAACCCAGAGATAAAAGTAAATATTATGACAAGCAGAATAACTAAGCCGACAGATCCCAAAACAAAATAAGGTTGGTCAAGTAACCTGTCCACCAGTTTTTTCCCATGTTCCTGAAAAGCATCTTCTGCCAGAAGTTTTGACTTTTCATCATCTTTCTTTTTTGTTTTCCTTGCTCCTCTCAGTTTTGAGTATGCCATAGATAACCTCCTGACCGGTAATACACAAAATCAATCCCCGACTTTATAGTTTTTTGTAGTGTAAAAGTCAATAATAGATTGACAATATTGCCAAGTCGTTTTATACATGACAGATTAATCTGCTGTTTTCAGATAGGAGGTCCGTATGGCTCATGTTATACTGATACCTGAATTTAAAAGGCTTATAAAGGAAAGGGATGATGAAACTTTAAGAGACTTCTTTTCAGATTTTCACCCTAAACGGAGTGCTGAATTTCTTGAAATGCTTGAACCTGATGAAGTGTGGCATGTTCTTTCTCTGGTCGAAATTGACGATGCCTGCAGTATTTTCAGTTATTTTGATCTTGACCGTCAAATATCTCTTCTTAACTCTGCAGATAAAAAAATAGCAAGAAAGATACTTGAGGAATTTTCTTCCGATGACAGGGCAGACCTTTTTAAAGCACTGGATCAGGAAACCTATAAAAAATTCATATCTTTCCTTTCAGAGGAGGAAAGAGAGGATGTTGAAGATCTCATAGCACACAAAGAAGGAACTGCCGGAGCTGTAATGAGTTCTGACTTCATGTATTGCTATGTTGATCAGACGATCGAGGATCTTTTCTTTTATCTGAGGGAACATGGTTCTTCCAAAGAAACTATCTACTACATATATGTAATAGATGAAAACGAACACCTTAAAGGAATGCTCACTCTAAAAGATGCCGTCTTATCAAAACCTGATGATAAAATATCGGAAGTAATGTCAACTGACCTTGTAACAGGAGGACTGGAAGACGACCAGGAAGATATTGCCCGCACATTTGAAGAGTACGATATTCTGGCTCTTCCCATAGTTGACAAGGATGGCATACTCAAAGGAATTGTTACACACGATGATGTAATTGATATTCTGCAGGAAGAACAGACCGAGGACGTTGAAAGATTTATGGCTATTACCGGTGAAATAGAAGACCGTTATTTCCTGGATGTTCCGGTATTCGTTCATTTTAAAAAGAGAGTGCCGTGGATAATGGCGCTTTTTTTACTTGGAAGTGCCTCCTCTATTGTTGTAGGAGCCTATGAAGATGTTTTAAGTCAGGTAATGATACTTTCTTTCTACCTTCCTCTTCTGGCAGATACAGGCGGGAACACAGGATCTCAATCTGCAACCCTGGTGCTTAGAGCTCTGGTCGTAGGAAAACTTAAAGATACAGAGTTGTTCAAAGTGTTATTAAGAGAAGCCACCGTAGCAGTAATGCTTGGAGCAGTACTGTTTTCCGTCATGTATCTAAGTGTTTATCTGAGATTCAGTGATACTTATGCTTTTCCGCTTTGGAAGCTCTCTTTGACAGTGGCTGTGGCCTTGAGCTGTCAAATTGTTTCATCTACCCTCATAGGAGCATCTCTACCCATGATAGCAAGCAAGTTCAAACTGGATCCGGCTGTTGTTGCCGCTCCCGCCATCACAACATTTGTTGACTTCACAGGCCTCATCATATACTTCAATGTCGCAAAACTGGTGTTAGGCCTATGATCTTTCTATTTATTTGACACTTTCTTTTCTATTTGTAAAATTTACTTTATGAATAGTTCCGGTGAAGACAGACAAAACAGAGACCAGTTATCAAAACTGGTATATCCGGGTGACCCCGATGCCGTGAAAACAGCGGTATTCGACCTTTTAAAAACAATGAAAATAGATGAAAAACTTCTCGCCCAATTTGAGATCATTTTTAACGATATAAAAGACCTTTATGCGGGAAAGTATAGCGGTTACAGGAAGTGTGATACAGAATATCATGACCTTAGACACACCACGGATGTTCTGCTTGCAGCAGTGCGTCTTGTTGATGCCGCCAGATTGAGCGGGGAGGCTATCTCCGACAACGGGGTTTTCCATGTTGCCGTTGCTGCCCTGATGCATGATACCGGATACATTCCTGAAATAGACGACCCGGTAAACTCCGGAGCTGAATATACACTTGATCATGTTGAAAGAGGAATAGATTTCCTTTGGAAATATATGTTGAAAAACGGTTACACAGAAGAAGCTGCCCGACAAACAGAACAGATCGTTCTTGCCACAGAATTAACCTGTCCTCTTAAAAAAGTTAAGTTCGTTTCCCCTGAAACAAAGAGGCTGTCCCTTATGCTTGGAGCCGCCGATCTTTTAGGACAGATGGCCGACAGGATTTATCTTGAAAAACTGCTCTTTCTCTATAAAGAGTTCAAAACCGGAAACATTCCCGGATTTGAATCTGAAGAAGAAGTCCTGAAAAAAACAGTTCAATTTTACCGACAAATGAAAAAACGGTTGCAGGACGATCTTGACGGCGTTGACCAACTGATGATACATCATTTCAGAGAAAGACACGGCATAAATTCAGACCTCTACCAACAAGGAATGGAAAAAAACATAAAATATCTTAACTTCATACTCGAAAAACACTCAGGATCTCATCGCAACCTTTTAAGAAGAGACGGACTGATCTCCAAACTCTAACTCCCCCTTCTCTTCTCCTGGGGTCAGGATAGCATATTTATATAAAAATTTGCTTTTTTGTTGGATACAGTTATCTTTTTCATAGTCTCCTGGGGTCAGGATAGCATATTTATATAAAAATTTGCTTTTTTTGTTGGAGGAAATTATTTTTTCATGGAATAGTTACCTCTTTTTAAGGAGAATGCTATGGCGAGACCTTTGCGAATCACATATCCCGGTGCAATTTACCACATAATAAACAGGGGCTGCCGGAAAGATAAGATATTCAGGCGTGTTGGGGACCGTGAGGAATTTCTTGAAAGGCTGACCGCTTCTTCGGCAAAATACGGTATAATTGTTCATGGGTACTGCCTGATGGACAATCATTTTCACCTTCTGATAGAAACTCCGAACGAAAATC
>SLOD01000001.1 GCA_007132725.1 Candidatus Sumerlaeota bacterium
TAATGGTTTTCCTGGTTCCATTTTGGAACATTTTTTTACCATTCAAACGGGGATATACTAGTGTTAAAGAATAGAATTAGGACCATGATCACATGAGAGACCTTCGACTAATCGAACACGGCTTTCCCTGCCACCAGGTTGGTGCGGAAACCCGCCGCGAAAGAAATGCGAGTTCGGCGTTGCCTCCTCTTTATTTTCTCCATGTCTGGTGGGCGCGTCGGCCGTTGACGCCGAGCCGGGCGGCCATTCTTGCAAGTTTGCTTCCGGCAGATACGAATGCGGATGAGTTTGTAAGGGAATTGGGGATTGAGAGAACGATAGCGGATGTTCGGGGGCAACCGTGGTCGGTGGCAGGAAAGCTTCGGGAGCGGGTCGAGTATCGAAATGCGGACGAATATGTGTTGGTCGTCGATGCCTGGGTTCAGAAGGCGTTCCAGAAGGAAGTGGCTCGGCGAGCGGAATGCCGGAGAATGATTCAGGAACTTCGGGAAGCGGATGACTCGTTTGAAGAGAATTCGATATTGGGACGCTGGGAAGATGAATCAACGCCATTCAATGTAAGGACGTTGGAGGTTGGCGAGGAACTGCCGGTGCGTTTTGTGGCTGGCGACCCCTCGCATATCAACGAACGGTTGAATTTCGCGAAGGACGATCGGGTGGTGCAGGTTCTTGGCGGACCGATCCGTTGGGCTCCGGAGGATCTTTACGGATACAATCGCGCATATGAACGACCTCCGACACCGGTTGATTCATCGAAAGTAGTTCTCGATCCGACCGCCGGTGGTGGCTCAATTCCGTTTGAAGCACTGCGGCTCGGACATCAGGTTATTGCGAACGAATTGAATCCGGTAGCTTCGGTTATTCTTAAGGCGACGCTTGAATATTCTGCAAAATTCGGGACGGAACTGGTCGACGATATTCAGTCATGGGGTGACCGATTGATTGCAAACATGCAGGAGGGAATGGAGGGTATGAACCCATTTTCTCCTCTGCCGGAAAGTGAACGGGAATATTTACGCAAGAAGCTGAAGAGTTGCCCTGAGATTTTCGAGGAATTTGCCGGGGAAGAGATTGATCAGCAAGGACTGCTTTTCTGCCGCCAGGTCACCAGTCCGCACAATGGCGGGGAGGCGCCGTTGTTGAATACGTGTTGGTTGTCGAAGGAGGAGGGGGAGCCTTGGGCGGTGCGGATTGTGACGCATGGGGACGGGGCGGTTTCGTTCGAACCTTACCGGCTGAAGGGCGGGAAGGGACCGAACGGAGAGGATCCGAATTTTTCCACGGTCAGCAACGGCGTCGGCGTTTGCCCGCACACGCGCCAGGCGATCGACGGCGATGAAATCAAGCGGCAGGCGCGCGGGGAGTCGCCGTACGGGAAGTGGAGGGATCGGCTGTATTGCGTGGTCGCCGTGCGGCGGGAGCCGGTGCTGGATAACAACGGAAAACCCCAACGCTACAAAAGCGGCGAAAAGAAGGGACGGATCAAAACCAAAAAAATCCGCTTCTTCCGTCCGCCCAACGAGCGCGACCTCGCGGCTCTCGACCTCGCGGAAAAACGGCTCCGGGAAAAATGGGATGCATGGGAGGCCGCCGGGCTGATTCCGACGGAGAAGATTCCGGAGGGAGACAAGACGCGAGAGCCCCAACGGTATGGCATGACCCATTGGTGCGACCTCTTCACCCCCCGGCAACTCCTTGGGCACGTGACCCTGGTGGAGGAATTGAACCGGCTGAAACCGAAGATCCTCAAGGAACTCGGCGAGGAGAAAGGCAAGGCCATCATCACTTATCTCCAGTTCGCGATCGATAAGGGCGTGGATTACAATAGCCGGCAGACGCGGTGGGAGTTTACGCGAGGCATCGTAAAGGGAACTTTTGGCAGGCACGATTTTTCGCTGAAATGGACCTTTGGTGAGATGATTTTCACTGGCACCAATTCGGGAGCTCAATGGGGATTGTCGCAGATTTTGGACGCTTATCAGGGGATCGCGAAATTGGTCGAACCATTGAGAGAAAAGCGAATCCCAAACCTCCGCGTGTTAAATAATACGGCTGCGAATTTAGGCGCCGTCGACGATGAGTCGGTTGATTTGGTCTGCATGGATCCTCCCTATTACAACAACGTTCAGTACAGCGAGCTTTCGGACTACTTCTACGTCTGGATGCGGCGGACATTGAAGGATCTCTATCCCGACAGCTTTACCCGTCGTCTGACCAATAAGACCGATGAAGCCGTAGCGAATCCGGCACGTGACGGCACAGCGAAGAAGGCAAAGGATGTTTATCAAACGATGATGGGCGAGATTTTCGGCGAGTGTCGCCGGGTGTTGAAGGACGACGGCATTTTTACCCTGATGTTCACCCACAAGAGTCAGGAGGCGTGGGAAACGCTTACTCGCTCGTTGATCGAAAGTGGATGGACGATCACCTCATCGTTTCCGGTTGATTCCGAGAGTTCCTACTCCACCCACCAAATGGACATGGCTTCAGCCGCCAGCTCGATCTTCATCGCTTGCCGGAAGCGTCCGGTGGAGAACCGGGAGCCGGCGACGTGGACGGGATTTGGCGGAACGGGAGTTGCGGCGCGGATTCGGGAGGCGGTGCGCGAGGGGCTGGAGGATTTTGTCGCGCTGCGGCTCAACCCGGTCGATGAAATGGTGGCGTCCTACGGGCGGGCGCTGCGGGTGTTGTCCGAGCAATGGCCGGTGCTCGACGGTGATGAGCCGGTCGGGCCGGTGCGGGCGATGCTCGAGGCGAGCCGGGTGGTCGCCGAGAACCAGATCCACCGGTTGACCGGCGGGCGGTTGTCGGTGACCGATCTCTCGGGCGAGGCGTCGATGGCGCTGACCCTGTTCGGGATTTTCGGGCTGGCGCAGTTTCCCTACGACGAAGCGCTGAGCCTGTCGAAATCGCTCAATATCCGGCTCGAAGCCAAACCGGCGGGCTACACGCCGGGAGAGCAGATGATCGGGATCAACCAGGAATCCGGCGGCGGCCGGGCGAAACGCTCCCGGGACGAGGACCGCGGTTACTTCGCCCCGCTGGTGCGCAAGGGCTCGAAGCTGCGGCTGGTCCCGCCCGAGGAACGCAATCCGAAGCGCCTCGAACAACCCCGGACCGAATGGGACGTCCTGCACGGCCTGATCGTCCGCTTCCGAGAAGGCGACGTCCCCGTCGCCCGCGCCTACCTCGACGAACATGCCGCTGGCAAGGAGGCCCTCTACCTCGATCTCCTCACCGTCTGGGAAAAAGAAATCCCCGACCCAAACCTCAAAAGCGAAGCCCGCGCCATCCGCTTCGGCCTGAAGGGGTCGCGCTGATGGCCGCCGTTGACAAGGCGCAAGATCTTCTCCAGCATCACGAAGTGAATTCACCTTCCATGGTCGTTCCCGCCTCTCAAGGCACCTAATCCCCTCACCAGCTATGAAATACAGAATCGGTTCCAGCGTTGCGGACAAAATTGCCACCAATCAGGGTATGAAAAGCGGTACCGTGTCGATAAAGCCTCGGGATTCGAAAGAAGTAGAGGACTTCCTAAAGAAACTCAGGAAAGCACAGGAAACGGCCAACAAGAAGCCGCTCCGTTTGGACTGAGTTAAAGCGACAGTTGCCCCAAAAATGTCTCGGATAAGCAAAAGCCTCTCTGTTGAATATGTTTCAACGGAGAGGCCGTTTTCCAATTTCGAGTATGTGGAGAAACACTTCGAGGGGAGCTTTCCCATCAGGAGGCTTTTTTCTCAAGCGCGTTCCCGAGGCTATTGTACGCTCATAAATGAACGCGTTCCGTGCGAAGGAATTGTCCTGGACGAGAACGAAGAAATTCGAAGTCATTTTCCCGATTACGAATGCAGGGAGGTTCGCCGTATCAGTTTTTGGAAAATAAAAGTCCTTTCCGAGCCGGAAATCGAGGAGCTGAGTGACGATCAATGTATTGGTTGTGCAATATTGAAACATGACCGGGTTTCGTCGGAGAATAAGGACGATTGGCATGTCTTTGAGTCGGTCATTGTAAAATA
>SLOD01000088.1 GCA_007132725.1 Candidatus Sumerlaeota bacterium
CCTCAACTCAACCATCATTAAGGAGACAGGTATAAAAAGAATTAAACTACTATTGAAATTTACTGGAGAAAAAGTGGCGCGGTCGACCGGACTTGAACCGGCGGCCTCCGGCTTGACAGGCCGGCGTTATAACCAACTTAACTACGACCGCGCTTTTAAATAAGCAGATGGTGGGCGCTGCAGGGCTCGAACCTGCGACCACCGGCTTGTAAGGCCGATGCTCTCCCAACTGAGCTAAGCGCCCACACAAGCAAGAATTTATACTTGACAATTTCTTTTTGTCAAAGAAAAAAAGAATTCAAAAAATTGACGACGGTATGTTTTTAATATTATTTGAAAAAATCAGAAAGGTTCTCCTGTGGCAGAGATCCTTTTTTTGTGACAAGAGCCTCCCTTACGGTATCCATAGCTTTTTGTAAAGATTCGGGAACTTCACTTTCAGGAAATGTTTCTTCTATTTTGTTTGTTACTTCCTCATATTTTTTTGCAAGAAGCTCCCACTGAAAATTTGTTTTACAAAGCATTAGTTTTACTTCTATATCTTGTAGCGATTTTAGCAGTATTCGTGTTTCAAGCATTTCAAAGACTCCTGTTTCAAGACTTTTCTTTTTTCCACTCTTCAAAAGTTTTAATATCAAAGGCTGAAATGTAGTAACTGGTCAGATACTCTTTGAATTTGTCTGAATCGGAAAGCACTTTAAAACCGAAATTCTTATCAATATATTTCACTGCTTCCATGTAAATTTTATCAAAATTAGATCTGCCCACTCTCATTTTTGCTTTGTCGATCTCAAGGCTTACATAAGTTCTGTAAGATTTGTATAGGTCTTCATCCTCATTACTTTCAACGGAGATGCCGGGGAGTTCATTTTTTAAAGGTTCCTGAACTTTTTTGCCGCCTTCTTCTTTTTCTTTTTTGCTTTTGCCGGATCTGTTTTTAGTGGAACTTTTTTTGTTGTTCTCTTTTTTACTTTGTCCTGTCGATCTACCGGCAGTGCCGACAATAGAGTTTTTCTCTTTGTCAAAAGGAACAAAGAGCACAAATGTCCGCTGGTTTTCAGATACTTCTTCTACCTCTATAAGTCCATAGTCTTGAAGGTTTGATATAATTTTATCAAAATCAGAGTTGCTTATTTCTGACAGACCTGTTTTTTTCCTAAGCGTATTGCCAAGATATCCGTAATTTTTTTTCTGATCACAACAGAAAATAAACAGCTTTAAATATACAGCAAACTCATTAAGCGGGAGAAACTGTAAAATGTCAGTAATATCTCTGGACATAGAAATTTCCGCAGGCCTTGTTTTAAAAGTGAGTCTGATAATATCTTCTTCTATTAGCGGAAGGATTTCGCTCTCCTCATCATTTTCTTCTTCGTCGTATTCAACTTTTTCAGTATCTTCACTTGTAGATTCGTCTTCCTCAAGATTTTCTTCAGGAGTATCTTCTGAAAATTCATGCTGATCATCATCTTTTTTTTCAACAGCTTCTGTTTCCATAACTTTCAGAATATATTCTTTCATTTCATTTTTGGCTTTTTGAACTACAGCTTCAGCTATTCCTTTGATAAGACCCATGACACCTCCTTACTTTTACTTTATTTCTATTGTATCTGTAAATGTTTTACATCCGGTAATTTCGCCGTTGACATATTTGCAGGCAACAAACCAGTAGTTAACAAAACTTTCGTTTCCTTTTGATGTAAACCTGAAACGCTGTTTCCCGGACTTTTTGAAATCGCTGAACTTCAATTTTGAAATTTCTTTTTTGTCTCCATCAAGCAGGTTAAATCTAAAAGGAGCTTCTTTATTTATCCCGAAATCTTCTATAAATCTTATTTCATAGGTTACTCCCTGAGGTCTCTTTCTTAGATGAACACTCGCTTCCGGAGAACCTTTTTCTGCAAAAACAAGGAAAGGAATCAAAATTAAAATAAAAATTACAGGAATTGTTTTCATGAGTTTTCTCCATATTCAATTTCTATTTTGATAACACCGAACTTGTAGGTGTGAGAAATGGAGTTGACACGGTTTTTTTTAGTAAGGTCAATGGTTTTAAAGTACACTCCGACAGGCCTTTCCATTTGAAGATATTTTCTGTCATAAGGTCTATCAAGTTTTTTTTCAGCAGAAAAAGAAAGCGTGTTGTCAGATACTTCTATTTTTATTGAATCCTCGATAATTGCAGGGGTTTCAAGAAAAATCAGTTGCCTGTCGCCATCCAGATAAACATCCATAGCGGGGTCGAGACAACCAATTTTTTCTGACCTGTCACCCAGCTTGTTCCTACCTTTCAGGTAATCCAGAAGTGCTTTTTCAATTTGAGCTCTCAACTCTGTCAGCTTGGAAATTCCCATGACTCCTCAACGAAGTTTGCCCGTTTGATTTTAAGCAGTTTAATCTAAAAGTCAATTGAAATTGACCTTTGTCAACATAAAAGCTTTTCTTTTTATTGTTCCAACAGCCACTCTGTGATATACAAACGAAAAAATGATGTTTATTAAAGCCATTGAGATAAAGATGCCCTCCACACCTCCTGCAATGCTTCCAAGAATTACGGCTGGTATCATGAAAACTATTGTCCTTAACAGATTCAAAATACCTGCAAGAAAAGTTTTATGAAGTCCGTTAAGTACATTGGAGCACATTATACATATTCCGATAAAAGGATAGGCAACTGTCATTGCGATCAGATAGAACACTATGTAATCAATAACCGCACTTTCTTTGCTGAATATCATCGCAATTTCTTCTTTGAAAAAGAAAATTGAAAGAAACATGAAAATACCCCACACGAAGGCAAATCTTTCTGCAACTTCAAGTGCTTTAGTGATCCTGTCGAAATTGTTCGCTCCGAAATTCTGACCTGTGAAAGGCATTAAAACACTTGCCAGTGAAAAAAGCACCATAAGTGTAACCATGTCAATTCTGCTTCCTGCTCCTGCGGCGGCAACTGCCTGATCTCCGTACCCTGCGAGTATTTTTGTTATTATCGCTATAGATATTGGTATCATCATAAGAGAAAGAGATGAGGGGATGGCAAGGTTCATTATTTTTTTCCAAGACTCAAAGATCACTTTTAATCCCGTAAAAGAAAAGTCAAAAAGTTTCATTTTGATGTGAAGGTAGCTGATGGCAAGAATGGAACTGAGAGACCTTGCGGTAACTGTTGCAACTGCCGCTCCTCTTATTCCCATCTCGGGGAAAATCCATATGCCGAATATCAGAAGCGGGTCTAAAATGATATTTATCCCTGATGACACTGCCATTATTATTCCCGGAGTTTTTGTGTTACCCGTTGCTCTTATTGCATTGTTTATCACCATCGGGATCGAACCTATCGGGCAACCGATAAGCCATATATACATATAGCTGAGCACCAGGTCGAGAGTTTTCCCTTTTGCATTGAAAAAAGTGAAGATATCTCTTGCAAATATGATTCCCAGAAATGAGATAAGCAACCCGACTGTAAAAACGAGATAAAGACAGTGGGTAGTATATTGCTTCACTTTTTTTGGATTGTTTTGTCCTATCGATCTGGAAATCAGTGCTCCTGAACCTATGCCGATGCCGAAAATAAAGTGGTTTACAAGTGCAACAAAAGGAAATGTAAAGCCCATTGCGGCAAGTTCCTGAGTTCCGAGCTTTGAAACAAAGTAAGTATCGGTAATATTGAAAATTGTCATTGAGATATGGCCGACAAGCATTCCCAGAGTCATTCTGAAAAGATTCTTTCCGATCCTTCCTTCTGTAAGAGAATACACTTCGTAGCTCATTCAACCTCCAGTTGCCGGATCGAGACTACCATCTTTATAAATATCTGGCAAAAAATAATGAAAAATAAATTTCCTAATTTTGACACAAAGGGAATGGTCAGATAAAATATTTAAAGTTGCTTTTTTGCGGAGGTTGATTTTTATGAGATCTTTAACTGTGGCTGCTTTACTGTTGTTTTTAAGCTGTTCTTCCGGAGATATGCCTGTTTCAAGACATGAGCCTGACCGAGCCAGCCCTGAAATAGGGGTTGCAACTATGTCGGGAGGAGAGACTGTTAAAATAAGGGGATATACGGGAGATCCGGAAGTAAACAGACAAATGAAGCTTATTGACCTTGAGATAATTGACTGCTACAGGCAGAATGTGCATAACATCGGAATAAAAAGTTTTTCGCTCAACTTTTCTTTTTATATAGACAGAACCGGCAGGCCGACAGATATATATTACAGGGTACAGGACAGAATTCTGAATGATTTGGGTGAATGTATAAGCAACGATATACGGACTCTCAGTTTCAGACCGGGATCTCCCAGAGAAATTTCTTCATACAGGCTGAATTTCATTCCATTAAAAGAGAGACAGGAAGAAAAATCTCCAAGAACTGAAATGATAAAGTCTCTTTCCGATATGGATAAATTCAGGGAATGTTATGAAGAAGAACTTAGAAAATCTCCGGGGATAGGAGGCAAATTCACCTTGAGGTTTATGGTGTCAGAATATGGTGACGCTGAAAACATTGAAATAATTTTTAACACCTTCAATGCTCCGGATGTTCCGCTGTGTGTTGTCAAAAAGCTGGCTGAAACCCGCTTTCCTCCAGGGGAAACTGATGATATAGTTGAAGTTAATTTTACCTTCACATCTTCCGCACCTATGAAAAGAAGAAGAACGATGGATATTGATTTGTAATATTTCCCGTTTTTAGAGCGAAGATCTTTAGAATTCTTCACTTTTATTTTTAAAGGGATATACTTTCTCAGGCTGTTGTTTTTTAATTTTTTGCGGAGGTGGAAATGTGTGCTGTAAGCTATAAAGAACTTGGTCTTGTGAACACGGTTGAACTTTTTAAAAAGGCTGTTGACGGCGGTTATGCTCTGCCTGCATACAACTTCAACAACATGGAACAGCTTCAGGCTATCATTCAGGCCTGCGTTGAAACAAGTTCTCCTGTTATTCTTCAGGTTTCAAAAGGTGCAAGGAACTATGCAAATGCAACTTTGTTGAGAAATATGGCAAAAGGAGCAGTTGAGTATGCCCGTGAACTTGGAAATCCTGTTCCGATAGTTCTCCATCTTGATCACGGCGGAGATTTCGAAATATGCAAGGAGTGCATTGATAACGGTTTCAGCTCAGTTATGATAGACGGTTCACATTTTCCCTATGAAGAAAACATTGCTCTGACAAAAAAAGTAGTTGAATATGCCCACTCAAGAAACGATTATGTGACAGTTGAAGGAGAGCTTGGTGTTCTTGCCGGAATAGAAGATGATGTTGTTGCTGAGAAATCAACGTATACTCAGCCGGAAGAGGTGATAGACTTTGTATCCAAGACAGGAGTTGATTCTCTTGCAATATCTATCGGAACATCTCACGGTGCAAACAAGTTCAAACCTGAACAGTGCACGGTAGATGAAAACGGGATGCTTGTTCCCCCGCCGCTCAGATTTGATATTCTTGAAGAAATTGAAAAAAAACTTCCGGAGTTTCCTATAGTTCTTCATGGTTCATCTTCCGTTCCACAGGATCTGGTGAAAGTTATCAACAGAAATGGTGGCAATTTGAAAGATGCTATTGGTATTCCTGAAGAACAGCTTCGAAAAGCGGCAAAAAGTGCTGTATGCAAGATCAATATTGACAGTGACGGCAGACTTGCCATGACAGCTGCTGTAAGAAAAGTGCTTGCCGAAAAACAGGCCGAGTTCGATCCCAGAAAATATTTAGGTCCGGCAAGGGATGCTCTTAAAGAACTTTACAAACATAAAAACATAAATGTGCTGGGAAGTGCCGGCAAAGCTTAAGTTTAAATGAAAATAATAAGATCTCTCAAAGAGTTCCCCGGGGATAAGCCGGTTTCTGCCTGTATCGGAAATTTTGACGGAATTCATTCAGGACATTTTGATATAATTAAAGAGTGTAAAAGCAATGAAGGTCTCACTACTGTTATCACTTTTGATAAACACCCGAGAGAATTTCTTTTTCCCGATTTTGCACCGGAAAAACTCACTTTGAAAAACGAGAAATTTTCGTTCTTTTCGGACCTTGGTGTAGATTTGGTGCTGGAACTTCCTTTTTCAGAGTTTTACGGAGTTAAACCTTTAAAGTTCATTGATATCCTCAATGAGGCTATCTGTTTAAGGTCTGTTACTATAGGGTTCAATTTTTACTTTGGGAAAGACCAGGAAGGAACTGCGGAACTTCTTCATTGGTGGGGAAGGTCTTCCGGTGTAAAAATAGCTGTGATCCCTCCTACCATACAACATGGAATAAGGGTAAGTTCGACTGCGATAAGAGAGCTGATAGTGTCCGGAAACATAGAAAAAGCAACATCTTTTCTGACATTTCCTTTCGTTTTATCGGGTGAGATCATAAGAGGTCGTCAAATTGGAAGAGAAATGAATT
The DNA here is from genome assembly GCA_007132725.1 of Candidatus Sumerlaeota bacterium. GTDB lineage: Bacteria > UBP6 > UBA1177 > UBA1177 > UBA1177 > SLGQ01. The sequence continues at coordinate 6,394 of SLOD01000088.1, forward strand.
TTCCAACAATTAACATAGATCTCCCTGAAAAAATAATTCCTCCCGATGGAGTTTACATAACCCAGACAGTTGTAGCCGGAGTGCAGAGACCGTCTCTTACAAACATCGGGAGAAACCCTACTGTTGATGATGAATCTATTCAAAGAAAAATTGAAACATGGGTCGTGGATGAACAGTTGGATGAACTTTATGGAAAATATGCTTCAATTTACTTTTTTAAAAAAATAAGAAATGAAATAAGATTTTCATCAAAAGAAAAGCTTTATGCAAAAGTACATGAAGACAGAGAGAAATTTTATGAGTTTTGGAAGGATAGGGAAATCAAAGCGTTGCCTGATACTGACTGGGAGAACAGGTCGTAAAAAAGATAAAAATTTGCTTTTACAGGGATAGTGTGTATTATCCCCCCTGATTTTTTTGTTGTATTTTGAGAGATGGAGAGCAGGATGTCGCGTAAATGTGAAGTATGCGGAAAGAAGCCCATGTTCGGGCACAATGTGAGTCATGCAAACAACAAAACAAGAAAGATACAAAACCCGAACATTCAAAAATTAAGGGTTAAAGAGGAGTCGGGTGGCAGCAAAAGAATATATGTCTGCACAAGATGTCTCCGTTCCGGCAAAATTCAGAAAGATATCTAAAAAAGTTTGTTTTCGTTTGCAGGATCTATATAACAGCTGAATTATTTTTCATCAAGTTCCATTTCAGAGAGAGCATATTTTAAATTGTCAATTCCTTCAGCTATATTGTCCATGCTTGTGGCATAAGAGAGTCTTATATACCCCGGCAACCCGAAGCTTTCCCCGGGGACAACAGCGACATGTGCTTCATCAAGAAGATAGTTCGCAAGATCTACAGTCGTTTCTATATGGGTTTCATGTATGGTAGAATTAAGGAAGTGTTTGAAATTGGCAAATATATAGAATGCTCCTTCCGGATAACAACACTTAAGGTTTGGGATGTTTGTCAGTTCATCATACATGAACTGTCTTCTTCTGTTAAATCTTTTAACCATTCTCTCAACATCGTTTTGACTGCCGTTCAATGCTTCAACTGCTGCATACATTGCAATGGTGTTGGGGTTTGATGTTGTGTGGTCAGTAAAGAACTTCATTCTTTCAATTATATCCCTCGGTCCGGCTGTGTATCCTATGCGCCATCCAGTCATTGCATAAGCTTTTGATACTCCGTTTACAACCACGACATTTTTTTTGTATTTTTCTTTAACAACAGATGCAAGAGAAATATGCTGGACATTATCGTAGATCACTTTTTCATAAATTTCATCACTTATGACGATAATATTTTTTTCAGCAAGATAGTTCACTATCTCCTCAAGATCTTTTAATGTATATACAGCACCGGTAGGATTATTGGGTGAGTTTATTATAACAGCCTTTGTACGGTTGGTAAGAACTTTTTTTATATCATCGAGTGTTAACCTGAATGAAAATTCTTCGTCAGGATATACATAAACAGGAACTCCTCCTGAAAGCTTTACAAGACTAGGGTAACTTACCCAGTAAGGGACAGGAACGATGACTTCATCACCGGGACTTATTATTGAGCAAAGAATAGCAAAAATAGAATACTTTGCTCCTGAGGTAACAACAATATTTCCTTCGTCATAGTGAAGATTGTTTTCCCTCATAAACTTTTGTCTTATAGCACATTTCAGCTCAGAAATTCCGGACGAATCGGTATATTTCGTATGTCCCGCTTCAATCGCTCTTTTTCCGGCATCTTTAATGGATTTGGGTGTTTCAAAGTCAGGCTCTCCCGCAGAGAAAGAAATAACATTTAATCCTCTCTGATTCATCTGTTTGGCTTTTGCAGCAATTTCCAGGGTTACAGACTTCTTAAGGATAGATGTTGTAGAGCTTAATCTGAATCGCTTTTTTCCATTTCCATCTGGACAGTCAATTTCATTACCGTTTCCACTAAATTCGTTTTTTTCAGGAACATCAGGAACAGGAGCTTTTATTTCCTTAGATTCAGCTCCTTTAGTTTTTGAGACCATTTCAGCACCCCAAAGGTAAAATTGATAAAATGTCAAATTGTTCAGACAAAGAGCATCGTCTCGGAGCAAGTATATTGCTATGCTTCTTAATTATCAAGTAAAAGTTGAATTAACTTCAAAGATCGTATGTGATTAAAAATTTTTGATCATCCTATGGTGTTCACCGGATTTAATTTCTACCGGGTATGTTCTGTCTATTTTGAACTGGGAATTTCTGAACTGGATCCTGTATTCGCCAGGTGGCAAAGGGTGCCTGATGATGGGGGTCGCTTTAATGAGTTCACCATTTATATAGACATTGGTCCAGGGCCTGCTGTTAATACTGATATGCCCCGGGGCTGCCTTTTTAGAAGCAGCTTCAGCTCTTTTTTGTGCAGAAGGTGCTTGAGTTGCCTGTGTTTTCCGGGTGGCGGGAGTACCTTTTCTTCTCTCTTTTAAAATAAGTCTAACTGTTTCGTGCGTTGTGGCTGATTTAAGAGGTCCAACTTTCTGTTCAGCTGGTTCATATCCATCTTTTTTAGCACTCACCTTTACTTTTACACCTACCGGTACATTTTCTATGATAGAAGGAGTTACATTGCCGGTTTTTTCTCCCTCTAAAAAAATATCGGCTCCATCGGGAGTTGAGTGTACCATAAGAAACCCTGCCTTTTCTCCCACTTTAAGCATCCTCATATTTTCAGAATGAGTTTGTCCTTTTTCAAGATTAACAGTTTTCCTCTGGGTAATGTATCCCTGTTTTTCAAACTCCAGCCTACGGGTACCGGGAGGCACTCCTTCAATTTTGCATGGAGTTTCACACCTTTTCTGATTTACGGTATCTTTTTCAAATGTAACCAGAGTTCTGTCAACAGAAGCATCAATAAGGAGGGTTGCAGTATTCTGGTGTTCTCCAAGGAGGTAAGCTCCGGCAAAAACGGTTGCTGCAACAATTAGGAGAGCAGCCAGAAAAACTCCTATCTTTTTCATGCGGCTTGAAGATTTTAAAGCTTTAATATCAATATCGGAATCAGTATCTGATCTTTGTTCGCATGATGTAGTGCGTTGCGGAACATGAGATTGTTTCTGAGCCAAGTCATCAGGTTTTTTTATTTTCTGATACTCTTCGAGTTTAGCAGTCTCTTCTTCAAGTTCATCTGCAAAAAACTCACTCATAAAATTCATCATGTCCTGTCTTGAAAACTGAGTATCGGAAGTATAGCTGAACTTCTTAAGTTCTTCTGAAAATTCGCTTGCCCACTGATACCTTTCTTCCCTGTCTTTAGCGAGGGCTTTGAGAACTATTCTGTCAAGTTCCGGGGATACGGCACTGTTAAATACACTTGGCGGAGGAACATCCGCCTTTCTTATTTTTTCAAGTGTTTCAACATCATTTTTACCAAGGAAAAGTCTTTTTCCTGTCAACATTTCAAAGAAAACAACCCCCAGCGAAAAGATATCACTTCTCCTGTCAATAGGTTGTCCACTCACTTGTTCCGGAGACATATAGCTGAACTTTCCTTTCAACATGCCCGCTTGGGTTTTAGTTGACTTGCTTTTTGCTTTAGCTATGCCGAAGTCAATGAGCTTAACAGTTCCTTCGTATGATATGATTATATTTTGCGGAGAAATATCCCTGTGAACTATGTTAAGGGAGTTCATTTTTTCATCACATTTTCTGTGAGCATAGTCAAGACCGTCACAGACTTGTGATATTGTATATGAACTTTGTTCAGGCGGCATAAGGAGATCAACTCTTTTCATTCTTTTTCTGATTGTTTTCAGGTCTTTTCCATTAACGAGTTCCATTGCGATGAAATAAGAGTCGTCTATTTTTCCAAGCTCGAGTATTTGGACAATATTCGGATGCTGAAGCCGTACTGCGATCTTTGCTTCATCAATGAACATTTTGATAAATTCTTTGTCTTCAGCTACTTCAGGTAGGATTTTTTTGATGGCGACAATCTTTTCAAAGCCTTCTACTCCGAACATTTTGGCTTTGAAAACTTCAGCCATTCCCCCGACATTTATCAATTCCAGAAGGAAATATTTACCGTATAGTCTGGGCAGTTTGTAGTCAACTTTATCCATTTGTAAACTCAGAGCATATCAGTTGTTCAACGGAAAAAACAATAACAGGATATGATAGTTTCGCTAACTTATTAAGTCAAATATTTCTAAAGAAAAAAGAAAAACAGGAAAAGTTTAAGCCTTTAACAGGTAATATTTATTGATTCTGTCTGTTTTTTATGAAGTTAGCAAAATGTTTTTTACATATCTTCTCCGCGATATCAGAACCAAAAGCCGATATGATTTGCAAAAGAAGATCGTCTGATTTTTCTCCGCTTCCGGAGATCAGATAAAATCTGTTGTTAAGCAAAGTTTCTGATAAATGTTTCAAAGAAAGGATATACTCCGCTCTTGCAATTATGGAAGCTATTGCAACAGGAGGAGAAGATTCTGCTCTTACCATGAATTCAACAGGAACAGAGTTTGCCGATCTGATTATCCGGTCTTTTGTTTTAAAGTTGTCTGAAAACTTATCAACGATCACCTTTTTTATATCATTTCTTTTTTCTGCCAAAGTGGCAAGAGATTTTGAATGTGCCCATGCAAGCATATCGTTTAAGTTTTTTCCCTGATTTGAAAGATCGGTATAAAAAGTGTTGTATCTTTCAGGCATTATTTTTACAACGGAAAAAGAATCGGGATATTTTTTGCTTACTGTATTATAGAAATTAAGGATATCTTCGGTTTTCATTTTTTTACTGTCTTTTACTCCAAGTTTAAGAAGTTCGGTCTCTTTTTTCCCAAGAACAAAACTTGCTGTAACAAGAGGCCCGAAAAAATCACCTTTTCCCGCTTCATCACACCCTGCTGTTCCTGTATCTGCGACAAGAAGCTGGAGTATGGCTTTTATTTCCTTATCGGGAGTAACAAAAGAAAACCCGTTTTTTTCCGTATGGTAAATAGTGACAGAAACACTTTTTTTCTTTTCGGCACTATTTATCTTGAATGCTATGCCGTAATTTATTTCTTTGAAAGATTCAGGTTCAATAATGTAGCCTTTCTTAAGAAGAGTTGCATAAACAGTTTCTGTGAAACTGTCAAGAACAGGGTTTTCAGAATATATCCCCACTTTTTACCGCCTCTGATATTAGTTTGTTTATCTGTCTGAAAATATTTGACATTTCTCTGCCCTTTGATTTGAGAAAAGTTGCTTCCTTTTCAATTGTTACATCATCTCCTCTTGATGCAGGGCCTGTAATTTTTTCAACTCCTCCTGAAAGAGAGTTTTCAAGAGATGTGAGGATCAGTTGTTTTATGAGTTTGGAACTCTGTTCATCTGAAAAACCTTCATCTTCAAGGATCTTTTTTGCCGCAAGCACAAAATATTGTGTGAAATTACCTGAGATTACTGCTGAAGTATGATATCCGGGAGTAGGGAAGGTGCCGGCATAGAAAAAATTAAGCCGGCAATGATGAAGCATTGATTCTAAAGCGGCATCTTTTTTTCCCCACAACGAGAAAAAAATCTCTGAAATATCGGTTTCTTTTGTAATTGAAGCATAAGGATGAAGAATAAACTGGTTTTCGTGGGCCATCTCAATGGCAGGAGTAAATTGGACTATTTTTATCAAACTGTTTTTCGATGTGATATCTTTAACTTCTTGTGCCACAGCGGAATCTGAAATTGCAAGAAAAATGATATCTCCATCAGGGCTACTATCTTTTAAATGCTCCTTAAAAGGAATACCCGACCTGTTCAAAAAACTCTTTAAAGCTGTTCCAACTTTGCCCGAACCTGCAACAAACACCTTCATCCGTCAATCTCCCTTAAGAGTTGGTATAAGTTAATGGTTTGCGAGCGGATTTGCAATTATTTTTCGATGTTTTCAGTTTTTCCGGTGCTTGCTATCAATTTCAAATAGACTTTTCAATAAGCCATGATGGGAGATATTTTCTGATTATTCCGTCATCGGTGCTTTCAGGGATTTCATCAAGTGTAAGAAGATATTTCGGATAGTTGTCATTGATCATATAAAAGGGACGGTATTCTCTCTCTCTAACTTTTTCGCTGTTGAGAAGATATGACACCTGAATATAAAGTTTTTCATTTCTTTTTGTTGCAACAAAATCAACTTCATAGTCATCCAACTTCCCTATATTTACATTGTATCCCCGATAGATAAGTTCATTTAAAATGATGTTTTCAAGATATGCATTGATATCTTTTTCTTTATACCCGAGAAGTGCGTGTCTCAAGCCAAGGTCTTGAGCATAATGTTTCTCATTTATTTCGAGGATTTTTTTACCTTTAAGATCAAAACGGGGAATTTTTTTAATTATAAATGCACAGTCAAGATAATTCAAATAGTTAAGAACTGTTTCGTGTCCCACAGCCCGTCTTTCATTTTTAAAATATTCCGCGACTTTTCTTGCAGAAAAAATGTTGCTGATATTGTCATAAACAAACTGAATTATCTTCTCAAGGAGGGCGACATCCCTGATATTATTTCTTTTAATAACATCTTTAAGAATGACACTGTCATGTATAGCTGAAAGATATTGATAAATTGTCTGTTCCTCAATTTCTAAATGATGAATGCCCGGCATACCGCCATATTTTAAATATTCATTAAAAAGCTCTCTGTCAGGTTTTTTGCTTCTGAACATGGCATATTCACTGAAAACGAGAGGTTGAACAAAAAACTCCACATACCTTCCTGAAAGAAGAGTTGCAAGCTCTCCCGATAGCAATTTAGAGTTTGAGCCTGTAATAAAAATATCAGCTTCCTGGTTGGCAAAAAATGAGTTCACCCCTTTTTCCCATTCCGGAATTTCCTGAACCTCGTCAATAAAAAGAAATATTTTTGCCCCGGCTTTTTTCATCTGTTCCTTTACGAAATTGTTTAAAGATCTTACATCAAGGAGATGTTCATTGTCCAGAGACTCCATGTTCAAGTAAACGATACGCTCCTTGTCTATCCCTGTTTCTATAATATAGTCAATTAACTGAAGCATTGCAGTGCTTTTTCCTGATCTTCGCATACCTGTTATAACCTTTATGACAGGTTTGTTTATAAAAGGAACAATCATCTCAATGTATTTCTGTCTTTTATACATGCCACATTCCTCCAAAATCTCATTTGTGGACGACATACAAGACAAAATACCCTTAGAAATCATTTTTGTCAAGTATAAAAGACAGGTTTCTCAAAAATAGCATTTCTGGACGATATAGCCGACAGGGTTTCTGGAAAGGTTGTTTGTACTCAAGTTGCAATTATTTTTCTCTTTGATATATTTGCAAGGTATTTTCAGAGGATGTCAAATGTCCGACTTATTTAAGATCTTATTTTTTGCAGGTGCTGTACAGAGTATTCTTCTGGCGATAGGTCTTGGCCTTAGAAAAGAAAACTCATCTGCAAATAAATTTCTTATAGTGATATTAATTCTTTTCGGGTTTAATCTTTTTAAGCTTTTTATTGATGAATCGGGTTTATATAGAAGCTTTCCTTACTTTCTCTATTCTGATATTTCGGTTGCACTTCTTTATGGTCCGCTCTTTTTCTTTTATGTAAGAGCTTTAACCGGCGGAAACAAATGGAGCAAAAAAGATACTCTTCACTTTATCCCCTTTGTTGTACATTTTCTCCTTTATCTGCCGGTATATTTCCTTGACAGTGATACAAAAATAATGGCGTATGAAAGTTATCTTGCAAATGGTTTCGGTCGCTCTTATCAGCCTCTTTTGACTTACGGAATGAAGGCGGTTCAATATTTTGCATATCTGGTACTTTGCATTTCAATAATAAAAAGGTATAAAAATGAAATAAAAGACCACCTTTCAAACACTTACAGAACTGATCTTTCCTGGTTGCTTAAACTTTTTTATGTCAACGCCGGGTTCATAGTCTTTCTTTTTGTCTCTCTTGTTTTTCATTCTGCCCGGTTTTTTACAATGCCGCATGATTTTTCAAGGGTAAGCTATCTGTGGGATATGGTTATAATTCTTACGCTTTCAATAATGGCGCTCAAGCAAAGCCCTGTTTTTCATCCTAACAAAATAATTGTTGAAAAAGATAGCTCTAAAAATTCTCAGGAAAACAAATATGGTGCTTCAAAACTTGAAAAAGAGACTATTGATTCTGTCATGGACGAGCTTCTTGAGTTCATGGAAAAAGAAAAACCTTATCTTGATCCGGATCTCACCGTAACAACTCTCGGAGAAAAAATTTCACTTCAAAGACATATAATTTCGCAAGTTATTAACAGCGGTCTTAATGAGAATTTCC
>SLOD01000078.1 GCA_007132725.1 Candidatus Sumerlaeota bacterium
CTGAAAGTCAAGCTTATTATTGATTTTATCGACAAAAAAATCATTGTTCCCCAGCCACTTTTTAATAAAGCCTTTAACAGCAGGGAGGATCATAAAGAAGTATCAATCTGAGAAACGGAATAGATCAGATAGAAGCGTGAATATTAAGTATTAGTCAACAAGAAAATCTTATCCCCTGAAAAAATGAAAATCAAGCTTTTTATATTGTTTTCCGGTTATCATTCTGTGTTTACTGTGTTTAAACTTTCTAATTTTCAATAAAGTCTTTCTGATATCAGCTTATTGGAAAAACAGTTGACATTGTGTATTCAAAATTTTTTCCAATCTTCAGATTATGGATTTAATGCAAATGGAAGTTTTAATTGAGTGATCGCCGGTTTTCAGTTAAAATCTTCCTCCATATTAATATTTCCGCGCTGATTTTAACAGAGTTCACTTCCACACCATTTAAAAGGAGGGACAAAATCATGTCAAAAAATTTCCAGCTGATTTTTGGAAAGAACCCTGAGTAGAGGAAGGCTTTTACTTATTCTTATAAGCTTTCAGGACATCAATGACATAGTCTATGTCGGCAGGTGTATGGTCACCGTTGATCTGGAAACGGATCTCTTCATCACCTTTGGGAACAACAGGATAATTAAGTCCTGTGGCAAGTATTCCGTTTTCTGTGAGCCATTTAACTATTTCAGATGTTTTCTGTGTATCTCTGACCATGAGAGGTGTAACCGGATGCGGTCCGGGGATCGTCTCATATCCGTTATCAACGAGTCCTTTTTCAAATCTCTGTGTCATATCCTGAATGTGTTTAAGTATTTTAAGACCTTCTTCGCTTTCAAGGATATCAAGAACTTTAAGAACTGCCGTTGTTTCTCCAACTGTTATCGGATTTGAATATATGTACATAGGAGCTGTCTGACGGAGGAAATCTGTTACAGCCTTAGGTGCAACGACATAACCGCCATTAACACCGAAACCTTTTCCAAGAGTCCCGATAACAATATCAACTTTTGTCCCGGTAACTTCTTCGGTTCCTCTGCCTGTTTCCCCATAAGCTCCAACTCCGTGAGAGTCATCAGCTATGGTTGTAACACCTTCTTCAAACTTATCATTGAACTTGTTGCAAACAGCAACGAACTCATCAAAAGGACAAAAATCTCCCCTCATGGAAAAAACGCCATCAGTTATAACAAGACATCTTTTACCTTTTCCTACAGCGTCATTCATCTTTTCTTCAAGATCTGCCATGTCATTGTGTTTGTAGATATACTTTGCAGCAGGACGGGCAAGTCTCATTGCATTGATTATACAGTTATGGTTAAGTTCATCGCTGACAACAACCGTCTCTTTGGTTGTGAGAGGAACAATAACCCCCATTGAAGTTACATAGGCACTTGAAAAGATCATTCCAGATTCTTTGCCGTGAAATTTTGCAAGTCTTTCTTCCAGCTCAACATGGGGTTTGTGCGTTCCCGAAATAAAACGGACAGCTCCGGGACCTACACCATATTCAGAAGAACCTGCTTCTTCAGCATGAAGAACATCTTTTCTCAAAGACATACCAAGATATGAGTTAGAATTCATTTTCATGAACTTTTTATCGCCGTAACCTTCAACAAGATAACGGGGGCCGAATTCTCCGCTTGGGGGAATAACTTTTGTGATAACCATCTCATCCCCTTTTGCGATCCCTTTCGCCTTAAGATCAGCAACATGTGCTATTAGAGCTTTGTTCAGTTTATCAATTGACATTGACCCCTCCTATTTAAGTTTTTTTTCAAGTTGTTCAAGCATATCTTTTGTCATTGCATCAAGATCATAGTCAGGGCTCCATCCCCACTCTTCCCTTGCTGCAGAATCATCAACTGAATCAGGCCATGAATCAGCGATCGCCTGACGGAAATCGGGTTCGTAGCTTATTTCGAAGTCAGGGATATATTTTCTTATTGAATCTGCCATTTCAGCAACTGAAAAACTCATAGCACCCACATTGAAATCGGAGTGATGTTTAAGCTTGTTGAAATCTGCTTCAAAAAGATCAATGGTTGACTTCAGGCAGTCAGGCATATACATCATTGGAAGCCTTGTGTCTTCCTTGACGAAACAAGTGTATTTCTTTTCTTTGATAGCTTCATAGTAAATCGCAACCGCATAATCTGTTGTTCCACCACCCGGAAGAGTTTCGTGGCTTATGATACCGGGATATCTGAGTCCTCTCACATCAAGTCCGAATCTTCTGACATAGTAATCACCAAGGAGTTCGCCGGCAACTTTTGTTACACCATACATCGTTGTAGGTCTCAGAATTGTTTCCTGAGGAGTGTTCACCTGCGGAGTTTCAGGACCAAAAACAGCTATGGAACTGGGAATAAGAACCTGTTTCATGTTCTTTTCTCTTGCAAGCTCAAGAACATTGATAAGACCGTTCATATTTACATCCCACGCAAGCATAGGATTTTTTTCTCCAACTGCTGAAAGTATAGCCGCCATATTGATTATGTAGTCGATTTTATATTTTTCACAAACTTCATTGAACCTTTGTTTGTCCATAACATCAAAAAATTCAAAAGGACCACTTTCTTTAATTTTCTGAGTGGGTTCAGTTTTTCTTGTCGAAGCAACTACATTGTCATTTCCGTAAATTTCACGCATTTTGAGCGTAAGTTCAGAACCAATCTGTCCAACAGCACCAATAATAAGAATTTTTTTCATTTTTTTCTCCTTCAATTTAATCCATGTTATCGTTAATTTCCTCGGGAACTTTGATATCAGATTTTTTATCATCTGTTTTTTCTGACCTGTAAAGAAGTATTTTTTCAAGAACAAATTCCAGTTCAGCAACACTTTTATCTGCCCGGTAATTCAAATATCTGAATATGACAAGGCTGGGAATTGCAACTGTAAGACCTGCAGCAGTAGTTATAAGAGCTTCCCAAATACCGCCTGCAAGTATCATAGGATTTCCACCTGCTTCAGTGAACCTTGTAAAGATCTTTATCATTCCGAGGGTAGTCCCAAGAAGTCCGAGCAATGGACTTATTGTTGCCATTATTCCAGGGATAGATATTCCTCTGTATATATCTGAACTGACATTTTTTGCATACATTTCAGTAACTTTAGAAACATCTTTGTCTGTAGTGTCAGAAATGACCAGATCAAGAATATATGAAAGAATATCATTTTTCTTCTTAACTTCATTTGCTATTTCATTCCATGCATTTTTTGAGGCCAGGTGAATGATAAATTCAGGACTGCTCATAATGTTTTTCTTTCTAAGGAAAAAAAGTCTCTCCAAAAGAACGGCGAAACTTATTACAGAACAAAGAATTATGGGATACATTAAGATCCCGCCTTTTTCAAAAACTTCAACAATACCCATTCAACGACCCCACATTTTCAAGGCTTTCATTTAAATAAAAAAAATAAAAGTTATCAAGTTATTTTTATAAATAATAAGTAAGGTCAGTCTGTAAAAATATAGAACTCGACTCTTCTGTTCCTTCTTCTGTCAGGTTCTGTATCTCCCGTGGAAACAGGTTCTTCGCTTCCTATTGGAACTACAGTTATTCTTTTCATATCCACGCCGTTCCTTACAAGAACATCTTCAACAGCCAGTCCTCTTGCTCTGGCCAATCTTGCCGGTTCAGTTGCATCAACATGTGCTTCTATTCTCAATTTCAGAGTGTAGTTACGGTTTAATATGAGAGCCACTTTTTCAACATCTATTTGGTTTATCATACGGGCAGAATTTTCATAAAAGTAAATCACCTCCTGAAGTCTCTGTCCTGTTTTCTCAACCTTTTTGGGAGCCGGTTTCGGGGCAGGCCCCTCTATTTTATCCGCTTCATCTACTTCATCTACTTCATCTACTTCATCTACTTCATCTACTTCATCTACTTCATCTACTTCATCTACTTCATCTACTTCATCTACTTCATCTACTTCATCTACTTCATCTACTTC
>SLOD01000124.1 GCA_007132725.1 Candidatus Sumerlaeota bacterium
AAAAACAGCTGCGATCAAAAAAATCTTTTTTAAAAAAAACCGCCTCATTTGAGCCCTCCTAAAAAAGCTAAAAACGGTTTATGCTATCATAAAAAAATGTTTTTTCAAGATATTCAAGTTTGAAATAAAAAGCTACATCAGCGTCTGCTACCGCAATTTCCTGATGAAGCTCTTCCGGAAGCAGCTTTTGAAAGTTTTTTTGAACATCCTTTGAGATCGGGGTTGTAACGACATATGTGATTTTTTATATCTTCAGCTGTAACGCCGCTTGCCCGATGTTTGTTATTTATGACCCATGTAGGACTTGCCCCTATATCAAGTGAATTTGCCGCTTTGATGTTCTCCCTAAGAAGCTTTATACCTTCTTCACCTTCAGAACATTTCTCTATTACAGATGCTTTAATGGGTCCGGTTGCACATGGTTTCCATTCAGGACTTCTGATGTTTTCCCCTCTGCACCAGATATAATCCAAAAAGTTTTCAGGGTAATGTTTCATGGCACACAACTGCCTTTTATTCTCTTTCACCTCAAGGTCACGCCCTAAAGAAGTAAACTTGCCCGGCTCAACCTCGTTGGCAATATAGTTGATGTTAAAATCCAGTCCGTCATCTTTAAATGCATCAAGAACTTCTTTCATTGCATTAAAGGCTCTCACAGTAAAAGGACACAGACTCATAACAAAAAGATCAAGCCTTTTCTTTTTTTCTTCCCGACATATAAGCTCATCTTTACAGTCAGGATCCTCACAGTCAACCAGACCGTTACCTGTATCATCAATACCGTTGTCACAAATTTCTCTTGTCGGATTGAATTTAGCCCCGACTCTAAGAAGCATACGATTGTCAACAGGAACAACAAAACGGGCGATCCTTTGATATCCTGGATCATTTTCAACATCTTTGTCAAAAATCACCATCGGAAGAAGTTCATGACCTTTTGCAGCAAATTCTTTATAGAGTTCTTTGCCTTTCGGATCAGAATAATCAAGTATTTCGTGTTTCATGCCCGGGAAAACACCTTTAAGATTTTGAACAAGTCTTTCAGGGCTGCACTCTTTACACCGCTTATCAGAAAGCATTGTAACAATTACTTCCTTCGGCTGAGGAATGTCGGCACAGATAGAAGGAGCTGCTGTTTCATAACTGCCACATATTTCCCTTAAAAAATCAGCCTCTGTTCTTCCCTGCTTGTAGAGTTCTCCAGCAATGTATATTGTCGGGGAACCTTTCGCATTCCGGGCATCTGCACGCTTAATACTTTGTGAGATAAGAGCTTTACCCTTTTCCCCCTCAAAACACTCTTTGATCTTTCCGATGTTAATTCCCGTCTCTTTGCCACACTCTTCAAAATTACCGGGAATATTTTTAATATCCTTGTTCATACAACTCAAAAGGTCAAGATATTTACGGGGGAAATATTCCATAGCACAAAGCTGTATTTTGTTCCCCATGATTTCATCTTTGCCCCTCATGCTCTGAAATTTTCCGGGTTCAGACTCCGTTCCGATAAAATCAAGTTTGAAGTCTATTCTATCCCCCATTTTTTCAAGTACAGGAGTGATGCCATTCAACGCTTGAGCAGTAAAAGGACACTTGCTCATAACATAGAATTCAACAGCTACCTTTTCCTTTTCAACTCTGGGACATCCTGTGAATAAAAATGAGAAAGTTAAAAAAAATACAATAAAAAAAACTTTCATAAAAAAGCCTCCGCTAATAATAAAAACATTTTTGAATTTAAATGATCACAACAAATCATATAGCTGATCCGGTTACAAATTTTATCTTTCATCTAACAAAAATCAACAAAAAAACAGTGAAAATATCAGCAAAACGAATTTTAAAACTCAAATACTATCCCGAACTCGAACCGGCTGTTTCCCAGATCAAAACTGTTTTCTTTGCCAAAATCGTTTATCTTTTCAAATCGGTAATGTGCAAAAAGAGCCGTGTTGGAAATCCCTGTAGATTGTTCAAATTTCTGAGCAGATCTCTGGTCAAGCCAGTTAAGCGAAATCATTAACCCCAAAGAACCGTGAAAACCAAAAGTTCCTCCGTGTTTGGCTGTTTTTTCTTTTTCTCTTATCCACCAAACCACATAATCGAGTCCAAAGCCGGCATAAGGCCATACCGGAAAAGAGTATGCCGGACGAACTTTGACTTCCCCCGTCAAAGGAATGAAATGCATCCTTGTTGAATCAGCACTTTTTTCTCCATCCGCTCTGACAGCAGTTCCTTTAAATCTTGTAAAACCAATACCTCCCACTAGTGACCACCTTATATATTCTTCCAGTACAGGAACTTGAAACCCGAATGTAACAGAAGGAAGATACCTTTTTTTTGTACCTCCCACAGTCCTGAAAGGTTCCGTATCTATCCCGCTATCTATTTCTGAAGGATAATAAAAAGAGTTGGTAAAGCTGAATTCTCCCCCCACAGCTTCAAGTAAGTTGGGAGAAAAAACAATAAAGAGAGGTAGAAAAAAAATCGCTGTTTTTCTTTTTAATTTTCCAAGGATATAATACCCTGACAATAATAACCACATTATAAGGATCAAGTTTCCTACACTTTCTGTAAAAAACCAGACTGTTATCACAAAAGGTATTAAAAATACCCGGGCTAAAGGTTTTAAAACAGGATAGTTCTCTACCAGAGATGCCGGATAATATCCAAAAGAGTAATAAACATTTATCAGTTGCTTTCCTTTATCCCATTTTTCAAGATATGAGTCCCTGAAGTTTCTCAGTATCTTAACATAAGGGTGGGAATATGACCCGAATCCTGCTGAAGCTATGAAGCAAAAACCCCCTTTTTCTTTTCCCCCTTCTGCTTTATAGTATGACCAGAACCCGAAAGTTGAAACTGCCGAAGCATTTATTTCTATCCAGTTTTCAGGATCATGATTTCCAGCGACATCTTCAGCCGATATTTTTATGGTATAGAGGTATTTTTCAAGATTCTCATCATTATTTATCAGTTTAAACCCATCCTTTCCGGAAACGGATGTTTCCCAAACCTCGTCATATTCCGGTCCGCTTACAGAAGAAACATATTCCAGTTCTGCTTCAACTTCGTCACCATCTCTATCAAAAATCCCACTTAAAGTAATGTGGTAGCGACCTATTTTATCGTGATCCAGTTCCCTTTCATCTATGTAGGGTGGAGTGATCTTAAGTATTATCCTTTCATCTCCGCCTTCACTTTCAACTTTCAAAGGAGCAGAGGGAGGAATATTGTCAAAAACGATCCTGAATGAACTGGTAGCTGTTGCGGGAGCTACAGGTTCCGGCTCCTCTTCTTCTTCCTCATCTTCAAAAAGATCTGACCCGTCATCAAATATATCCTCTTCCTCCTCTTCCGTTCCGGGATCTTCCATTTCAATGACCAGCGTAAAGTCATATATCCCGTCTGCCCATGAAAAATCGTTCGAATCTTCTATACTTTTTTCTCCGGCAAAACGGGTTATATGCAAGGCCGGAGGATTTAAATAAGTTTCAAGAATATCATAAAGCTCCGATCCTCGAATTGTCATTTTATTGTTAAAATAGCCCATTGAAGAACCATCACTGATCGTTGAAGTTAGGGTAACCTCCGTTGTTCCTACCATAACAGTTAAGTACCCTTCTACAACTGCGTCCGGATCAGAAAGATTAAAAAAGATGTCTACTTTGCCCTCTATATTCATTTCACCATGGTCGGGATCAAGATAGACATTTTCCAAAAAAGCGGTATCTGTCCCGGACATGTATCCTGGGAAAACCGTTAGAAAAAAAACTAATAATAATCTAAACTTATTCATTAAACCCCCTGGATGATCGTTTCAGCTATTTTTATAGCATTATAAGCAGCTCCTTTTCTTACATTATCTGCAACGATCCAGGCTGAGATCCTTTTGTCAGATTTAGAACTTTTGCGCAATCTTCCGACAAAAACCTCATTTTTTCCGGATGAATCAATAAGAGTGGGATAAAGCAGCTCTTGCGGGTCGTCCATCAACACCATTTCAGGATGTTTTTCTATTTTTTCTCTGACAGCATTTAGATCACAAACCTTTTTTGTCTCGACAAACACCGTTTCTGCGTGTGAAAAAAATGTAGGCACTCTCACTGTCGTCACATCAATGTCAAGATCATCTCTTGATAATATTTTTTTTGTTTCATTTATCATTTTGACCTCTTCCTCACAATATCCGTCAGGATAGAAATGTCCTATTTGAGGGATTAAATTAAAAGCGATCCTCTGAGGAAATATCTCAGGCTTAACAGATTTACCGGAAAAAAGTTTAGACACCTGATCTTTCAGCTCTTCAATACCGCCTCTGCCGGCACCGCTTACACTTTGATATGTACTTACAAAAACCGACTTCAATCCATAGCTTTCTTCCATTATTTTAAGAAAAGGAACAAGCTGTATAGTTGAGCAGTTAGGATTAGCAATAATTCTCGACTTTGAATTTTTAAGAACGCCTCCGTTAACTTCAGGCACTACCAAAGGAACATCTTTGTCTTTTCTGAAAGCGGAACTATTGTCTATCACCAACGCCCCTTTTTTAGAAAAGACTTGAGCCATCTCTTTAGCTATGATCGATCCGGCACTGAAAAACGCAATGTCTATCTTCCTTTCATTAACACTTTCCAAAGAAAGAGGGATTATATCAATTTCCTTTTTTTTATATTGAACAAACAAACCCATAGACTTTTCACTTGCAAAAGGATAGAGATTGTCAACAGGAAAATCCCTTTGTTCAAGGAGAGATATAAACTCCTGCCCCACAATTCCGGTTGCTCCTATTACCGCTACATTAAAAAGCTTCATGTTTTCTCTCCACGACCTTATAAAACAGCTCGCTCAAACTGGACATAGATGCAAAAATCGTTCCACCATTTACCATTCACCATTTCAGCAGGTTACATTATTATCAAAAATGACAAAAAGGCAAATTGCCATATTGACACTGGACAGAGGATAAAAAAAGCATATAATGTCTGAGAACTTACGAATTTTAACAAACTGGGAGTCTGCTTTGAAATATCTTTTTTTCTTAAAGCTGTTTTTTATTTTGATGGTTCCAGGATGCAGAAACGGACAAACTCATTTTGAGAAAGGGGTTAAATATTATGAAGGCAAAGGTGTTGTCATAAATTACAGAACTGCTGCAGAACACTTTCTGAATGCCTGTTACAAAGGTGTGCGGGAAGGATGTTTCAAGCTTGGGTTAATGTATGAAAAGGGAGAGGGAATTCCTCAAAGCTACAAAAAAGCTATAGAGTATTACCAGTCAGCTTGTGATTCAGGTCATGCAGAAAGTTGTGCCGGACTGGCTGATATCTATACATTGGGGATAGGTGTCCACCAAAACATGGGAAGAGCAGCTATACTTTATAGAAAAGCCTGCGGATTAGGTCTGAAAAAAGCATGTGAAAAATAAAATATAAAGAGATCTAGTCTATATCTTCGCTATCCGATTCTTCAGGGACATCTTCTTCAGCCTGTGCTTTATCACTGAACTTGTCGGTCGTACTTATAATTCTTGTGAAACTTTTATCTCCTGACCTTTGAAACATATCCGGTTTCCCGTCACCGGAAGTATCTTTTTCGATTCTTTCCAAAACCCCTTTGGTGTAGTGTTCCCAGTAATCCGGGCTGCCATTGTTGTTTCGGTCTTCTTCAAGAAGAATAAGCACTCCTTCCTCATCATAGTGTTTCCATCTGTCCGTCCTTTCATCAAAACGAACATCGAACTCTTTCCTTCTTATGACACCACCTACATAATAGTTCACAACATCAATCCTTCCATCAAAATCAAGATCCACCTCTTCTTTTACAACAGCTCCTTTATCATCATAAAAACGCCACACATCAATATTACCATCTCTGTTAAGATCCATCATTTTGACATGGAGTTGCAGATCAAACTCCCTTTTTGAACCCTCTTTTTTGGGAATTTTTTTAAAAACGTTTATTATGTCAGGTCTTCCATCTTTATTGGCATCGTATGTTTTAGTTACATAAAGTTTAGGATCAAAAGTAAGCTGACCGCCTCTTGCTGTCGGCAAAGTATCTTCATAAGACTCTTCTCTGTCGTCCGGAAGAACTTCTTTTTTATCAGTTGTGGCACATCCATATACAGTTGCAATAACAATAAAAACTATTATGGAAGCAATCTTTTTTTTCATAAAAAACCTCACAAAGTAGGAAACAACTATCCGGAATGTAACCATTTAAAAGAAAAAAATCAAATTTTTAGACTAAACCACTACCTCAAGACCATCGTATGCCGGCTCTATAAAAGAAGGTAGTAACTGTCTTGTTTCCTCATAGTCAAAAGTGTGGTTCATGTGTGTAAGGAAAGCTTTTTCCGGAGATACTTTCTCTATCAGCTTTACAACTTTTTCCAACTCCATGTGTTTGTAATGGGGTATTTTTGTAGTTGTGCATACAGAAAGCACCTTAACACCTTTTATTTTCTCTATTTCACTATCTGATACTGCACTGATATCTGCAAGAAAGGCAAAATCTTCACTTCTGAAACTGTGAACTTCTGTTGAACCATGCATGTGTCTGATCGGAACAAAGGAGATATCTCTGAATAAAAAAGGTTCAACTCCAACTTCAACAGGATCAAGAAAAGGTCTGTTCAGATATTCATTTTTTTCAAACATATAAGGATACCTGATCTTTGTATTTTCAATAGTTGCCTTTCCTGCAAAAAACGGGAGAGGTTCCCTGTTTTTAAAAGATATTATCCTTGTATCATCTATCCCTGCAACATGGTCACTGTGAGGGTGTGTCAGCCATATTGCATCAATATGGTCCACCTCTGACTTGAGAAGTTGTTCCCTCAGTTCAAAAGGGGCATCAACAAGTATGTTGGTGTTTTTTTTTATCAGAATAAACGAAAACCTCGATCTTTTATTTTTAATGTCTTTCGAGATGCAGACATCGCATTGACAAAAAAGTTGAGGTGTTCCTGTTGAAGAACCTGTTCCACTGAAAATTACTTTCATCAGCCGAAAAACTTTTTAAAGAACCCTTTTACAGAGCGTCGTTTGTGAATTTCATCCTCATATACCTCTATCAGTTTCTCAAGCTTTTCAACCTTTTCCTGAAGCTGTAAGTTCTCACCTGAAAGTCTGTCCACTTCCTTTTTTAAAAAATCGGGAGGAGCTTCTTTCTCAACTGTAGAAGATCTGTCTGAATCCTGTTCTTCATCCTTTTTTTCAAGAGACGGCTCAACATCCGTTGTTTTGCTCAGCTCTTCCTCTATTGAAGACGTCACTTTGACAGGAAATATTTTATCCGATTCAAAAACCTTCTGATACGAACCATCTTCCGACTTATGAACAACCTGTATATGTACACCTTTTTTAGAATCAAGAGATGATTCAACATCTTTTATGTCCGGTATGATTAGAGATCTTATCTCCATATCCCCTTTATCGGTCGTTATAACAGAAGAAAAAAAAGATTGCGGGAAACGGGGATCTTTTACCAGAAAATTTTTACTGAAAGCAAGTTTGCCGGGCAATTCATTCAAGGCTATAGTCAGTTTTACTATCCTCTCTTCTGTTAAAAATGCAATCGAACCGTATTTGTCCAAAATATCTTTTATTGAACTTTTTTTAGATCTGGGGCTGTCAATGTCCGATCTTTGATTTTCTCTTTCCTCTGATGTTTCAGTTTTCTCCACTTTTTCTTCTTCTTTGTATTTTTTACCTGTAAGAATAGCTGAGACCCGATTGAGATCTGCTTCAGGATTAATGTTGTTTGAAAGGCAGAGGTTTCTTATTTGAGCTTGTTTTTCTTTAAAAAAACGATTTGCCTCCATGCTGTCAAAAACAACTGCCCCTTCCTTTTCTTCAAAAGCGATGTTCCCCATCAAATAAATGAGAAGAGCGTTGTCCCTGTCACTTAAGAAGTGGGGCAACCCGGGGATCTCTTTATCAAGTTTTTTGAACCAGCTTCTATACTCTTCCATTTTCAGTTTCCTGACAATATCAAAAAGAGTAAAATTCATGAACGAAAAACCGACATTGTTCTGATATTTTTTGATAAGAGAAGAGTTTTCTGTTAAAACCTCAAGCTCTTTTCTCACTTCGGATGTGTCTCCCGAAAGTATTTGCTGTTCATTTATCCTTATGTTAAGTGTCATCTCTCTCTCCTTATTTATTGGTCACTGTACTTGACAGAAAGGTTTCTCCCTTTTTCCTTAGCTTTGTACAAAGCCATGTCTGATTTTTCAATAAAATCTTTTTCATTTTTCACTCTATCTTCATGAAAAGAAGATACTCCTGCACTGATCGTTGCATTCACTCCTGAAAAATCGGACTGTTCACATTTTTTTCTTATTTTTTCCGCTGTTCTGTATGCTCCTTCTCTGTCTGTTCCGGTTAACAGAATTGCAAACTCCTCACCACCTATTCTGCCGACATAGTCAGAAGACCGTACACTGTTTTTCAACATTTTGCCGATCATTCTCAACACAGCATCACCTGCAAGATGGCCGTAAGTATCATTAACTTTCTTAAAATGATCTATATCAATAAGTATAAGCGAAATAACAAAACCGTATCTGGAAGCTTTTTCAACCTCTTTTGAGAGAATAGACATAAAATGTCTCCTTGAGTGCAACTTTGTAAGGACATCTGTAGTAGCGATCTGCATAAGCTCGATATTATCAAAGATCACTGCTACATTTTCAGCAAGCATTTCCATAAATTTGATTTCTGATTCTGTCAAACTTCCTTTAGCCGTATCCCTTTCAAGATAGAAGTAAGATGTTATTATCCCTTTCACTGCTACCGGAACTGCCGCAACAGAATGGAATCCGGTGTTTTCCGAAGTTTCCGAAAAAAGCTCCAAAGGGGTTCCTGAAACAAATTCTATTCTGCCTGATTTCAGCATTCTTGGAATCAATCCTGCTTTGAATCTGATCTCACCCATCTTGTATTCTCTGTATGTTGAGTCAAGGATCAGATAGTTTTTTTCCTCTTTTTCACTGCCATGAAAAACTATTCCGCAAATATCCAGAGACAAAAGATCAATAACCTTCTTAACGACAATATCTATGATGCGGTACAGTTCGGTGCGACCGGCAATTGATTTGACAATATCAATAACTGCCGCATAGCTGTGGTTTAGAGATCTGAGATAATCAATGTGGTTTTTTGAATGATGAATATGTTTTTGAAGATTTTCAATGTAGCTTTCCACTTCAGATAAAATATCGCCCGGAAGGTCAAAATGTTTTAAAGAACTTTTTATCTTTATAACAGCATTTTCTGTACTGTCTCTTTCAATTGTATAGGATATTTCATCAAACAAAGTAAAAAAATGTGAAGCATGAGACCGTGATGCATAAGCCAAACCCTCTTCAACATATTTTTTTAAAAGAGAAGAGCCCGGAGCATACTCTTTCAGAAAAAGTCCGGCGTGATAAAAATAAAGCATCTGATACAGAGAGTGGGAACTTTTTATTTCATTCTGCTCAACATCATGAATGATATTCATTGCAGAATTACGGTCACCTCTTTTCATATGATAGATCATTTTACACATAAGGCGAACAAGAGAGTAAGTTCCTTTATATATCGGGTATTCCTCAAGAATTTCACCAAGTTTTTTTTCTATTTCATCAAAAAAGCTTCTGTCGCTGCCTGTGAGAGACTCCATGAACATCATAACAGAATAATATATCACTTTTTTTGAATGACTGATATTTTCAAATTGTTCAAAATATCTTCTAAGCTTCCCGCCTATACTTCTGGCGAACCCGGCCTCATTCTTCAAAAGAGCAAGAAGTATCTGAAGAGAGTAAATATCTATCAGATCCGTATCCTGAAGTTCGGGAGAGCTGATATTTTCAGCACTGTTGCAGTAGTTTTCCGCTATCGAGAACTCTCCTCTTATAAGAGCCAGCTCCCCATAATTAATATAACACTGCTTAAGGATCCCGGCTCCACATCCTTTTCTTGCATATTCAAGAGATTTTTCAAGATAGAAGCGTACATCGTTAAATCTTCCTAAGCGGTGGGAACATGCAGCGAGATTGAGGTAGCTCTTTGTTATCCGGTAGTTATCAAATATTTCAACTGACAGCTTAAGCGTTTCATGAAGAACTTTGTACGCATCTTTAAGCTCATTAAAATGCCAGTGAAATCTGAAAGAAGCAAAAAGAGCATCTATCATAAAAGACCTTGTTTCAAGTTTGAGTGCACTCTCCACAAGCTCAAGTTGTATTTTTTTAAGAAAATCATACTCTTTTAAGCCCAACAAAATATGATGGTCAAATTCAAGTTGTCTGAGATTAAAATTTCTGATAGGACCGAAAAGTTTACCATACCCTTTTTTTACAAGACCTATGGCTCTTATCATATGGAAGTAGGATTTTTGATGATCTCCTCCTATCGCTACTATCATATATGCTTTGAGATAGTGTTTAAAAGCTTTTTTATCTTTTGTATCGGCTTTGTAATTAGATATGAACTTCAATGCTTTTTTAGGTTGGGAATTGCCGGCAAGGGAAAAAACAAGATCTTCCAGAATAGTATCATCTTTTTCCCATACAGAGTAACATTTTTCAAGCAGAGGAAGAGCCTTGTTGTAGATACCGAGACGATAATACATCCTGCCTGCAAAAAGATAAACCCCATACTTTTTTTTACCGGGAGTCAACTTAGGGTTGGACTTGACGATCGACAGGGCATTATCTAAAGATATTTCAGCAAGCTCCGAATTTAAATTGGCAAAAAAACCTCCGACTGACTGAAGATAAAGTCTCAAAGCTTTTTCTGTTTCTCCGGCTTCATTGTAGTGAAAAGCGGCAAAAGCAAAATGGTTGATCTTCATTTCAAGAAGATCTTTCCATGTTCCAATTATGTAGTCTCCAAATCTTTTGTGTATTTCTATTTTTTCAGCACGAGTCAACATTGAATAAAGAATCGGTTTGAAGATTTTATTAACAATATTGATCTTTCCGTTTTTATGAAGCCTCAAAAGGTAGTTCGACTCAAGAACGCTTAAAGCTGAATCAAATTCTTCTTCATTCATTTTGTTTGAAACGATCGCATAAAGAGCTTCCCTGGTTATAAATCTCAAATAAACAGACGAAGCTTTTAATATCTGCTGTTCTTTCGGGGGAAAAGAGGAAACTTTGGCTTTCAAAAGTTTTTCCACCCCTTTTTCGCCAAGATTCCTGTTTTTAAAAAAAATGCGGGAACCTTTTTCAAAGATCAGTCTTTCTTCACTTAATAGAAAAAGGAGAGACCTGATGAGTTTGGCAAGACCACGGCTGTTTCTGAATATCCATAAAAAAAGCTCATTGTCTATTTCATCTTCAGATTTTTGGAGAGCACTCTCAATAAATTCCCTTGATTCAGAAAAGGTTAGAGCAGAAAGGATTATTCTTGAAAAAGCCGGAATTTCAATATTTGAACCACTTTCAGGATCCACTGTAATGATCGTGAACAGTCTGTTCGTGTTATCAATGCTGGCGGTTATCTCCTGTATGATCTTCAGAGATCTTTTATCAACATGGTCGAAGTTGTCTATCATTAATACCAGCGGTTTGTTTTTAGTTGCCATTTTGATAAAGTCTTTAAACATTGAAAGGAGTCTGAAAAAATCTTCCCTGGCCGAAAGAAGATTTTGAGTCTCGGGGCTGTTTTTAAATTCACCGTAAGAATAAAATTGTGGGAAATAAAAAGGAACATTTCCTTTCCACTTAAAAGAAAGCTGCAGTTTCAGTTCTCTGTCCAAAGATTCCCATAATGCCTTTATGAGATCATAAAGAAGGTATTGTGTCTGATTTGCACTGAAAAACAGAATATTGATATTCCGGGACACTACTCTCTTTTCAAATTCCTTTAAGAATCTCGTTCTCCCCGATCCCCCCGGAGCTTCAATTATAACAGCATGGTCTATTGATGTCGCTTCAAAATTGTCCATTAATTCAATGAGCGAAGCCATTTCACTTTTTCTTGAAATAAAGTCTGTTTCACATATAGGCACTCTTTTTCCCGCAACATCCTCTCTGCCAATTTTGTCAATTATTTCAACTGTTTTCTCAATATCACAAAGCAGTCCTGCCGTATCAGAGAACCTGTCAGCCGGATTGGTGGAAATCATTTTCAAAACAAGTTTTTTTATTTCCGCCGGAGCATTTTCAGGAAACTGAATATTTGCTACAGAATCATTGCCGTCCTGCTCTATAAAAGGCGGGGTTTTCCAGGGAAGTTTGTTGAAAAGAGACTCATGCAATATAACCCCGAGGCTGTAAAAATCTGATCGCCAGTCTGAAACTCCGTAGTTTATGATTTCAGGTGCCGTATAGGAATAGTCAGACCTTGATTTGGCAGATTTCTTGCCAAAAGAAGAAAGAAGCCCGTTATCAACAAGTTTTGCAGAACCATTTGGAGTAACAACTATATCCTGTGGCTTAAGGTCTCCGTGAACGATACCGTAACTGTGAATATCAAGAAGCCCTCTCGTTATATCAAGAAAACATCTCATTTTTTCAACAACAGTAGCTTTTTTCAATTCAGGAAGTGTGACCCCTTCAATATATTCCATCGAAAAAAATAATTTATTATTTTCTTCGAACAATCCATACACTCCTGCAATATTATCACTTTTTATTTGAGAAAAGATTTTAAACTCTTTCTTCAGTCTTCTTACTTCACCTTTTCCTGAAAGCAGAGAAACATTTATTATTTTTAAAGACACCTTTCTTTTTGCTTTAATATCATCTGCAAGCCACACTTCACCAAGAGTAGTGCTGCCCAGAAGCTTTTTGAGCTCAAATCTGTTTAAAACAGTTGAATTTTTCTTCATTCCTCAAACATCCAAAAAATCAGGAAAACAATATAAAGACCGGTCATTAAAAAAACTTTGAAATACATTCTACCGTTATTGCCTTATTTTCTCAAATAAAAAAATTATATTTAACGGCAACACTTGATCTTTCTCCGGCAACAACTTTTTGACATGCTGTGTTTACGGAATATAATTGATCTGATTGAATAAAAAGGAAATATCCTGAGGGGGTTGATATGATGCGGATGCTGAGTGAGATATTTATATTTTCGGTGGTGATTGTCTGTCTGGGCTGTTCGAACAGTCATCGTTCCCGGGTTGACATGGACGGTGGAATACCGGATGAGGATGAGGATGTGTCTGTCTGCGGGGATGGTTCTACACGCTGCAACGATCCGGAACAGGTTGAAAAATGTGTTGACGGGGGCTGGATTCTGTGGGATGACTGTGGAAAGATGGGGTGGTTCTGTGTAGTGATGGGTGGAGAAGCAGAGTGTCGTGAAACAGAAGAAAAAAAAGATGATGAATGGACGGATGAGTGGGTGGATGAACATCCGGATGAAGAAATTCAGGATAAAGATGGAACTGCGGATATAGATGATGAAGAGACGGCATTGCCTGATGACGATGACAGTGATACGATTGATGATGCTGATACGGAAGATGACAGTGACCACTCTGAAGATTGGGATTTCGAAGATGAAGATGAAGATGAAGATGCCGAAGTTTTCCCTGATGAAGAAAACGGATGTAACAAAGGAACCTATACTGATACGAGCTTTACTACGGGGACTCATAGTGACACGATGGCGAGCCCGCCGGGGACCCTTTCTGTGGCGGAGGATTATGATGCGTGGACGGTGAGGTATGATGCGGATGGCCTTCCCGAGAACTACGGCTGGACGGAGAACGCCCCGAGCGGGTGGACGACAAAGCAGATCGTTTCAGGCGACAGACTGCATTTGTCGAGTATTGATAAGAATGCTCAGGCGAATTATTCAAGAAATCCGTCATTAAACAATACGACTGGCGGAGTGGTTGAGGTTAAGATGCAATTATCAAGCACAGAGGGAGATTATGGGAACGCAATTGAAATTCAAAATGGTTCGAGAGGATTGCTTTTTCATGTATTTACTGATCATATTGTTGAAGATGGAAGCGGCTTGAGCGGCACCATTAACACAACAGCTTCTAGCAATGTTTACAGGATAACTCAAAAGAATAATGATTTTAATTTATACGCGAACGGCAACCTATTAATTAATGGAGCGGGACAATCGCTATCTGGCGGCACATTAAATGTGATCAGGTTTCACGACATTGCAACATTAAGTGATAGCGAGGCGTTTTATGATTATATTTATTATTACAACGGCGGGGATGTTCTCCCGAAAAAAGCGTCAGGGAACTACCTGTCAGCAAGGATAGATACAGGGACGACCTCGAATGACGTAGGGACAGGGGCAACGGTCAGCTGGAATGGTACTGGTACTGGAACGACAATGGATGTCT
>SLOD01000063.1 GCA_007132725.1 Candidatus Sumerlaeota bacterium
GATTTGCCCCTTTAATGTGGCAGGCTGTTCCATCACAAATTGAAATAACATATTTGCCCGGCTTAGTTCTTTTGAACTGGGCATAAAAGCTGAGTACCCCTTCAACTTCGGCAGGTTTCATTCCGAAATGATCCGAAATTTTCAAAATAGATTCATCAGAAACAAAACCTTCTTCATGTTGAACTTCCTGAAGAGCTTTGATCAGGAAGCTCCCTTCTTTTTCAAATTTGCCAATGATCTCATTTACATTGCTCATTCTACCTCCTGTGCGGCAACTACGCCGGTAATATTATCCCACATTTGACTTAAGTTATTTTTCAATTCTACCAAACCTTGTCCGAGCAAAAAAAGGTCAAAAAACGACGAAAAAATCACCAACGCCTATTCTTCTGAAAAAAAATCTTTATGTCAAGGAGAAGATAAAAAAACATCTGCTTTTTTATTATCATTACTATTTTCATTCCTGTTTTTATTTGTATCTTTATATCCATGTCCTAAAAATTTGATTATAATTCATTTTATGATTACTATACAGCGTTATTTTGTTCTCTGTTGAGTTAGTTGTTGGAGTAACTTTTTATGATTAAGGTTTTAAAAGCTTGTTTTTTTACAGTATTACTGATGTCACTTAGTTCCTGTATAGCTCTAAGGTCTGATCTTGATGTTGCTACTGCGAAAATGCAGGCCGAATATAATGCCAGATTCAAAGCTCTTGCTGATAGAGCAAAAATGGAAATAGATAAAATAAATGACAGGCTGGATGAAATAGAAAAAACTCTTCAGATAGATAAAAAAGCTCAGGAGAACAAGATCAATCTTTCTTTCAGCACACTTGATGAACTTAAAGGAACAATAAGAGAGATAAATAACCGCATAGATCAGGTAGATGTTGCCGCTCAATCAGGAGGTGCTGCACAGCAGAGAATAAACCAGCTTGAAAAACAGATCGCTTTGCTAAAAGATGAAAATGCAAAGTTCAGAGAAAATATGCTGGCACAGATAGATGAGATCAAGCCGGTTGAGAATCTTACTGTAACACCCAACGGGGTTGTAAGACTGCCTGAGGATGAAGCTAAAAGTTATCGCCAGCTTGTAGACTTTACAAGAAGTGCAAGTGACTCGGCAATTGCAAGAAGAGGATGGGAAGTTTTTTCTCATAAATACCCCAAATCAAGACGGTGTGATGTGATTTACTGGATAGGGGAAACATACTATCTTGAGCAGTCATATGAAAGGGCAATAAATTACTTCAGCCGTATAGAGGCGGAGTTCCCCGACTGTCGGAAACAGGAGGCAACATACATTAGAATAGCCTATTCGCTTTTTTACCTTGGAAAAATTGATGTCGCATCAAAAGTCCTTGATGCTATGACGGCGTTGTACCCCAAACCAAATTTTGCAGGTCAAATGAAAGAACTGAGAAAGATGATCAAAAAAAGCAGGGCAGGTGCCGCTGCAAAAGAAGATAAATCTCAAAAAAAACAGCAACCGGATAAAAAAAAGGAAGATGAGCAATGATAAAAAGATATTTTTTAATGGTTTTCACTATTTTTCTTTTTTCTGTTTCAGCATGTGAAACAGAGTCAAAAAAAGCGATACCCCCTGAATTCGTTGTTAACAGGGTGACAGATATGTATTCCATGAAAGACGGGAAACATTTTATTTATCTTAGCAGCAATATGAACAGAGCATATGATTACGGAAGGGTGGCTATTGTCGAAATAAAAGAAGATGGCATGGTATCTTTCAAAGATTCCGTTCTTGTGCCTTCTATTGCGGGGAAGATGAGTGTTTGTGAAAACGAAGAAACAGTCTATGTGACATCCAGGGACCTTCAGGCTGTTACAAGATACAAAATAATGAAAAGAGACGGGGGATATAAGTTCGATCATCTTGATTCCACAGACGGGTATATTCCCGACCACATTAAAACAGAAACAGAACCTAATGCCGTAATAATCACCCCTGATGGAAAAAAGTTGTTTGTAACACACATCATAAGCGGGAGTCTCAGTGTTATAGATCTTGATAACTGGGAAAAATTGTCAACCCACGATCTTAGAAAAGGGGTGACATCAATAGTGCTTGATAATTTATCAGGTTATTACATTGCATCTCATCGGGAATCCGGGCTTATCTCGGTAATTGATACTTTTGAGACGGTAAATAATTTTTATCTTGATGTTCTTGAAGTCGATCTCGGCTTTCCCACTCAGGGATATGATATGAGGTCGATCAAGCAGAGTTCAGATGGTGTTTCTCTGTATGGTGCTTTCAGAAATTATGCAAAAAGTACAACTGCTGACACAGCTCCGCAACTTGTGAATTTTCAGATATTAACAGAAAACAGAGTTGAAGTTGAAATACTTTTTTCTGTTGCTCTAAGGGGATTGCTGGGTGAAATAGCAGTTATGCCTTACTCAACAGGAGAGGAAGATAATTTGGTTGAAGGAGAGCTGATCTTTGTGGCTTCTCCTGGTGAAAAAACAGTTTTTATTGTTGACTCTATCCAAAGAAAGGTGATAGATGAAATAGAGGTTGAGAAAGATGGAAAATGTGATCCTTATCAACTTCACTACAAAAAAAAGGGTGAAAATCACGGAATATTGTTTGTTTCCTGTTTCATACATGACAAGATACTCTTTTATGACATCGACACATCTTCTTCCAGTCTCTATTCATTGAAAGGAGTGATCAAATGAAACACCTTCCCACTGCTTTTTTTATGGCTGTGACAGTCCTTATTTTATGTGGATGCGGCCCTTCTTCTGAAAGATATATTTTTGAAAAACCGGTGGCCTTTTCCGTGCAAAGAGGTGTTGTATGTATAGATGGATCTATATCCTACATGGCTTTTGTTGCTGATGATACCGGCAAGTATGGAACAAGGATCATGAAGATAAGCGGTTGCGGTATGGCAGTAGATAAAAAGTTTAAAGATAAGAACGATGATAAGAAAGGACTGTTTATAGGAGGCAGACCTGCATCTATAGATTTAATAGATATTAAAGGAGAAATTTACATAGCGACGGCTGTCTCCGGTTATGTGGGGTATGAAAAGTCAAAAGATGCAAAAGGGTATGATCAGGAAGAAAAGCTTGATGGTCATAGAGGAAGGCTCGCTCTTAGAAAACTGGACAAAAATTTCGATCATGACATTTCTTATGAAAAAAGTGTTTTGTTTAACTTCAATCCTTACCAAGTCAAAGCTCATAAAAAAGAAGGATTTTGGGTTACAGGGTCTCATTTCGGGGATGCTTATTTAGTTTATGTTCCTCTGGAAGGTGATCCTGTTGAAAAGACTCTTCCGTTTTTTCCTGCTGAAATTGAATGTTCCAGTGAGCACTGCTATCTTTTTGATGTCTCTAAAGGTGACATTTATCTGCTTGACACAGAGGATCTTTCCGTTGAAAAAAAACTTTCCGGATACAATGAATTTCCTTTAAGAAACAGAGGATTCTCTTCAATAAGCAAAGGGCGTTTTGCCGCTTTTGACGGCGACAGGGTTGACATCCTTGACGGAGAACTTTCTCTTGAAAAAAGCGTGTCTCTTCCCGGAGGCTTTCTTGCGGTTTCTGTTGCAAGTGTGGTATATAGAGAATCTTTCAGCTACAGAAAATTTTCATCTGATGATATGTTTAAAAAAGTCGATCTTTTTGTGAAAGAACAGGATGATCTTGAGACGGACGATAAAGATCGTGACCATAACGATACAGATGGATACAGCGACGAAGATGGATACAGCGACGAAGATGAATACAGTGACGAAGATGAATACAGTGATATAGATGAATACAATGACGAAGATGAGTACAGTGATGAAGATGAGATAGGTGACGATGACTTTTATGAAGAGCCGGATGATGTATTTGAGGAAGTAGTTTACGATGCTTCGGAAGGAGATGTTTTGTGGATCGCTTCAGCTTCCGGAAAAGTTATGGTGTTTGACCTTGAAACAGAAAGCTGGCTGGTATCTTTTTTTGATGATAGTGAAAAAGATACTGTCCCGGAACACTATAATGAAATGAGACCGTATATAGCTAACAAATACAGAACCTTTCCCCCACACGGCAAAACAGATGCTTTGAATTCTCCTGAAATTATGAAAATATCTTCTATAAGAGGGCTGCATAGTCCAGTTTTTTACCGTTTTACTTATGAAGGTTTGATAAAAGGGACCTCTTCTATGACCGGCACATACGATAGAGAGGAGGGGTTGCTTATTGATCCTAATGCCAATTTTGAAGACGGTATCATACAGACCTCGACCGACAGCATTGTCCTTTCAGGAAAACGCAGCTCTTCAAAATGTTTGATACCTTGGGATGAAAATGTTGTCATGTCCATTGACTCAATTGAATCTCCGGATGTTCTTTCGGTCACTCCGGATAAATATGAAGATCAGATAGAAGATTGTTACGGTGAAGTTTTTTCTTATAGTGCTTTTTCTCCCGGACTTTATTCTGTTACAAGAGAAGAGCTTTTGAGTGAGAGGTTTGTTGGCAGAGGAAATGAGTTGTCCGCTGGAGAAAATGTGAATGGAACTTCCCCATCTTTTACTGATAGTATAATTTCTGCATGGATACAAAGGGTGACTGACGATGTTATGACAGAAAGAGGGTTTACTTACTTTTTAAGACTTAGGCCCGGAGTTCCTTATGTAGGTTTTACATCGAGTGATGTGATGGAAGAAATGACAGCCCCGATCACTGGAAGAATTTTAATGTTTTCTCCACTCACAAGAAGGTTCGTGGAGTTTGATCTTGCTGAAAACAGGGTTGTTAAAATTTATAAATAATTTGGATTTTATGGAGCAGATCTGATGATGAGAAGAGTATTTCTGATCAGTTTGATAATTCTTTTTGTTATTACTGTTTTGGGTAAAAGTGAGAATCCTGCAGAAAAACTTTTGGAAAGATATACCGGTATGAAAACCTTTTCTGCTGACTTTGACCGTGTTTTTACCCAGAGGATCACAGGGAACAAGATAAAAGACAATGGTAAAATATTTTATATGGCACCGGATCAGATAAAGATGGATACATATTCTGAAGGAAAGCTTACAGAGCAGACTTTTGTTGATGGGGAGTCCACAACTTTTATATATCATACAAAAAAAAATGTAATGATAAGGAAGTCTGCCGGAGAAGCGGGAGAATATCTGGCTTTCCTCAGAGGTCTGGATGAGGTGCGTAAAAAATTTAATATAGAAGACTCTACTCCATCTATTCCCAAAGCCAGAAAAACCGGAATAGAGATAAGGGAAGGAGCCGAGCTTTTTAAACTTACACCCATAGAACCTATAACAAATCTCAGGTACATTTTCCTTTCGTCTGTTAACAATGAGGTTGACAGTGTCATTATAATTGATCAGCTTAGAAATATAAATCAGTTTAAATTCAGCAATATAAAAAACAATCCCGATATCAAAAAAGAGATATTCAAGGCTTCGTATCCTTCCGATTACGAAGTGTCCAGATTTTAGTATGTGGAGAACCATTCCCCTTTCCGATCTAACAGTCCATGAAAAATATCTTGAAGGAAGTTCTTTGTACCGTTTAAAGCTTGTTATTCTTCTTTCTGTTAAAAAAGAAAATGAGTGTTTTGTGATAGAGGGGATGTTCAGAAACGATCCTTCCGATAAGATCAAGTTGATATTAGACCGTAAGACTGGAAATATCAAAAAATCATATTGCAGACCGGAGTGCTCTTCTCATTGCGAACATATTCTGGCTTTAGCTTTGTGCTATAATGAAACTTCTGTTGAAGGTCTTGATCCCATTGAGCAATTAACCAGCTTTTCTTTAAAAAATTCAACACTGCCAAAGGAGCAGCCTTTCAAAATAGAGTTTGATAAAAAAAACATAGAGATAAATGTGGGTCAGAAAGATGCACAGATGAGCAGACTCTTGAAAAAAATAGATAGAAGGAGTATTCCTGAACTCATTTCCATTTTTCCTGAACGATTCTTTTTTTCAGGAAATACTTTGAAAGCGGCTGAAACTCCTTTAGATATAATGTACTCTGTGAAAGACAGTAAACTTAGATTCTTTCTTCCTGAAAAGAATCTTTATTTCGATGATAGCGGTGTTGTCATAGATATAGAAAATGGTCTGGTGTGGCGTCTTGATGAAAAAGCGAACGGAGTTCTTTCCACCTTTTTAAATCTTTCAATGGAGTATAAAAGCAGAGACGAGCTTGCAGGAGTTATACATGAACTCTCTGCTAATCTTGAACCTCTGATGAAATTGCATGGAGAAATAAATGTTGAAAAAGTGATCCTTGATGAAAACACTGCTTTTGTGTTTGATACATGGCTTGAAAACAGGAAAATATTTATCAAAATATTTTTTCAAACTGAAAGCGGTACCACAGAGTTTAAGCCCAAAAGAAAAAATTTTGATCAGGTATACCCTGTTAATGGCAGGATATATCTTTTTACTCCCGCTCTGATAAAAAAACTGAGGAGGGCACTTAATGATTCCGGAGTGAAATTTTCTAAAAAAAATTATATAGCTCCAGTTGAAAAATATTATGAAATAATTTCTCCGGACAGTACTCTTAACAAACTTGGAAAAGTTGTTTTAAGAAAAGAGCCTGCAAAGTTTTCTTTTGATGAAAAAGGGGAAAAGAATAGCGAAATAGAGTTTGACATCAATGTAAATGAAAAGTGGTTTTCTTTCAGGATAAAGCTTCCGGAAAGTAATGAACACATAACACCGGAAGAGTTGATAAGTGCAATAAGACAAATTGACAGAGGTGTAGAGAATCCTTTGATATTAGACAGTTCAGGGAACCCTGTCATACTTGAAAAAAGCAGGGCGTTCCTTGAAAGAATATCAACAATGCTTCCTGCCAAGGAAGGTCCATCTTTAAAAAAAATCCACTTTGGAAATCTCCTTAAAATACTCAATACGGATAGCAGAAAAGCTATCAGCAGTTTTTCCGGAGACAAAAATGTCGAAAAAACTTATAAAAAAATATTTTCAACTATGAAACATGGTAAGCTCCCTGATATTTCTCTTCCTAAAGAAATAAAAACGAAGTTAAGGCACTATCAGACCGAAGGTTTGAAATGGTTGACACTTTTGAGAGATATGGGGCTTGGAGGAGTTCTTGCCGATGAAATGGGTTTGGGTAAGACAGTTCAGTCTCTTGCTATGATAAAGATGGAGTCAGGCGAAAAGCCATCAATGGTGATCGCTCCCAAAACGCTTCTTTGGAGTTGGGATAGAGAAATAGAAAAGTTTTTCCCCGAAATGGACAGAGTGGTTATTGACTCGCTAAAACCGGAAGATAGAAGAAAAAAATGGAAGGAAAGCGGAAATGAATTGCTTATAACTTCTTACTCAGTTGTAGTGAATGACCTTGATCTTTTAAAGGATAAAGAGTTCGAAACAGTTATTCTGGATGAAGCTCAGCATATAAAAAACTGCAAAACAAAACGGTTCAAATCTCTTGTCGCTGTTAAGGCAAAATACCGCTTCGCTTTAACAGGAACACCTATTGAAAACCATCTGAGAGATCTTTGGAGTATTTTCCAATTTGTAATGCCGGGTTATCTCGGAAGCAGGAAGGATGTTGATAAAATAGAGAATACACATGATGATGCCGGACTTAAAAAACTTTCTTTAACTACCGCTCCTTTTATATTGAGAAGAACTAAAAAGGAGATATTGAGCGAACTGCCAGAATTGACCGTTAAAGAATATCCTGTTGAAATGACGCAGAAACAGAAAGAGGCGTATCTTACAATACTTTTAAGAAGCCGGGCTGAGTATATTGAAAACAAAGATAGTATGAGCAGTATTCAGATACTCTCAATACTTTCGAAACTCAGACTGGCGGCCAACCACCCTTCTTTAGTCGGTAATCCGGAGGCTTCTCCTGACACATCAGGAAAGATCCTGACAGTGCTCGAACTTGTTGATGAAATTATTTCTTCAAATGGAAAGGTTTTAATTTTCAGTCAATATGTTAAAATGCTTTCGCTGGTGGAGATGGCGATAAAAAAAACCGGCATTGAGTATTTTTATATGGATGGTGGCACGAAAAACAGGATGGCAGTTGTTGACCGTTTCAATAATGGAGAGAAGCCTTTGTTCCTGATGAGTTTAAAAGTGGGTGGTGTCGGACTGAACCTTGCGGAAGCTGATAATGTTATCATTGTCGATCCCTGGTGGAATCCTGCTGCAGAAGAACAGGCATGGTCAAGAGCCCACAGGATAGGTCAGAAAAAAAGAGTTATCGTGAACAAGCTTTTCAGTAAAGGGACAATCGAAGAAAAGATCATGGATATGCAAAATAA
Source organism: Candidatus Sumerlaeota bacterium (assembly GCA_007132725.1). Classification (GTDB taxonomy): domain Bacteria; phylum UBP6; class UBA1177; order UBA1177; family UBA1177; genus SLGQ01. Next base: position 8,309 of record SLOD01000063.1, read on the forward strand.
AAAGAAAGGGATGACAGATGCTCTGATGTCAAAGGCATTGAAACATCCGTCAGAAGATTTTATAAAAAAGATAGCTGAGATGGAGCTTGCTCTAAGTGAGTAGCAGAAATAGAGAAACTGAAACAATAGTGGAGAGACTTTGAGGATCATTAGGTTTACAGTGCCGTTTTTTATAGTTTTTATTATGTTGCCTTTATCTGCAGAGCTTCGACACGAAAGTATTTTCTGTGAGCCGTCACTGCTTTATCCCGAACTTTCATTTTTAGAGGAAGCCGAATGTTTCAGCTTTATTCAGGCTAACAGAGTTTATGAAGACTCGGAAGTTTTAAAGCTGTATCTTGACAGATTCCCGGGCAATGTGAATCAGAATGGATACAGGTATCGTTATTATCTTAGAAGGAACCGGTTACTGCCGGCTATTATCACACTTATACACATGGTAAACACACAGACTCTCCCTTATTCGATCTCTGATCCGTTTACGGAAATAAATAATATTATTACACAAGGTATCAAGGAGATAGGGTCTAAAGATTCGCTGCAACACGATCAGCCTTTTAAAAGTACGATCTCTTCTAAAACTATGAGAGAGTTTCAAGGAGAGTTTTTTTATCTTCTTTCATATGTCGCATCATATGTTTCAGAATACCCTTCTTTAAACAAAGACAGCATAATACTGTTTAGAACTATCAGTATTTTACTTTCCAATATTGCTTCAGGAATAGACTGGGAAGGAGATTTCTATATCCATGAAAAGTTTAACAGACTGGTGGCAATTAAAAACAAGGAACTGCTTGAAAGTTATATTTCCCTGTTTTTTTTCCACATCAAAGGAGAATATACCGATATCCCATCGTTTTCAAAGTATTTGGAACTGAAAGAATCGGGTGTGGTCTGTGATATAAGAAAAAGTTCAATTTTTCTATCACACGAATCTTTGGTAAGAAATATAATAGCCGGTTTTTTTATTGATAATATTCATAAAATGCCGGATATCGTTTATACAGATTCCCTTCCTGAAATATTGACCCAGAATAAAAAGGAGATATGTCAACATTTGAGTGATAGATCAGGCTGGCTTTCCACAATACCTAATGTAGGTGAAGATGTAAGGTTTTTCAATAAAGCAGTTCAAATTGTAGAGCAATGCCCCGGGTCTTTAAGTTTTCCTTTTGTTATAGACGGCGATAAAATATATATACTGAAAGATTCTTCCTGGCTTGTTGATGTAGCTGTGGCTGTAAAATATCTGATGACGGAAAATGTCAGTGCCGAAGATGGAGACACTATTTTAAGGGGAGCGGTCAGAGCCTCTCTTGAAAAAGCGATGAGAAGGGAAAATAGGTCTATGGACGAAGAGTTTTTATTATACACATTAAAGATTGGAAAAAGTGCTGAAGTGCTGAGATCTTTTTTTGCTTCCGTTCTCCATGCGGATGGAGAAAAAAACAGATCGCAACAGATAACCGAAGCCGCAAATTTTTTGTCAAAAATCCTGTTTTAACCCCTGTTTTTTCAAGGCTCCATTTTTGTGTGCTGAATCATCCATTAATTCAGTCTCTTAGTGGACAATATAAAAAGATTGAAAAAAAGATAAACCTGAAAAAAACACACCTTTTTTTCTTCTATTAAAGTTGATTTTTTTGATTCGATATTTATAATGAACTGTCTGTTGAAATTTGGAGGTTTTTTATGACAGAAATAAATGCGGAAAAGATTGTAGATCCAAACGGAGAGAAAGAGTACGGAGCCGGAAGCATTCAAGTGCTGAAAGGACTCGAAGCTGTAAGAAAAAGACCCGGTATGTTCATAGGTGATACTGATGATGGAAGCGGACTCCATCATATGATCTATGAAGTAGTTGACAACAGTGTTGATGAAGCTCTTGCGGGATATTGTGACAAGATATCGGTTTACATACATGTTGACGAGAGCATAACTGTGAGTGACAATGGTCGCGGAATTCCTGTTGACCTGCATACCGAAGAAAACCGGTCTGCAGCGGAAGTTATTATGACAGTTCTGCATGCGGGAGGTAAATTTGACAATAATTCCTACAAGGTTTCAGGTGGACTGCATGGTGTCGGGGTCAGTTGCGTGAATGCTCTGTCAGAGTGGTTGAAGCTGAAAATAAAAAGGCAGGGAGGGGTTTATTATCAGGAGTATTTAAGGGGAATACCTCAGGGTCCGCTTGAAAAGACCGGAACAACCAAAGAAACGGGAACTAAAATTACATTCCGCCCTGATCCGGAGATCTTTGCCAACATCGAATTTTTTCTTCCCCGTATCATCAAAAGGCTTAGGGAAATGGCTTTTCTTAACAGCGGTGTAAGAATAAAGCTTCTTGATGAGAGAGTGAGCCAGGAACACGAGTTCCATTTTGAGGGAGGTATAACGGAGTTTGTAACATATTTGAACGAAAGTAAGACTCCTCTTCACCCGGATGTTGTAAGAATAGGAAGGCAACAGACAGATGGAGATCTCTCTCTTGATATATCAATGCAGTGGACTACATCATATCAGGAACAGACCCTGTGTTATACAAACAACATTTTTAACAGGGACGGAGGTACACATCTCTCAGGTTTTAAACTGGGAATTACCAAAGTGTTTCAAAATTATATCAATGAAAACAGGAAAAATGCCAAAGTGAAAATAAACGGAGATGACATAAGAGAGGGGTTGACCGCTGTCGTGTCTGTTAAAATGGCAGATCCTAAATTCAGTTCCCAGACGAAAGATAAGCTTGTGAGCTCGGAAGTTCAAACCTTTGTATCAAATGCTGTTTCTGAAACTCTTCAGATATATCTTGAAGAGAATCCGGCTATTGCAAATTCTATTGTAGACAAAATCCTTGAAGCAGCTGTAGCAAGAGAGGCGGCACGAAAAGCCCGTGAAATGACAAGGAGAAAGGGAGCTCTTGAGAACACCACCCTGCCTGGCAAACTTGCTGACTGTCAGGAAAAAGATCCTGCCAGGTCAGAACTTTATCTTGTTGAGGGAGATTCTGCCGGAGGCTCTGCAAAACAGGCTAGGGACAGGGTCAATCAGGCCATCCTTCCTTTAAGAGGAAAAATACTGAATGTTGAAAAAGCACGACTGGACAGACTTTTGAAAAGTGATGCCGTTTTGACAATAGTTGCAGCTTTGGGCACAGGAATAGGAAGAGATGAATTTGATATTTCCAAACTGAGATACCACAAGGTGATCATAATGACAGATGCTGATGTAGACGGTGCACATATTATGACACTTCTGTTGACTCTTTTCTATAGATACATGCCTGAAATAATTGAAAAAGGATTCTTGTATGTTGCCCAGCCCCCGTTGTATGGTATAACTAAAAATAAAAAGGTGACATACATCAAAGATGAGAAGGGATTCCAGAAATATCTTTTTGACTCAGGAATACAGGGACTTCAACTTAAAGTGGGAGATAAGACTCTGGAAGGGAGTGAGTTGAGAAAATTTGCGGGATTGCTCATCGACCTTAATGACTATCTTACAAGGACAGAATTTATTTATGACAGTGCGGTCGTTGAGTCTGTTGCTTCTTCATGCACGGTTACTACGGAAGACTTCAAATCAGAAGAGTTGCTTTGGGAGAAATGGGATCTTATCAGGGATCATCTTGAAAAAAATCATCCGGAGAGGGCTCCGTTCAATATGGAACTGGAAGAAAACACCAGATATGAAGGCGAGTTCAAGATGAAAATTCTGTCAACTGTGAATGGTATCAGCAAGTCAACGCTTATTGACTACAAGTATATCAATAATTCGGAAATAAAACTGATCGCTAAATTGAAGCAGAAAATAGAAGATGCAGGGAGCTCGGAATACATCCTTATAAACACCTCTAAAAATGAAGAAATGAAGATCCAGGGCTGGAAAGATCTTTTTACAACGATTTTAGCTATTGCCAAAGAGGGGCAGAAAATCCAAAGATACAAAGGTCTTGGAGAAATGAATCCGGAGCAGCTGTGGGAAACCACCATGAATCCTGAAAAAAGAATCTTTTTGAGAGTAACAGCCGAGGATGCTGCGGAAGCAGACAAGATCTTCGATACTCTCATGGGTGAAAATGTAGAACCTCGAAGAAGGTTTATTGAAGAGAATGCTCTGAATGCTACTATAGATATATAAGAGGAGGAAACAGATATGGCTGATATGACTGAAATAAATGCCGGGCAAGTGAAAGATATAGCGATCGATCAGTCTATGAAGGCGGCTTTTATAGATTATGCGATGAGCGTGATCATGGATAGGTCTCTTCCTGATGTAAGAGACGGATTAAAGCCCGTTCACAGACGTGTTCTTTACTCCATGAAAGAACTTGGTACCACCTGGAATGCTGCGTATAAAAAAAGTGCCAGGATAGTGGGAGATACAATAGGTAAGTATCATCCTCACGGAGATGCCGCTGTTTATCAGACACTTGTCAGGATGGCACAGAATTTTTCTATGAGGTATGTCCTTGTTGATGGTCAAGGAAACTTTGGTTCTGTAGATGGAGACAGTGCCGCCGCTATGAGGTATACAGAGGCGAGGATGGCTAAGATAGCCGGTGAAATATTGGCGGATATAGAAAAAGATACTGTCAATATGAGAGACAATTATGATGGAAGTCTCAAAGAACCCGAAGTTATGCCTACAAGGATACCGGAACTTCTCATTAATGGGACTAGTGGAATAGCTGTGGGCATGGCTACAAATATTCCTCCGCACAATATAGAGGAGGTCATAAATGCCATTGTCCACCTCATAGACAATCCTGATTCAACTGTAAGTGAAATGATGGAACATATTTCCGGACCCGATTTCCCTACAGGAGGGATTATTCTTGGAAAGAACGGAATAAAACTGGCATATGAAACAGGACGCGGGATCATAAAGATCCGGGCTAAAACTTCGGTGGAAGGTTCTGATGAAAAGAATAACCGTGAAAGGATCGTGATACATGAACTGCCTTATCAGGTCAACAAATCTAATATGATAATACAGATGGCCGATCTTGTTAAAGAAAAGAGGATAGAGGGAATACATGATATAAGAGATGAATCTGATCGTCGCGGTATCAGGGTCGTTATTGAGCTGAAAAAAGATGCAGATCCCAACATACTTTTGAACCAGCTCTATAAAATGACACAAATGCAGGTTTCTTTCGGTATAAATATGCTCGCTATATGCAATGGTGTTCCTAAAACAGTTAACTTGAAAGATGCTTGTAATTATTTTGTTCTTCATAGACGGGATGTTGTTACGAGGAGAACCCGGTATGAACTTGAAGATGCTGAAAAAAGAGCACATATTCTCGAAGGGCTTAAAAGAGCTATAGATAACATAGATGAAGTTATTGAGATAATAAAAGGTTCCGGCTCCACTGAAGATGCCAGGAACCGCCTCATGAGCAGATTTGCTTTCAGCAGGCCTCAGGCGGTATCTATCCTTGAAATGAAGTTAAGCAGGTTAACAGGTCTTGAAAGAGATAAGATCGTTTCTGAATATGAAGACCTTTTGAAAAAAATTGCCTGGTACAAAGAAATTCTCAACAATGAGAATACCCTGATGAGTGTAATAAAAAAAGAACTTCTTGAGATTAAAACTAAATACGGAGACGAAAGAAAAACGGAGATAGTTAATTACGAGGGAGATATTGATATAGAGGATCTTATAGCAGATGAAGATATGGTTGTCACTTTGACGACTGAAAACTATATAAAGCGGACATCTCTTGAACTGTATCGTAAACAGAAAAGGGGGGGGAAAGGAATAAATGCCATCAATCCCAAAGAGAATGACTTTGTGAAAAACATTTTTGTTGCAAGTAGTCACACCCTTTTAATGGTTTTTACTTCTTATGGAAAAGTTTACTGGATAAAGGTCTATCAGTTGCCTGAAGCTGGAAGAAACAGTAGAGGAAAGCCTATAATTAACTTGTTGAATGTGGAAAAGGATGAAAAAGTTGCCGCTATCCTTCCTATAAAAGAGTTTGTAGATGGGCACTATGTAATGATGGGAACTAAAAACGGAACAGTTAAGAAGACCAATATGATGGATTTTGCCGTTCAAAGGTCCAATGGTAAAAAAGCTATCAGGCTGAATGAAGGTGATGAGCTTATTGAAGTAAAGGTTACCACAGGAGACGACGACATTGTTATGGCTACCAGACAGGGGTTAAGCATAAGGTTCAATGAACAGGATGTCAGGTCTATGGGTAGAACTGCAGCAGGAGTGAGAGGGATAAGGCTTGCTAAAGGAAATGAAGTTGTAACGATGGATGTAGTTGAACCGGAAACCACACTTTTGACCATAACCAGCAAAGGGATCGGAAAAAGAACCCCTGTGGAAGAGTACAGACTTCAGTCAAGAGGAGGCAAAGGAATAATTACTATAAAAACATCGGAAGAAAACGGACATGTAGTGAGAGTGCTCAAAGTAAATGAAACAGATGAGGCGATGTTGATAACTTCGGGAGGACAGGCTATAAGGATCCCTGTGAATGGAATAAGTATTATAGGAAGAAATACTAAAGGGGTGAGACTTTTCAGAGTAGGTGAAGGAGAATTTGTCGTATCAGTTACAAAAATAATGGAGCCGGAAGAAAAGGAAAATGGAAACGGCTTGTTAAAAGCTCCGCAAAAGGATGATAATGAGTCCCAGGAAAACATTTCTCCCGATAAATGACCCTTTCTTTTAAAAATTTTTGAAAAACATTTTATAAAACTTGCTGTTTGGTTCATTTTGTGTAAAATTTTGTGATGATGTTGGTGGATTGCGGTTTCTTTTTGCGTTTGTTCTTTTCTTACTAAGGGGGGTAATAATGAGAGAATTCGTTGAATTTGTAGCAAAAAAACTTGTTGACAGTCCTGATGCAGTTGAGGTTAACTTCATTGAAGGAAAAAGTACTGCAATAATAGAATTGAAAGTTGCGCCCGAAGATGTTGGCAAAGTTATTGGAAAAAGTGGACGGACTGCCAATGCTTTGAGGACACTTTTGAGTGCTGTTGCAAGTCGTCACAACCAGAAAGTTGTTTTGGAAATCATCGAAGAGAAAAGATAATGTCTCCCAGAAGGAAAGTGAGGGCATCTGAACTCACTTCTACAGGAAGAGAAAAAAATCAATGGAGTTTTTTTATAATTTTTATACTTGTTGGTGGTTTTTTTCTCCTATACATGTACAGATGGCATGCTGATGATGACTATGACCGTTTTGATAAAGCCCGGGAATATGCTGAATATTATAAAGAATTCTTTGTTGAAAATCCTCTTGTTTACACTGTGTTCGGGGATATGACCCTTATGATAAGGGCTACAAACCTTGGTGTTGAGTACTGGGACAACGATTTTCCTTCCAAGCTGGCAAAAACGGAAAATGAAGTTTCCAATATGATCAGAGCAGCTGAACGTCTTAATGAAAGAGATCCTGATGAACGGCTTAAAAACAAAGAGGTCGATCTATCTTCTTTTCCTGAAATAATAGATATTCTTGAAATGGGTAAAGATATTTCAAAAAACACTCTTTTCAACATTGCCGCCGGTGAAATATTTGATTTCTGGGATATTGCATTAAGGAGAAAAAAACTTCCTGACTTTGATAATTTGAGGCCTTTCATTCCTTTTGCCGACCCTGAACGGATAGAAATAGACAGAGAGAAAGGCATTGTCAGAATAAACAGTGTAAATACCGGAGTAAAACCCGGCTTTTTCAGAGAAGCCTTGTTTCTTAAAAAATTGAAGGAAAAACTTCCCCGTGAAAATTTTAATTATCTCATATTCCTGGGAGACCGGCATGGAATGTGGTTCCTCCCTGAGAAGTATATCAGATGGACGGTGTCAATAGAAAGCCCTTTTGACAGCTTAAGAAAAGTAAAGGGTGCTTTAAGGCTGATGCCGGAAGAGGGATTTTTTGTTATTACCAGGAGTCTTGAAAATCAGGTGGTGATAGAAAAAACGGACATCTCAGCTAAAATCAGAGAGAATGTCGAATCTTTAAGTGACGACAGTGAGAAGAGGGCTGAATATGTTAAAAAGATACGTCAAAAATATCCTTCCCCTTTCTATGTCTTTAACCCTGTTGATATCAGTCTGAACAGGATTTACTCTCTTCCTGTTGACTGGAGAACGGGAATGCCGGTTGAGAAAAATGCTGCAGCGATCGTAATAGACAGCGATCCTTTAAAGGCAAGAATGTTGAGCTACTCTTTATATATCTCAGATGATGACGAAGTGTCTGCTTTCACAGAGAACTGGCCTGATATTAATTTCGCAATCCTTAGGTCTGACAATACAATTTATATTCCTGAAAATACAGAAGATATCTTTCTCACAGCAGAGGAAGTGGAGCAATTGAGAATAGAACATGATTATAGAAGAAGAGGTCTCAATCCTGACGGGTCAACCCCTGATGATAAAAAAGGGTTGTAATTTCTATCTTATTTCAAAATTAATGTCATGAGCGATTCCGCAGCACCTTTATATGCAATGCTTAGACCACGATCTTTTGATGAAGTGGTAGGGCAGGATAGTGTTGTCAAACTTTTAAACTCTTTTATTGCTAACGACTATCTGCCTTCGATGATCTTTTTTGGACCTCCGGGGAGCGGCAAAACAACCGTGGCAAGAATAGCTGCCGGCCTTGTGAATGCCAAATTATATCATTTTTCTGCAGTTAGAGAAAGTATTACCGAGGTAAAGAAGACAGTATACAAGGATAAAGAGTCGGTTTTTACAGGGAAGCAGATGCTTTTTATAGATGAAGTTCACAGATTTAATAAGGCTCAACAGGATTCTTTTCTTCCTATGATCGAAGATGACGGGGTGATCTTTATCGGAGCTACAACGGAAAATCCATCTTTCTATATTAACAACGCTCTTCTATCCCGCGCCAGGGCAGTAAAATTTCATGCTGTAGATCAAGGCGGGATCATAAAGGTTTTGATGAAAGGTAAAGAAAAACTTGCTGTGGAAATAGATGATGATCTGCTTGATATAATTGCGAAGGAATCTTCAGGGGATGTAAGGATTGCGCTTTCTGTCCTTGAAAGTGCATTTTATATTTCTGACCGTAAAAGAATAAAACGATCGGACATAGCTGAATTTCTTGAAAATCCGGCTAGATACGATAAAAAGGATGACTATCACTACAGATTGATATCTGCATTTATAAAAAGTCTTAGGGGAAGTGATCCGGATGCCGCTCTTTATTATCTTCTAAAAATGATCGACGGAGGAGAATATCCGCTTTTTATTTTAAGAAGAATGATAATTTTTGCCTCCGAAGACATAGGTAATGGTGACCCTAAAGCACTTCCTCTTGCTGTTGCGGCACTGCATGGCTTTCAGGCTGTCGGTTTTCCGGAAGGGAGGATCATTTTAGGGCATATAACCACTTACCTTGCCACTGCACCCAAAAGCAATGCCAGTTATGATGCTTTAAATAAGGCAACAACTTTCTACGAAAAAAACAAAGAGCTCGAGATCCCCCATTCCCTGATAAATGACCTCTCTAAAGATCCTCTTGAAAAAAAAGGTGGGTACATGTATCCGCATGACTATCCTGATCACTGGGTCGAACAAAGATATTTCCCGGGAACAGATTCTCCCGAGATTTTTTATGATCCGGGAAAAGGTTCTTCTTACGAGACTAAGATCAAAGCTTACTGGGACAAAATAAAAAAAACTGAATAGTGGTGTTTCGTTGTCCGGTTTTGTTTTTTTTAAAGGTAAAATATTTGACCTTGATAGTAACATCAAATATTCTGATATAACAAAGCCACGGGGGCTGATGAAATGAAAATTCTGGTTATTGTGATATCTGTTTTATTTTCTTTGAACATTTACGGTCACCGGGAGTGTCTTGCTGAAAAAAAGGTTTCAGAAGAGTGTCTAAGAAGAGTTTTTGAAAAAAGAGAGTACAGAACTTTTTTGAAAATTTTTCCCACAGTTGACTTTGAAAACAGTGATACAGGCAGGGTCATGGAGATAGAGGCTCTGTATAATCTTGGAAAATTTACTGAAGTGGAAAAGTCGATCAATGCCTTGAGACCTCAGATAAGAAATACCTTGTACTACAGGTTGATGCTTAAAAGGTCTTATGTGGCAAGAAGAAGATATAATCAAGCTCTTGAATTGATAGAAAACATTAAAAGCGAATATCCGATATACTATATTAATAGCGAGCTTGAATGTGTAAGGGCGGACATAGCTTTTTTCAGAAGACAGTATAATAATGCTGTTACTCTTTATGACCGATGTGTAAGAATGGGAGGAAACGATATAGCCCATTTTAATCGTTTAAGAGCTATGGAAAGAGGCGGCCTGCCTCAAAATGTGTTCTTAAATGATTATCTTGATTTTACAGAGTCTTTTGAGAACTCTTTTTTGCTGCCGGAGGTCCTTGAGAAAATAGTATTTATCAGAAAGAACAACAATTTTCCCACAACCGCTTCTCCAGCATATTCCAGGTGGCTTGAAACTATGGTGAAGTTTTCAAAACTTGATATGTTTTTTAACGAAGACTTCATGAAACTTCCCCATCCCTTCTCTCTCCATGTGATCTCCTATCTGATAGGAAGCAACAGATTCCATGATGCTTTAACGATAATTGAAGACAACTTGAAGCTGTATGAAAAAAATGAAAATAATTTATACATCTATACAGTTGAAAAGTACAGGCTTCTGGTGCGGAGAGGTGATATAGAAGATGCTGCGGATTTTATGATAAGATCGGCAGATAACTTTAAAGGGAACAGGGCAGACAGATTAAAATTTTTCGGAGCTTTTTATTATTTTCAGGCAGGAATGAACGAAAAAGCCAAGGAAGTATTTAAAGAGCTGGTTTTAACTGAAAATAAAGGACGATACTTTCTTTTGGCCCTTTACAGGCTTGGACTTATTTATATACATGAAGGTTCAGAGCTTTACACTTTTTCTCTCTGGTCCAATTATATTTCCGAGCAGAGAATTTCCGCCGGCAACTTTATCGGGGGACAGAGACTGGTCAATACAATGTTTGAAATGCTTTCACTGATAGACCGGCTGAACAATTTCAGTTTTTTTTCTGTTGATATGGACTTTGAGTGTTCTCAAGATAACGGTGTGTGCGGAATATCGGGTAACAACAGATTCGTTTCTTACTATGATTTTTTATATGCACACCTTATAGGTAGAGAAGAGTTTAAAAACACTTTTCCTGAAGATATTCCTTCTGTTATAAAAAAATGGGATAAGAATAGACTTGACGAATCGGCAGATGTTGCTGAAATGGTCGAGCAATTCAAGAAATTAAGTAAGCGGAGCAGAGGGCTGGAACATATAACTATGTTAGAGCTTTTCCTGAAAGCCGGCATAAAGAGCGGGGTCAGTTTCTACTTTGACCTGATGGACAGTATTTTGAGATTTGATGACTCAAAGGTTTCTCCTGCAGTAAATGAAATAGGGGTGATGCTGCCCGATAAAGATAGCCACAATAACATTGTTCTGAATATCAGGGAGTTCAGGAGACATTTTACCCGGAAAATGTACCTTTATCTGGGAAGAACTGCCGATCTGGTTTCTCTCAGTTTTGCCGATATCGGAGAGGAGCTCACTTTTTCTCCCCATTATGGAAAAACAGATGAGTGGAAAACTTTATATCCTGTTCCTTATTTTGATGAAATTTCAAGGCTTTCAATAGAGTTTTCTGTCCCTCCTCAGCTTATATATTCAATAATGAGAGCGGAAACATTTTACCGGGACAACCTTGTTTCAAGAGTGGGGGCTTTGGGCCTTATGCAGGTCATGCCTGCAACTTTTGAAAAAATATCCAAGTTCGGAGGGATAAAGATAGACAATCCGTTCGATCCGTATGAAAGTATGAAAGCTTCAGCCTGGTATCTGTCAAAACTTCTGGCAAGATTCGATGGCAATTTAATCCTTGCTGTTGCGGCATATAACGCCGGTCCTCATAATGTCTCAGAGTGGCTTGAGAGGTTTAAAGGCTTTGACAGCTATGTTTTTATTGAGCTGATACCGTTTTATGAAACGAGGGACTATGTTAAAAAAGTATTGCGGTATTTTACAATTTACAGTTATCTTTATGAAGGGAGATTTTATGATCTTGGACTCAAAGCACCTCTTGAGGTTGAAGAAAATCCCGGTATTGTTGATTTTTAGCATAATATTTACTGCCGTAGCTCCTGCTATGGATAATGATGACTTTGAGCATCTTCATTCTGCATCGTTTTCTTTTGTCCGTTCTGTTCCTCAGATAAGAACACATATTAAAAGTTACCCCGGATCTATAAAAGTTGACGGACTGATGAAAGTAAAATGCGGAGAAAAGGTGCTGAAAACTGAAAGGGCGACTTTTACTGTTCTTTCATATTCCCCAAGTCAGGTGTCATATATCCTTGCTTTGCAGGAGCTTGCACATAAAGAACTTTCTCAATATGAGTCAATTAAAACTGAGTGGAAGAAAAAGGTGCCCTATGATCTTAAAATATTTGTTCACGGGGGTATTTTTTCTATCAATGAAACCAGGATAGATAACAGAGAATATTATATTGCTGTAAATGAAAGGTTCGATAGAAACAAGGCTCACAATCTGTTGCGGAAATACAGAACTGAAAATCCCGGACAAAGTGTTTCTCTCATTCCTGTACTTATGAAATCGGCAACCTCAAAGATATCTGTTAATCCCGGTAGCGGGAAAAAGGGGATGGTGTGCAGTAATGCTCTATTTTTGGAAACAGAAAAAGGGATCAATGTTAACGGAGATGGATATGATGCTTCAGGAAAATATTACATCACTGCTGCCTCAAAACGAAGTTTGGAGTTTGCTGTTGAAGAGGATATTGAGCAGCTTGTAAAGAGGATACTGCCCGGAGAGATGTTTCTTTCAGCCCCTTTAGAGACCCTTAAAGCTCAGGCTGTAGCTGCCAGGACAGATATCTTTATGCAACTTGGCAAGAGACACATCACTGACCCCTGGCATAACTGCAGTGAAGTTCACTGCCAAAAAATAAAATGGGATGAACCTCTTTACTCAAAGTTTCGTCAAGCTGTTGAGGATACTCGCGGTAAAGTTCTTTTATATAACGGCACTCATGTAGCAAGAGCTCCTTATTGTTCAAGTGCGGGGGGAAAGACTGAAGACATAAGGTATGTATGGTTTACTGCTGAAAAACCTTACCTGAAAGGGGTGTGGGATGGAGATGAAGAGCTTGGTCTTGATTTGTCCAAAGAATCGGATCTTAAGGTTTTTCTTAGAAGTGATTATGGTGAAGACAATATCAATATCAACAAAAGACACCGTTGGAGGACTGTCTATTCTCAGAAGGAAATGGATGGTTTTTTAAAAAAAAGAGGTATAGGAAAACTGAGAAATATTGTCCCACTGAAAAGAGGTGTCAGCGGGAGAATATATAAAATACGCTTTGAAGGTACAAGTGGAAATGAAACTGTTTTTGGAGAATTGAATATAAGGAGAATATTAAATAATATGTTCAGTTCAGCATTCATAGTCTCCAAAACGGAAAACAACTGGGTGTTTGAAGGGATGGGATGGGGACATGGTGTAGGTATGAGCCAGATGGGTGCTATTTCTCTTGGCAGAAAAGGCCGGGACTTTAAATTCATCCTTAAAAGGTACTATCCTGGAACAAAAGCTGTTAAACTTTACTGATTTTGGTCTGTCAGAGAGCTGACCTTAATGGATATGCATCTGTTTTAGCTTTAATAACGGAACGATTCTCTCCTCGTTATCAAGGTATGCGTCATTGAATCTCGCAAAATCGTATCTGCTTATTATGAATTGCAGTCTGACAGCATATTCATCCCTGATGATAGAGTAGAGATAAAACCCTTTTGTCATATTAAAAAGGTTGTAGGGGTTTCTGGCTCTTGCCACCCGAAATCTTCTATAAGCTCTATTCCTGTTAAGATTTAACATATATACACTTATCGATTCAGATACTGAGTCAAATATCTGTATGTTCCTTTTTTTCCCGGACCAGTTGGCAGGCTGTATTCCCTCTTGGGGGTTTATAGCGACATGTCCAAACAGGTTGTTGCCCTCAAAGACAAATCGGCTTGTTCCCCAGCCGGACTCAAGAGCGGCCATTGATAAAGCGATGGGGGGTGGAATAGGAAGTATCCTCTTATTTACCAATATAAGAATTCTACTTTTCTCATCCTCAGTTATGTCAGATATATCGTACCCTTCATTTATGATTCTGTACTTGTATAGAGTTTCGGTGAGATAGTTTTTTTCGTTTCCGGTCAACTCATCTTTAGAGAAAAGATCTTTTACCTTGTTTTTTTCTTCCAGGATCCTTTCGTTTTCAATAAGTATAAGAGGAAGAAAAGCTTTGATAAAGAAACGGACTCTCTCAACAGGTTCCAAGTCTTTAATTTCTTCCGGGAACTCCTCTATAATTATTCTCGGGACAGCCAAAGATCTCCAATCATAGTTGAGGAGTTTGTGTGCTGTGACGATTTCTTCATAACTGTTTAAAACAATACCCTGTGAAAACAAAGAAATGTGTCCAGCCAGAAAAACTGACAGTATCAAAAGTTTTCTTTTCATACGAATACCTTGTGGCGGGCGGAGCGGGATTCGAACCCACGGCCTTTGGCTCCGGAGGCCAACGCTCTATCCATCTGAGCTACCCGCCCGTTCAAAATCAAAAAACGGGCTAAGACCTTCTTGAATCTATTTTTTTTCCTTTGGATTTGATGATCTGTTTCGTGATCTTATCAACACAGAGATCTATGGATGCACTGAATTCTTTATCGTTTGATTCAGAGGCAATAAAATCCTCTCCTTCATAGTTGACTTTAATTTCTGTAAGTTTCATATTTTTGTCTTTTTGGAATACAATGTCAACAAGAGCAGTTGCAGAAACAAGTTTGTCAACCTTGGAAAGTCTTTTGGAAGCGTAATCTTTAAGGGCACTACTGTTTTCTTCGAAACCTCTAAAAGCAAAATTGATGTTCATGAAAAACCTCCTGAGAAAAAACTACTATTAAATATACCACACCATATAACAGGTGTCAATTTTTGAATTAGTCTGTTGATGTATTTTCAGAGAAAACAATAGAGTACAAGGTATCTTTTATGAGTTTGATATCACTTTTTTCAAATGCACTATAGAAAAAACCGTTGGCTACAGGATGTTTGATCTTTACAACATCCTTTTTTGAAAAAAGTGTGAGTATCTTATCTTTTTCCGCCCCGTTTTCCAAAAGCAGAGACTCTACATACCTCTGTTTGTTCTGCCAACCGGAAGATGTAGAGTCAACTATATGGATGATAAGAGAAGTCTCCACTATTTCCGAGAATGTAGCTTTATATGCATCAATTATATCTTTTGACATATTTTCGATAAACCCTACTGTATCTATTAAATATATCCCTTTCCCGAAAAGGTGGATTTTCTTGATCTTAGGGTCGATCGAACTGAAAAAGGCACTGCTTTCATCAACACATTTTTCATTTAAAAGAGCATTGAAAAGAGTTGATTTCCCGGCATTTGTATACCCTACGATAGCAACAGTGGGGATATTTCTTTTTTTACGGTATTTTTTTTGCAGATCCATTCTTCTTTCTTCGCTTTCAAGTGCTTTTCTCACAGCAGCTTCCCTGTTTTTCAGTATTCTTTTTCTCTCCTCTTCTTTTGTTTCTCCCGGTCCTTTCAGTCCTATCCCCCCTTTAATTCTACTTAAGCCCTTAACTTTTTTTCTGAAAACTGTTTTTTCACGCTCGATCATAGCACTTGCAAGCTTCAGTTTTCCACTGGATCCGTCTGCTCTTGATTCGAAAATTTCAATGACCAGATCATCTCTTGTAAGAATTTCTATTCCGGAAAGATTTTCAAGTTCCGACAAGTGAGCTGTCTGTACATTCAGGAATAGAGCTGCGGTGTTGACATCATTATTGTTCCTGAGCCATAGTGCAAGAGTCTCTACAGAAGAGGTGTTACTGAGAGAAAAGATTATTTTCCAGGTAATGAGAGAATATCCGGCATCTTCCATAAGCTTAATGTTTTCAGCAATTTCGTTAGGGGGAGTAGTCCTTGTGAAAACCGCGGCAGCTTTTTTTATGTTCCTTGGAGGTTTTAAAGGGATAGGTAAGGTGAAAAGAAAGTATGGTTGTTTCGTGCATAAGATATCACCTTCCCATCTATAATGAAGTTCAATTTCAATTGGAATTTTGTCTGCTCCATGGGATAGAAAAATATAGAAGTCCAAAAGTCTGCCATCCATAAAAAGTTTGATATCGCTGATTTTCAAAGGAGTGTTTGCAGCAATGATAACTCCTGAATCTTTTTTCAGAGGCTTCATTTTTTCAAGATAGTTGAAAGCTTCCCAGGGGGATTTTAAAACTTTTTCTTTCGTGATGTTCCCTTTGGATATTATAAAAAGCTTTATTGCAGAAAAAGGTCTTTCTAAAATTTTATTTAAAATTTCGTTTTTATTAAAAAGTGTATCTTCTATGACTCTGTTTTCTCCAATAGTTGTTCAATTTGAGCAAAACTTTCTGCAAGAGAGGGGGATATCCCCATTTTTACAAGATGTTTTTTCCTTTCCGAAGTTTTTTTGTCGCATATTTTTTTCACTTCTTTTTTTGTTTCTGCAGGAGAGTCCTGTTCGTTAAAGAGAGCAGAGTCTATAACGAACTTAATATCTTTTACCTCCATGATTTTCGTCAGCCGGATAATATTTTCAATTATTTTCTTTTTGAACCGCAAGGCTGTTTTTGCAACCATTCCATTTGGCACAACAACAGTAAGCTCTTTGTTTTTAAATTGAACAGGGACCATGATATCTCTGTTGCTGGGTCCGGCTATTTTTCCCCAACTCATTAAAATATGAAATAGTGGATTTTTTATTCCGTCTGAAATGATCCCTGAAATTTTTTTTGTCATTATCTGCTCTGTGAAGCAAGATGCTGCATTTTATAACATTTGTAAAGATTCTCAAGCATTACCGCATTGGTAACTACTCCTACACCCCCTGGTACGGGAGAATAATTTATCCTTTCTTTTTCGCTTTCGGAGGTGACATTGAAATCCCCGCATATACTGCCGTCATCTTTCATATTTATTCCGATGTCTATGACGGTTGCACCATCTTTTACATCAGAGGAGTTGATCAGATCTTTTTTCCCCGCTGCGATAGCTATTATGTCAGAGTTCTTCACCAATGTTTTCATGTCAAATGTATGTCTGTGGGCAATAGTGGGGGTCGCATTTCTGTTTAGAAAGAGTTTAAAAAGGGGAAGTCCCACGATATTGCTTCTCCCTATTACAAATGCATGTTTTCCAACCATAGGGATATCGTAGTGTTCAAGAAGCCTTATTGATGCGACAGAGGTGCACGGAACTATTTTTTCTGTTATTGTTGCAAAAAACTCTCCCTGATTATGAAATGTTATCCCGTCAACATCTTTTTTAGGTTTTATCTTTGTATGGAGATTCCAGTAGTTCACTTCAATAGGAAGAGGTAACTCCACCATTATTCCGTGGACTGAAGGGTCGTTATTTACCTCCTCAAGCTGTTCATAGAATTTTACAAGGGGTGTGCTCTGTGACACAGGATATACCCTTATAGCTGCATTTATCTTTTTCAACCATCTCTCTTTCATTTTCAGATAACTTTCTGCGGCTCCGTCTCCTACAGGATGAAAAACAGCAAGAGTAAGCGGTGGAAAATTTTCATTTTGAAGTTTTTTTACAATTTTGTCCGCGAGTTCTTTTCCTTTTAACAACATTTTAAACACCTCTATCTCACAACAAATCAACTGAACTGATTATAGGGAACCTTTGCGTCATGTCAAAATATTAGGGGAGAAGGTGATCAGCCAACGGCAAAGGATATTTCTGCTTCACAGACAAGAATTCCGTCAACATAAGCTTTGCCTGCCCCGATACCCATGGAATGACGCATTTTTACAATCTCAACTTCAAAATCAAGCTTATCTCCGGGAATAACTTTTTTTCTGAACTTTGCATTGTTGATCCCTGTAAAATATGCTATTTTACCTTTAAACTGATCAAGGCTTAAAATTGCTATAGCACCAAGTTGAGCCATGGCTTCAATAATGAGTACTCCCGGCATGACAGCTTCCTGGGGGAAGTGTCCCTGAAAAAAAGGTTCATTTGCAGAAACCATTTTATACCCGGCAACTTTTTTTCCTTCTTCTGTTACTTCTGCTCTATCAACCATTAAAAAAGGATAGCGATGAGGCAGGATCTTTTTGATTTCACTGTTCCCTAACATTGTTCCCTCCGTTGAGAAAAGTTTATGCGATATGAACGAATCATTACCTGAAAATATATTCAGCCTGAAAAAAATGGCAAGATTTTAATTCGAAATAAAAAACATCCCTGAAATATCTAAATGAAAACAAAGCCTTGCTTTCAGTTGTTTTTTTTGCTTGATTTTACTGCGATAATAGTTAGACTGACATGTCAGTTTGTTTGCTTTTGACGGAGGTTGCTGATGAATTGTAACTATAGTGCTGCAATTATTGGAACTGGCAGTTATGTCCCCGATAAAATAATGACCAATCACGACCTTGAAAAAATGGTTGATACATCTGATGAATGGATAAAAACAAGGACAGGCATATCTGAGCGTCGTATAGCTGATGAAAGTACGGCTACTTCGGATCTTTCCACTAAAGCGGCTCTCCTTGCTCTTGAAGATGCCGGAATAAGTGCAGAAGAAATAGACCTAGTTGTTGTTGCTACTGTTACACCTGATATGGCGTTTCCCTCAACTGCATGTATTGTACAGAAAAATATCGGAGCACTTAATGCTGCGGCTTACGATTTAAGTGCCGGATGCAGCGGTTTTATTTACGGACTTGCTTCAGCCTACGGTTTTATCTCTAACGGCATGTACAGGAATGTTCTTGTTATTGGAGCGGAAACTCTCAGTAAAATAATAAACTGGGAAGACAGGAACACTTGTGTTCTTTTTGGAGATGGAGCTGGTGCGACAGTTGTTTCCCGTTGTGACAAAGGGGAGGGGATCCTTTCTGTGAAGATCGGGTCGAACGGAAATCATGACCGGTTAATAACTCAACCTGCCGGTGGATCACGAATCCCTGTCGATGTAGAAAGTATCAATAAAAAGCTTAATAAGATACACATGGAAGGGGGTGAGGTTTTTAAGCTGGCAGTCAGAACAATGGCATCTGTTTCTGAAGCTGCTCTTGAAGAGGCTGATATAACAGTTGATGATTTGAAGTTAGTAATTCCTCATCAGGCAAACAGCAGGATCATACAGGGGATTTTTAACCGACTTAAAGTTTCTGCCGAAAAATCTTATATCAACCTTGATAAATATGGGAATACTTCTGCCGCCTCAATACCACTTGCTTTGGATGAAGCTGCTAAAAAAGGTGTTCTTAAAAAAGATGACAAAATTCTTCTGGTTGCTTTCGGGAGTGGTCTTACTTGGGGCGCATCAACAATTAAATGGGTGAAATAATGGGTAAAACTGCTTTTATTTTCCCCGGACAAGGGGCTCAGTACAATGGCATGGCCAGAGATTTTGTAGATAACCATCCAAAATCGAGGTTTGCTTTTGAAGAAGCTAATGACAGGTTGGGTTTTGACCTGAAAAAAATAGTTATGGACGGTACCCCCGAAGAACTTCAACAGACGATGGTTACTCAGCCGGCCATTTTGACGGCATCATATTCAATAATGACCGCGGTGGAAGATAGCGGTATAGATTGTGACTATACAGCAGGTCTAAGTCTTGGTGAGTATAATTCTCTTATTAAAGCCAAAGCAATGAGATTCGGTGATGCCGTTTCTGTGGTCAGACAAAGAGGCATATTCATGCAGGACGCGGTTCCCTCCGGAGTGGGTGGAATGGCTGCTGTTATGGGAATGGAGTATGAAATATTAAAGGAATGCCTTAAAGAAGCCCAGTGCGAAGGCGTTGTGGAAATGGCAAATTTTAACAGCCCGGAACAGATGGTTATTTCCGGAGACTTGAAAGCTGTAAAATTTGCAGTTGATATAGTTGGCAGGAAAGGTGCTAAAAAGGCTGTTATGCTTCCGGTAAGTGCTCCTTTCCACAGCTCTCTTTTAAAACCTGCTGCTGAAAGGCTGCAAGCTGTACTCATGGATACTCCGGTCTATCCCCTGGAAAAATATGTTGTTACAAATGCCGATGCTAAAGTGTTGGAAAAAGAGGATGAGATAGTCCCAAGCCTTGTTAAACAGGTAAACAATTCGGTTCTGTGGGTTCCTTCTATAGAATTTATGATGGACAATGATGTTGACACTTTTATCGAAATAGGTCCCGGCAAAGCTTTGTCAGGTTTTGTAAAAAGAATAGCAAAGAGAAAAGGTAAAGATGTCAGAACATACAATGTTGAAAACATAGAAACGCTGGATCGGTTGAAAAAAGATATTTCATCGGGGGGAGATAATGAGTCTTAAAGGAAAATCAGCTCTTGTAACAGGAGGAGCAAGAGGGATAGGTAAAGCTATAGCACTTAAGTTGGCTTTAAACGGTGCAGATATCATTGTTAATGATGTTGCAGATATTGAAACAATGAAAAATACAGTAGATGAGATAAAAAAGCTGGGTGTAGGCTGTGAAGCACTGAAAGCAGATGTTTCCAATGAATCGGAAGTTAAAGACATGGTGTCCTATATCCTTGAAAAATATGGAAAAATTGACATATTGATAAACAATGCCGGTATTACCAGAGATGGACTTCTTGTAAAGATGAAAGAATCAGATTGGCAGCTTGTAATGGATGTTAATTTGAAAGGGGTTTTTCTTTGTACGAAATCTGTTATAAGGTCAATGATGTCAAAAAGATCCGGATGTATAGTAAATATTTCCTCAGTCGTGGGTATTACCGGAAACCCCGGGCAGGCAAACTACAGTGCATCCAAAGCAGGGATCATCGGTTTTACTAAATCTGCGGCAAAAGAAGTGGGCAGCAAAGGAGTGCGCATCAATGCAGTGGCTCCGGGTTTTATCTACACTGATATGACCGACTCGCTTCCTGAAGCTGTTAAATCAAAATTTTTAGAAAACATACCTCTTGGCAGGTATGGTGAAGCTGAAGAAGTTGCCGATGTAGTTCTTTTTTTGTGTGAAGAGAGATCCCGTTATATAACAGGCCAGACAATTCCTGTTGACGGTGGCTTAGCTCTTTAGTAAAGGTTTTGAAGAATAAAAACTAAAACTGTTAACTTCAGATTGGAGGTATGGAAATGTACTTTGAGAAGATTACCGAGATTATCAGGGATCAGCTTGGGCTGGAAGATGCTAAAATTGAAAGAGAAACATCTCTTATGAAAGATCTTGAGGTGGACTCTTTGGATGCTGTTGAGGTTATTATGAAAATTGAAGATGAGTTTGATATTGAGATTCCTGATGAGGATATCAATGCGTTTAAAAATCTGGGCGATATTGCTGATTATGTGAAAAATAAAAAAGAAGGCTGAATCAACCTCATTGATGGGTGGGAGCAGAGTAATGAAAAGAAGAGTTGTCATAACCGGCCTTGGATGTGTTACTCCGGTCGGAGTCGGCTGGAAGTCATACTGGGATGCACTCCTTTCAGGTAAAAATGGTATCGGGTTTATTTCTCAGTTTGACGCAAGTGAATTTCCTGTCAGAATAGCAGGGGAGGTTGATAATTCAACCTTTGTTGACCTGATCGAAAAAAAAGATTCAAGAAGAATGAGCAGGTTCACCCAGTTTGCTATTATTTCGTCAAAGATGGCAATTAATGACTCGAAACTTGATCTTGAAAAAATAGATGCTGAAAAATTTGGTGTTATAGTGGGGTCAGGTGTCGGTGGAATGGACACTCTTGAAGAACAGCACAGAATACTCCTTGAAAGAGGCCCTAAGCGTGTAAGTCCTAATTTTATTCCTATGATGATATCGAATATAGCTGCAGGGCAGATATCGATGATGCTTAACGCAAAGGGTCCGAACTTCACTACAGTGACCGCCTGTGCATCTTCAACGAATGCACTTGGTGAAGCTTTCAGAACTGTTGTAAGAGGAGATGCAGACATTGTTGTTACAGGTGGTTGTGAAGCTGCAATAACACCGCTTTCAATAGCCGGTTTCGCTTCTATGAAAGCTCTTTCGACAAGAAATGATGACCCTGAACATGCAAGCCGGCCTTTTGATAAAGATAGGGACGGTTTTGTAATGGGTGAAGGGGGAGCTATGCTCATTTTTGAAGAACTGGAACACGCTCTTGCAAGAGGAGCAAATATCTATGCTGAAATGGTGGGTTTTGGGGCTGCTTCCGATGCCTATCATATTACAGCTCCTCACCCTGAAGGAAAAGGTGCACGTAAAGCAATGGAGCTTGCGATCAAAGATGCAGGTATAACACCCGAAGATGTTAACTATATAAATGCTCATGGAACAAGCACTTATTATAATGACATGCTTGAAACTCTTGCAATAAACGATCTTTTTCAAGATCATGCAAAAAAACTTTCTGTCAGCTCTACAAAATCAATGACTGGACATCTTCTCGGTGCAGCGGGAGCAGCTGAGGCAATCGCATCGATACTTGCGGTTCGTGATAACAAAGTTCCACCGACCATGAATTGTTTCCAGCCTGATGAAAAATGCAATCTGGACTATGTTCCTTTGAAGTATAAAGAAGTGACGGTCAACTATGCACTGTCAAACTCTTTGGGCTTTGGCGGACATAATGCAACTATTGCATTTGGAAAGTATAAGAACTGATTTTTTTCTGTAAAATTTCTAAAAACTTTGATATAGCATCATTATGGAATACAGTTAACTTTCAAGCGTCTGTATATTTTGAATGGGGGCTGCAGTGATAAAAAATATTATTGTTCTTTTTACTGTCTTGATCATGGTTATAGTTTTTTGTGGTTGTTCCGGAGATAAAGGGGAATCTGACATACTTGATGATTCTGACTCCGATGAGCATGAATATGACGATGCTGATATTGATGTTGTTGAACCGATCTGTAAAACTCCGGGAGAAGGACCATATCCTCTTAAATTTACAGATATTACCGAAGAGCTGGGGCTTCTTGATATGGATGTTACAGGGAGTCAGATAACTGTAGCGGATGTTACCGGAAACGGGTGGCCTGATATTTATGTTTCAATGGCATCAAAGGAAAGAGAAGACCCCGATAATCCCAAAGGACACTATCGTCTTTTAAAAAATATGAGAGGTAAGGGTTTTAAAGATATTACTTTTGAAAGTGGACTCTTTTCTGACAGCTCAGGGAATAATGGACTTGCCTCTACATTTGTTGTTTTTGCTGATATGAATAACAGTGGCTTCATGGATGCTTTGAATGTTGTTTATGTTGACAGAGGAACCTACTCTCTTGAGGGATACAGAGATGATTTTTCAAGAGTTTATATTAATAAAGGAGATGGAACTTTCAAACCGGGGCCGTCACAGAGATTTCACGAAGATTTCCTTGAGCCTATAGCAAGCGTCGCCTTTTTTGATTATGACAGGGATGGAGTCCTTGATTTTTTTGCCGCCCGCCATTACGGGAGGTTCGGATATCTTGATACCTGTGAACAGGATACACTTTACAAAGGACTGGGTGACGGTAGATTTAAAAATGTAACATCCGGTTCAGGACTTGAGACGGTTGCACCCGATGATGAAGCTCTTGTGGCGGGAATTAATCATAGACCGGCATGGGGGGTAACGGCATGTGATGTTACAGGTAATGGTTTTCAAGACATCATGGTTTCAAACTATGCAAGAAGCTTTAACAGCTTATATATAAATGAAGGTGAAGGTTTGTTTGAAGATGTTTCTATTGCAAGTAATTTTGCCTCTGATGATAATGAAGACTACTTCGATGATCAGTTTTTCAGGTGTTATTGTGCTGAAGAAGCCAATAGAGATACAGAGTACTGTAAAGATGCTCTCCCTCCTTCAATAATTTGTTCCCAATATTCCTGGATACCGGGCTATTCCGATCAACCCTTCAGGCTTGGAGGCAACTCTTCAGGAACCTTGTGTGCCGACTTCACAGGCAACGGAAAAATGGATCTTTTTACATTGGAGTTGGCTCACTGGCATATAGGTGGATCGAGTGACAGGTCTCAACTGTTGACAAATGAGAACTTCCCCCAAGAACCTTTTAAAAGATTGATGGAAGAAGAAAGCGGTATCACCAGACCTCGTTATGGAGGTTGGGATGACGGCGATCTTGGTGGTTTGGCGGCTGATTTTGACAATGACGGTAAAATGGACATTTATATAATGAGCAGTGATTACCCTGGTACGACATCTCTTCTTTATCAGCAACAAAATGATAGCAGGTTCAAAGAAGTTGCAAAAGAGTCCGGGACCTTGATAGCAAGGGCTCATGGCGGTGCATTGATAGATATTGACAGAGACGGTGATTATGACTTGATAGTAGGCGTTTCCTTCATGCGGTGGGGAAGTGACACCTCTGATTATAGTGAGAAACCTGAAAAACAGTGGATAAGAGTGTTAAGAAATGATACGGGTCAAAATGCAAACAGGGTGATGATAGATATGATAGGGGGCGGCAAAGAGGGCAAGTCGAACAGATCCGCAATAGGTGCAAGGATAATAGTAAGAGCCGGGGAAAAAGAATTTGTCCGTGAAGTTCAAAGCAGTTATGGTTTGATGGGTTTTCAGAACGATCTTTTTCAAATAATAGGTATTGGGAATATTTGTGATGTAGATGAAATAGAAATTCGATGGCCCGACAAAAAAGGGTCCGTAGATATTTTTCGGGAAGTTTATGCCAACTATGTTTTGAGAATTCATCAGGAAGAAGGTCTGACCCACCACAAGCTGGAAGACTATTTTAAGGAATAAATTGGAAATATTATTGACATTAGTGGATCAAACCGTATTCCTGATTAAGTATGGAAGTTTAAATTGAACTGAGAGGTTTTATTATGATTACAAAAAAAAGTTTGATGGGATTTCTTATCCTATTTTTTATCTTCTTCCAAAGCTGTGCTACAATGGAAGTAAAAGAAGCTCCAAAGGAAGATCAGATTGAAACAGAAGAAGTTGAAGCAGAAAAAATAGAAGCAGCAGAAGCAGCAGAAGAAGCAGAGGTAGCAGAAGAAGAAGCTCAACCTGAAAAAGAAGATTTCGGCACGAAGGGAAACCAGTTCATTGAATGGTGCCGGAATGAAATTGATAAAATAGAAGAGCTTTCCCAAAAGCTTAAAGTCCCTGATGTTGAAAGGTCTGCACTGGATACTTTAGCTCTTTTTAACAAACTTGAAATTAAACAGTATGATGTAATGTGCAGTGCCGGCATCAACCAGTATAATCATCCGGATGAAGGTATGAGAGAAGGGGCGAGAAAGTGCAGCAGAGAGCTGAACGCCCAAAGTACGAAACTTTCTCTTGACAGTGACTTGTACAATGTTTTTGCTGAAATATCACCTGAAGACGAAACTCTCAAAGAGGAGGATGTTTATTATCTGAATGATGTTTTGGCAGATTTTAGAAGAAACGGTGTTGATAAAGATGAAGAGACTAGAGAAAGGCTTAAAAAACTCAGTAGCAGACTCACTGAACTTTATCAGAAGTTCCATGCCAATATTGCTTCAGACACAAAAGAGATCGTTGTCACAGATCCTGAACAGCTAAGAGGTTTGCCGGAAGATTTTATTTCGCAAAGAAAACCGGACGAAGAGGGGCGGATAATTCTTACAACAGACTGGCCTGACTATCTTCCTGTAATTGAATTTGCTGAATATTCCGGTCTGAGAGAAAGAATGTATAGAAAAAGAAGGGCCATTGCAATTCCGGCTAATACGGAAATTTTTTCAGAAATTCTAAAAGCGAGACAGGAATGGGCTCAAATTCTTGGATACGAAAACTGGGCGGCATATTCACAGGAAAAACTGATGGCTGAAAACCCTGAAAATGCACATGATTTTATAACAAAAATTCTGGAACTTTCTTCTCCCCATGTGGAAAGGGAGTTGGAAGTTTTTATGAAATATATTAGAAAGGATGATCCTGAGGCTGAAGGACTTGAACAGTGGGACAGAATGTTTTATCAAAATATGATCAAAAAAGATAAGTATGATTTTGATTCACAGGAAGTCAGGAAATATTTTGAAATATCCAAAGTGATGGAGGGTGTTTTTAAGATCGTTTCCAAGATCTTTGGTGTTGATATTGAAAAAGTTGAAAGAGATGATGTGTGGCATCCAAGTGTTGAATCGTATGATGTTATTGAAAATGGCGAAGTTATAGGTCACTTTGAGCTGGATATGTACCCGAGACCTGATAAATATAAACATTTTGCAATGTTTTCAAATAGACTCGGGGTAAAAGATAAAAGACTTCCAAGAGGAGCTATAGTTGGCAACTTTCCTGAGCCGGATCCGGTTGATGGAAAAGCATATTTAAGTCATCACGATGTAGAAACAATATTTCATGAATTCGGACACTTACTTCATATGATATTCGGTTCTCAGAAATATCTCAGGTTTTCGGGAACGAGATGCCAGAGAGATTTTGTTGAAGTTCCCTCAACTATGCTTGAAGAATGGGCATGGGACATTTCCGTTTTGCAAATGTTTGCTACAGATGATGATGGAAACCCGATTCCTGAAGATCTTGTTGAGCGAATGAAAAAAGCAAGCGAATTTGGTAAGAGTGTGCATGTGGCAAGACAAATGTATCTTGCAATGCTCTCTCTTGGACTTTACACCCAGGATGCAAAAGATTTTGATTTCCAGGATTATGAAAGAAAAATAGAAAGGAAATATTCTCCCACCATAGCCCATGATGATATTCGTATGACAGAAAGTTTTGGACACCTTATAGGTTATTCTTCCAACTACTATACATACATGTGGTCTACGGTTATCGCCATGGACATGTTTGCCAAAGTTGAAGAGCATGGTCTTCTCGACCCTGAAATAATGAATAAGTTCAGAGAGAAGGTTTTATCTGTGGGGGGCTCTAAAGACGGTACGCAGATAATATTTGATTTTCTTGGAAGAGATCTCAGTTTTGAAGCTTTTGAAAACTGGCTGGCAAATTGATCGTTCGATAGTGGGAATGTTGTAAACACTGCCTTTTATCCTTTAGAGACCTTACATACCCCCTCTTATGCCAAGAAGGAACATTCTCGGGTTCCTTGGTCCATAAATGTATTCAGCATCTCTTTCCGGGCCTTCATCGAAATCTTTCTGGAATGAGTTCAAGATGTTTTTTGCCGCGAAATATGGCTTAATATAGTAGCCGCTTCCCATTTCATGTTTGTATCCTATTGTGATATCCCAGTCATAGAACCACTCTGAAGTATGAAGTCTGAAATCATCGTTACCGAATTCACCTTCATGTTTTATCTTCATCGGACCTGTGATATTTAAAACAGTTGAAAACTCAAACCCTTTCCACGGAGTTAAAGTTCCCGCTATGTAACCGTAGTAATCCGGAGCTCTCAGTATACTTCTTTCTTCAATGCCTATATCGAGGAGATCTTCATCCGCTTCGCTGTTTTCCGCACCTTCAAAAGTCCATCCAAACTCAACTGTCCAAAGATTTTTATATGCGATATCCATTTCAAGTTCGATTCCCATCACTGTTGTGGTGCCGGAGTTGTATCTCAGTCTCCGGTTTTCTCCTTCTTTAAAGAGATCATCATCGACCCCTATGCTTTTTGTGTTAAAAGCTTTGTATATTCGACTGAAATAGCCGCTTATAGAAGGTCTGAATGTATATCCGCTTATTCTGTATGTATAGTCAAACTGCTGAGAAAGATTAAATGATCTTTCTGCTTCAAGGTCATCGGAGTTAATAGTGGGAGAAGGTTCTCCTTCAACTATTGAAATATGAAAATCTTCGTCAAATATCTGGGGTGCCCTGAAACCTGTTGAAAATGAAGTTCTTGATCTTAAGTTTTTATGGTTAAGCATAAGAGTTGTTCTTGGAGAGACAATGGCTTTGCTCAATTCACTATGTTTGTCAACTCTCATTCCAAGTAAGAGATTTGCCCATTTTATCGGAACCCAGTCCAGTTGAAACAATGCCCCGAAATTTGTATATCTCTCTTCAACTGCTCTTAATCCATCAGCAGTATAGTCATCAAGATCTTCAAGAGAGTATTGAATCCCGGCGGTAAACATCATCGCCCCAAGGAACTGTGCAAACTGGTTAAATGTTGCATCCCACACATGAAGCGGATTTTTTGTTTTACCGTAGTTGTCTCCGAACTCATCATCTCCGCCGTAATATGAATTTCTTTCTGTATATGCAAAACCGTAAGACATGTCATAGCTGGTTCCTGTAGAAGCTATATCATGTTTCCATTTTACCTCACCACCCCATCTGTCTGTATCAACACTTTCTGTAATTTCCGATTTGTGTTTTGCTCTCAAAAATCTGTCTCCGCCCCTTCTGCTGTCTTTCATAAGGTTGAATTTTCCTTCAAGTTCACCACCTTCAAAAAGGGTAAGGTATGCTGTAGAGCCTGCAAAGTTCTGTCTAACTTCACCAAGTTCAGAAAAGCCATCTCCGTTGGCATCCCACGGTTGTCTTGCAAAACCGCCACCATAAACAAACAATGCAGCCCTCTGGTCTTTGGATACTATCCCTCCGTCAGCACCAAGTCTGAGTCCTTTTTTGAGGCCGCTTTCATCACCTGGTATCAGCTGTGTTTCCATGATCATATTGGCAAAGTTCTTGTCGGGTCTTTTCGTTATGACATTTATAACTCCGGCTATCGCATTCCCTCCGTAAAGGGCACTTCCTCCACCTTTTACGATCTCTATTCGGTCTATCATCTGGACAGGAATGTGCTCAAGTCCGTAAACTCCGGCAAGTGAAGAGTATACGGGCTTCCCGTCAATGAGTATCTGGCTGTAATGTCCGTCAAGACCGTTCAGTCTAACTTGATTGAACCCGCAGTTCTGGCAGTTGTTTTCAACTCTGACTCCCGTTGTTCCGTCAACTGCATCAGCAAGGTTTGCAACATTTCTTCTTTCCATAGTTTCCATGTTTACAACAGTGGTCTTTACAGGTGCTTCATCGAGCCTTTTTTCAGTTCTTGTTCCTGTTACAACTATTTCGGCATCTGATTCATCAACGATCATCACAGACTCTTTTTCCGCTTCTTCTTCCTCTTCATCAGCTTCGTCATCAACAACAACAATTGTTTCAATATCTTCTTCATCGTCGATGATGATCAAGTCAGCTTCTTCAGCCTGAATGTAGACTGATGTAATAATAAGCAGTACAAAAATTACAACAACAAACTTTGTTTTCATAGCTTTCTCCATATTTTTACGAAGTAGTTAATTCAAATCTTATAACGACACTTCTCTGGATTCTCAAGTGTGTTATTTCCTCGGGTTTTTTAACTTTGCCGCTGCTTGCTTTGACACTTTGGATCGCGGCATCGTCAAGCATCTTGTTCCCTGAAGATCTTGTCACCTTAATATCAGAAAAAGTTCC